>QFNA01000006.1 GCA_003248395.1 Citromicrobium sp.
GGCGCGGATCAGGCTCGCATCGACCGCGAAGCCTTCTGCTCCCACCAGTCCTTCTCTCATGCAGCGCTCGACGGTCATCTCGAACAGCTTGCGCAGCAGGTCGCTGTCACGGAACCGGCCGTGCCGGTTCTTGGAGAAGGTGGAGTGATCGGGCACCGACCCCTCAAGATCGAGCCGGCAGAACCAGCGATAGGCGAGGTTGAGGTGCACCTCCTCGCACAAGCGGCGCTCCGAGCGTATGCCCATGCAATAACCAATAAGGAGCATCCGGATCATCAACTCGGGATCAACCGAAGGCCGCCCGGTCGAGCTGTAAAACGGCTTCAGGTGCTCTCGGACACCCGTCAGATCGACGAACCGGTCGACCGAACGCAGCAGGTGATCTTGCGGCACATGATCCTCGATGCGGAAGCTGTAGAACAGCGCCTCCTGCATCACCGTTCGCTCGCCCATCATCAGCCAATCTCCTGATTACGAAGATCACTGAATCAGCGGTTCGCCCTCTTCGCAAGAGGAGTTTTTCAACAGAATAGGCCCCTAAGCGGACCCTCAGCGGGCGCGGTTAAATGACCGCTCAGAGGTCTTAGCGACTGGAAAGCATTCAGGTTCATCGTCGCCAAAGCTGCGACTCGGCTAACAGACCGTCGCTTGGCGAGTTTTACGCCCGATTTTAGATTGGTTGTAAGCGGGCAACTTTCATCGAGATGTGCCGGGTCTTTTTGGAGAAGTTGGGCCAATTTGTCATCGCGAAAGAAATAAAGCCACGACCGCACTAGACGATCAATCGCCGTCAGGCAGTTAGAGAAACAAGGCGGATTGGCCATGGCCTATAGCTTTTGCCTTCATGCTTGATGGCGAAAGACGCAACGTTACGGATACAGCAGCCGAAGCACTCCCGGAATTCGGCAGGATGCTTTCGCCATCCTAAACGACCCGGCGATGGAGCAGCGGCTAGTAGGTTTAGAAGCGTCCGCCCGCCCAATGCGCGCGTCGGCTGTAGCGTTCACCATCAAATTCGAGATGATCTTGGTTGCGTTCACAGATGCTTTCGACAAGCTGCCGCAAACCGTCCTCATCCCCGCGAGCGTAGAGTTCCTGCGCCTTTATCTTCGTCGCGGGAACGGTGCGGGAATCATATTCTTCAAAGACATGCATTAGGCTTTCTAGGGGAGTCTGCGGTTCTGGTTTCTTGGGCAGCGTGCCTTTGGATCCTTGGGCGCCCTTATCCTTCCCATAAATCTCGGCTTGGGCTCGCTTTTCAGACCAAACTAAATATCCACAGACTACTGTTACGAGCAGAGCAACGCTACCTGCTAACCACGACCACTGCTCGGCAGTCATCCCTTGTGCGACAACAAACACCCCCACGAGAACGGCACCTAAGAGGAGCATCACGCAGCCATTAGCTAAGCCAGACTTCACGGCCTGAGCACCGAACATCAATATCAATATGATCACGACGAGGAGTATGACCACCAGCAACATAGATACACCCATAGCCATTCATTGTGCAGACGATCCAATTCTCGCCTGTTATTGAAACTAGCTCTCGCCGGTCGCGAACCATTGGGCAAGCTGATCAAGCGTTATCGTTGTAATTTTAACGATACCCGACGGATCCATGTTTCGCGCCCATTCTCTAGATGCCAGCCTTAGCGCACCGCTCGCGGTGCTCCTACGCGACGTAATCGTTGCTATATGCTCGGTAGGCTGTTCCCAGCCATACTCTACTAACGTGGCATTCACGTTCATTCCGTTTGCTGAGCATGTAGCTACGAGATGACCATGCTGGTCTTCCGCTCCCTGGTAGTATACTGTTTGGCCTGCGATCAGGCTCTCTAACTGCGTCTTTGCTTCTTCGCCGCATGCCATGATTGACCGTCTCGCTAGCAGAGTTGGTCACGCTTGGAGGCCACAGCCCCCCGCTCAAGTCAGTGTGCTTCAGAAAACAACTGGACAATGTGGCGAAATATGGAGCAATATTCTTTGGTCCAAACGCGCGATAAGGCAGGTGTGTGGGGTAAAATAAGGCAGGTGTGTGGGGTAAAATGTGGGTTCGGATTTGGCGGCCATTTAAGTAAAAAATGATTTCAAATCATTAGGTTGATACTTAATAAGTCCACCCTGTCCGCCATTTAAGCCTAGTTGAACGAGAGCGAATCGGATGTGCAGCGGTGCATCTGGTAGGCGACCGTGCCCTGCCCTTCGCGGCCGTAACAGATGTTTCGCTCGGTCAGCGCCTGGGCGACGACATCGTCCCGCTCCGCACATGCGACGGCGACAGCTTCCTGGTCGGTACCGCCCCTGCATTCCGTGTTGAGTTCGCGCCAGCGGGCGATCAACTGCTGTTCCTCCGACGTCCAATCAGCCTCGCCGCGCGCCTGTGAAGCATCGCTCGTTTGTGGAGCGGGAGACGTCGCTTCAGTTTCGACCGGGGACGTGTCGAGGCTAATATCCTCACTCGGAGGGGACGATTGGGTCTGAGCCGGAGTGGCTTGTGTGGAGATATCTGAGGCTGGCTCAGGCTGGGGATCGTCACAGGCCGATAGTGCCAGGACCATCAGAGCGGCGACGGCGATATAGCCACGGCGTGGTTCATGACAGCTGATTGTCATTCTCCTTCTCACCAGGTTGACGCGGTGCCGGACCGGGCTTGCGTCTCTTCGAATTCACGTCGGTCATGTCGTCGTCTTCCAGGCCGCCATCGCGATCACCGTCGATGCGCTCTGCATCGCCCTGCGGATCGTCTTCGATTTCATATTCCATTGCTCGATTCCTCTCGCAATAAAAACGCTCTGCCACCGGAATCGCCCCCTCGCCTAGCGACGAAGCGATTGATATTTACGCCGAAAGCTTTTCAACGTCCGCGCTGGATGATCTCGTCCATCTGCTCGCGCAGGACGGGATCCCACTTCGCCCGCAATTCCTTGACCTTCGCGATTAGCGGCGCGTTTTCCATCGGCGGGGTCTCGATATCGTAAAGCTCGGCGACCTCGCGCATCGAACTGCGGTCCATGTCCTCGAAGGCGCTGGCCATCGCAATGGCATTCTGGCGATCGATACCGAGCGCTTCATACGCCGACCGACCGATGCGGATGCTGGCATCGTAGGTCTCGCGCACGATGTCGCGGCAGCCGTAGGCCCACAATTCATAGACATGATTGCGGTCGATTGCGCGTGCAATGATGTGAACATGCGGATGATGCTGGAGTACGTAGCGCACGACCTTGTCGATCTGCTCGCGTTCGTCGAGCGCTACGATCAGAAGCTTGGCACGGCCAATCCCCGCGGCGTGCAACAGGTCAGGACGGGTCGCATCGCCATAATAGGTGCGAATGCCGAATTTCTGGAGGATTTCCAGATGGCTGCTGTCGTAATCGATGACGGTGGTGGAAAATCCTGCGGTCTGCAGCATGCGGTCGACAATGCCGCCGACCCGGCCCCGCCCGGCAATGATGATGTCGTTCTCTTCCTCGATGGAGTCCGGCTCGCGCTCGAGCCCCCTGCAATAGGCGGCTGCAATGACCTTGTCGTAGAGGATAAACAGCAGCGGCGTCACCAGCATGGTCAAGGCCACGATCAGCAGCATCATGTCGGCGGTTGCGCTGTCGATCACCAGATTGGCGAGGGCAAAGGCGATGAGCACGAAGGCGAATTCACCGGCCTGCGGCAGGCTGAGGCAGAACAGCCAGAGCGCCTGCTTGCGCAGCCCGTAAAGCCAACCGACGACGGCAAGAACGGCGAATTTCGCCGCGATGGTCACGGCCGCCCAGAAAACGACGTCCTGCCATATCTGCGAGGCAAGACCGAAGTTGATGCCTGCCCCCACGGTGATGAAGAAAAGCCCCAGCAGCAGCCCCTTGATGGGATCGATGTCGCTTTCCAGTTCGTGACGGTATTCGCTGGTGGCGAGTACCACGCCAGCGACGAACGCGCCCAGTGCGGGTGACAGGCCGACGAGCGACATCAGCAGGGCGATTCCGATCACCACCAGCAAGGCCGCGCCGGTAAACAGTTCGCGCAGATGGGCGCCGGCGATAAAGCGAAACAGCGGACGAATGGCGTAAATGCCGATCGCCACCACCGCAGCGACGGCTCCGATCCGCGAGAGGGCCGCGAGCCACATCGGCATGGACGCGGTGAGATCGATACCGTGATGGGCCCCCTCGCCTTCGTGCCCGCCGGTCGCGGAGTAGAGTTCCGGCATGGCAAGCAGCGGCAGCAGCGCGAGGATCGGGATGACCGCAACATCCTGGACCAGCAGGACGGAAAAGCTGGCTTCTCCGCCATCGGTCCGCAGCAGCTTCTTTTCGGTCAGCGACTGGACAATGATCGCGGTCGAGGACAAAGCCAGGATCATGCCAATGGCAAGCGCGGTCTGCCATGGCTGCGCATCGAGGAGCGCGATGCCCATGATTACTAGCGTGGTCAGCACGACCTGCCCTCCGCCGAGGCCGAGCAGCTTGCCGCGCATCGCCCATAGTCGCTTGGGCTCCATCTCCAACCCGATGATGAACAGCATCATCACCACGCCGAATTCGGCAAAGACCTGCATCGCCTCGACATCGACGTTGAGCGCCGCCAGCATCGGACTGATCGCCATGCCGGCAAGCAGGTAGCCGAGCACCGAACCGAGGCCGAAACGCGTGGCCAATGGCACGGAAACGACCATGGCCACGAGGATGAGGAAGGCGAGAATCAGGAAGCTGGTCATCGCCTTCTCCTATTAAGCCGGGTCAGATGTGCAAGGCGCGTCCGTAGCTCGCAAGCACGCTCTCGTGCATGCTCTCGCTGATGGTCGGATGCGGGAAGACGGTCTGCATCAGTTCGGCCTCGGTCGTCTCCAGCGTCTTGCCGACGACGAAACCCTGGATCATCTCGGTCACCTCGGCGCCGACCATATGCGCGCCCAGCAGTTCGCCCGTCTTGGCGTCGAACACGGTCTTCACGAAGCCTTCCGCCTCGCCCAGCGCGATGGCCTTGCCGTTGCCGATGAAGGGGAAGGTGCCCGCCTTGACCTCGTGGGGATGTTGTTGCGATCGAGCGGGTGCGGATGGACATCTGTGTTGCCCAACTCCTTGGCAATCGCCTCGGCGGTGGTGACGCCCTCGTGGCTCGCCTTGTGCGCCAGCCAGGGGCCGGGGGTGCAGTCGCCGATGGCCCAGAGGCCCTTCGACTTGGTGCGGCCATAGGGATCGATCTGGATGAAACCGCGGTCCATCTCGGCGAGCTTGTCGAGGCCGATATTCTCGGTGTTCGGCACGATGCCGATGGCGGTGATGCAGTGGGTGAACTCGGTCTCTGCAACCTTGCCGTCCTTGGCCTTGATCTTGGCCTTCACGCCCTTGTCGGAGACCTTGATATCCTCGACGCCGGCGCCGGTCATGATGGTCATGCCCTGCTTGGTCAGGCTTTTCTCGAGGAAGGCTGAAACGTCCTTGTCTTCCACCGGCACAATACGGTCGAGCATTTCGACCACGGTAACATCGCAGCCCATGTCGTTGTAGAAGCTGGCGAACTCGATCCCGATCGCGCCACTGCCGATCACGAGCAGCTTCTTCGGCATTTCGGGCGGGGTCATCGCATGGCGATAGGTCCACACGCGCTTGCCGTCGGCCTTAGCGAAGGGCAGGTCGCGGGCACGCGCACCGGTGGCAACGATGACGTGCTTGGCGGTGAGCTTCTCTTCACCCTTCTCGCCCTTCACGGTCAGCGAGGTCGGGCCGGTCAGCGTGCCCTCCCCCATGTGCACCGCGATCTTGTTCTTCTTCATCAGATGCGTGACGCCCTGGTTGAGCTGCTTGGCCACCCCGCGACTGCGTTTCACGACAGCTTCGAGGTCCGCCTCGATCGCGCCGGCGATCTTGAGGCCATAGTCGCTCGCGTGCTGGGCATAGTGCAGGATCTCGGCGCTCCGCAGCAGCGCCTTGGTCGGGATGCAGCCCCAGTTGAGGCAGATGCCGCCCAGCAGCTCGCGCTCGACAATGGCGGTCTTCAGCCCCAGCTGCGCACAACGGATCGCCGCGACATAGCCGCCGGGTCCGGAGCCGAGAACGATGACGTCGTATTGCGAATCAGCCATTCGAATTAAGCCTTTCGAGCCTGGATGGGGGGAGACATGTTACACGTGTTACACGGTTCAGAAGGCAAAATGCCCGCCGGTACTTGAAGCGAAAAATGGCGGATTTTCCGGCTAAAGGTCATGGCGCGGGTCATGCCGTCACCATGGCATTGCCGGTGCAGTGTAGGACAGAACGAAATGGCTGGATGCTCATCATGGTCATCCCGCGATCACCAGCACGTAACGGTCCTCTATCCAGCCATATTCGCACGGGCCGGTATAGGGCCGGGCAGCTTCATAGGGCCCGGTCACGCCGCAATCGCTCGTTCCGCCCTCCGGGTCGAAATAGACGATCCCGGTCCAGTCGCCCGACCCGTCGCAAACCCAGAAAAGATCGCCTGCCTCGAGCCGGTCCTTCTCACGCCCATTTGGCGATGGCGCTGACCGCACTGGCACAAAATCGCCGTCGCTCGCGCGAAGCCCATCGACCCTGGCGAAGGATGGGCACGCATCGAGATCCATCCGGTGCGAGCCGGGGACCACCGGGACTTCGGCCGCCAGCTTGTCCATCGGTGCACAGGCCGCGTGGACGAGAAGCGAGGCGGTAAAGATTGCGCGGCCGATCATCACGCCATCCCCTCAGCGATTTGCACCGAGCGCGGCCGGTCATCTTCGTCGAGGAGCACGAATTTGAACGTGCCTTCGGCCACCCTGGTCTCTGCCGTTCCATTGCGTGTCCGGGCGATGGCTTCGGCAGTGATGGTGAGCGAGGTCTTGCCGGTCGCCGCGATTGCGCAATAGACCGAGAGTTCGTCCCCCACCTGCATTGCGCCGGGAAAGGCAAAATCTGTTGCCGAGACAACCACCGCCTTGCCCTGCCCCTCACGACTGGCGAGTGACCCTGCGCCAAGCGCCATCTGGCTCATCAGCCACCCGCCGAACACCCCGCCATAGGGGTTGAGGTCGGTCGGCATGGCCGTGACGCGGATTTGGGGGGAGCGGTCAGGCATCAGTTGATCCAAATGTGTTCTGCTCAACGTGACTGCCAGCCAAGAGATAGGTCAGAACGAACAAACCCGCAGTGAAGATGAAAGTGAGTGCGGCCAACCGTGCGAAGAAGTCGGCTTCAGCGAGGCCGAATGGGAGGCAGACCATTATCATCATGCCAATGCCGGAGCCGACCATCGCATCGCCACCAATCTTGTCGAGAACGATCGTGACCGGGAAGCCGAACGCAAACAAGCCTAGTAACGTAACCAGATAGCTCGGCATTAGGATGAAGAGGAGAGCACTATTATCTGCACCGTCAGCAATGATCGGTTTACCGTCTAGCAACAGCGACGAGATGAGTGCGGCCGAAGGCGCGAGCAGCAATGCCGTCACAGATGCTAATCCGAATGAAGACCGAAGCCCCATTGTTAATTAAACCACCAGCCCCATCGGGTTCTCCACCAGGCTCTTGAACGCTTCCATCAGCTGCGCGCCGTCGGCGCCGTCGATGGCGCGGTGGTCGAAGCTGCCGGTGGCGCTCATCACGGTGGCGACGCCCAGTGCGCCGTCGATCACATGCGGGCGCTGCTCGCCCGCGCCGACGGCGAGGATCATCGCCTGAGGCGGGTTGATCACCGCGTCGAACTGCTTGGTGCCGAACATGCCGAGGTTGGAGAGCGAGGCGGTTCCGCCCTGGAATTCATGCGGCTGCAGCTTGCCGTCCTTGGCCTTGCCCGCGAGTTCCTTCATCTCGTTGCTGATCTGCGCAAGACCCTTGCGGCCCGCATCGCGGATGATTGGCGTGATCAGGCCCGAAGGCGCGGCCACGGCGACCGAGATATCCTCGCGCGAGTACTGGAACAGCTCGTCGCCCTGGAAGCTGACATTGCAGCTCGGCACGCGCTGGAGCGCGCGGGCGAGTGCCTTGATGAGGAGGTCGTTGACCGAAAGTTTCACGCCATCGGCCTCGAGGCTCTTGTTGAGTTCGGCGCGCAGCTTGAGCAGCGCGTCGAGCCGTACATCCACGGTGAGGTAGATATGCGGGATGGTCTGCTTCGCTTCAGTCAGGCGCTTGGCGATGACCTTGCGAACATTGTTGAGCTTGGTCGCTTCGTAAGGCGCATCGAGATCGCCACCCTGTGTGGCGGGTTTTGCAGGTGTTGGCGCGCGGTCTGCGACAGGCTCAGGCTGAGCGGAGGTGGTTGGCGAGGCACCCTCGACATCGGCCTTGACGATACGTCCATTGGGTCCGCTACCCTTTACGCCGGAAAGGTCGATCCCCTTCTGCTCGGCAATGCGCTTTGCCAATGGTGACGCGATGATGCGGTCGCCGCTGGGTGCAACAGCCGCTCGCCCTGAGCTTGTCGAAGGGCTGCCACCAGCGTTTGCGGCGGGTGCCGGCGCAGGGGCTTCGACAGGCTCAGCCTGAGCGGGCGTGGGTGCGGATTTGGGTTCTTCCTTCGGCGCATCAGCCGCAGGCGCGGCCTTGGCCGCTTCGTCCACATCCTCGCCCTCTTCGGCCAGCATGGCGATGACCGTGCCGACCTTCACGCCCTCGGTGCCTTCTTCCACCTGGATCGAGGCGATCGTGCCTTCGTCCACCGCTTCGAATTCCATCGTCGCCTTGTCGGTCTCGATCTCGGCCATGATGTCGCCGGCGGACACTGTGTCTCCCGGTTTGACCAGCCATTTGGCGAGCGTGCCCTCTTCCATGGTGGGCGACAGGGCGGGCATCTTGATCGGCGTGGGCATGTTCTGACGTTACGTCCTCGCTGGGGAGAGTGTTACGCGCGTCTCTGCCGACTTTGTGCTGGCCCCGCAAGGTCCTTGCATGGAATACGAATTAGCTTGTAACCCGCACCTGTTGGAGGGAGCCTCACCTATGCGAATTTACCTCGTCGTGATGGATGAAACCGAGGAGGCCAAGCAGGCGCTGCGCTTCGCATCCCTGCGCGCGATGAAGACGGGCGGTTCGGTCCATATCCTGGCGCTGGTGCCGCAGCAGACCTTCAACGCATTCGGCGGCGTGCAGGCCACGATCGAGCAGGAAGCGCGCGAGCGGGCCGAGGTGATGGCCAACAATGCCGCGGGCAATATCTTCGGAGAAATGGGCAAGATGCCCGTCATCGCCGTGCGCCCCGGAAGCGCGACCGATGTGATCGCCAAATATCTGGACGAACACGGCGACATCGCCGCGCTGGTGCTGGGAACGGCGGCCGAAGGCGGGAAGGATCCGCTGGTCGCCCATTTCGCCGCGCGCGCCGCCAGCCTGCCTTGCCCGCTGTATCTCGTGCCGGGAGGCCTCAGCAGGGAAAGGCTCGAGGAACTCGCCTAGCGCTTCTTGCCGCGCCCCTGGTGGCGGATGTTGCCGGGGCGGCCACGCTTGCCCTGGGTGTGGGCTTGGCGAGGGGCGCCCTGCCCCTTGCGTTGCGGCTTCTTCTTCGGTGGTGGGCGGTTGCCGCGCTTTTCGATCGGCGCACCCTCGCTGTCGGGCACTTCGAACTTGAGCGCCCCGGTCAGGGCGTTCGCCTCGGCCAGCTTCAGTTTCAGGCGGTCGCCCACGGCATAGGTCGTGCCGCTGTCTTCGCCGACCAGTTCCTGCGCGCCTTCGTCATAGCGGAAATATTCGCGCCCTAACGTGGATACAGGGACCAGCCCGTCCCCACCCAGCTGCTCGATCGTGGCGAAGAAACCGAAGCCCTGCACGCCGGTGATGCGCGTGTCGAAGGTCTCGCCCACGCGGCCTGACAGCCATGCGGCGACATAGCGATCGATCGTGTCGCGCTCGGCCTCCATCGCGCGGCGCTCGGTCTGGCTGATCGCGTCGGTGATCTGGCTGAGCGCGGACTTGTCGCGGTCGGAAAGCCCGGTGGCTTCGGGGATCGACTTGTCCTGCGGCTTTGGCTGTTCGAGCTTGTAGGCATCGACCAGCGCGCGGTGGACCAGAAGGTCGGCATAGCGGCGGATCGGCGAGGTAAAGTGGGCGTAGCTCCCGAGGGCCAGACCGAAGTGTCCGGCATTGGCAGGGCCATAATAGGCCTGCGTCTGGCTGCGCAGGACCGCTTCCATTATCAGAGCCTTTTCAGCGGGATCGGAGATATCTTTCAGCATCCGGTTGAAGAGACCCGGGGTGATCACCTGCCCCATCGCGAAGCTGCGACCCTGGCTGGCCAGATATTCCTTGAACGCCATCAGCTTCTCGCGGCTCGGCGTTTCGTGGACGCGATAGACCACCGGCGCGGCCTTTTCCTCCAGCGCCTTGGCCGCCGCGACATTGGCGGCGATCATGAAATCCTCGACCACGCGATGCGCGTCGAGCCGTTCGCGTACGGCGATTTCCTCGATCACGCCTTCGTCATTCAGCCGCACCTGCCGCTCGGGCAGTTCGAGGTCGAGCGGATCGCGCGCCTGTCGCGCCTTGTAGAGCAGCTTCCATGCGCCCCACAGGTTCTTCAGCCCATCGTCAGCGCTGCCATCGTCCATGGCCTTCTGCGCATCCTCATAGGCGATATTCGCTTCGAGCCGCACGATGGCGCGGGTGAAGCGCCACTTGGTGATCTTGCCCTCGGGCGAGATGTGCAGGTGGCAGGCCATGGCTGCGCGGTCTTCGTTCTCGACCAGCGAGCAGGTGTCGGCGCTGAGGATTTCCGGCAGCATCGGCACGACACGATCGGGGAAATAGACCGAATTGCCGCGCTTCCTCGCCTCGCGGTCGAGCTTACCGCCGGGCCGAACGTAGAACGATACGTCGGCAATCGCGACGATGGCCTTGTAGCCGCCCTCGCCATCCGGCTCGGCCCAGATCGCATCGTCATGGTCGCGCGCGTCCGCGGGATCGATGGCCACGATAGGCACGTCGCGCAGATCCTCGCGCTTCTCTTCGCTCAGCGGAAGCTCGGCCACGGCTTGCGCCTCATCCAGCGCTTCTTGCGGGAAGATATGCGGGATGCCGTGTTTGGCGATAGCGATCAGGCTGAAGCTCTTGGGCGCCAGCGGATCGCCGATCACCTCGACCACCTTCACCTTGGCACGGGGCGATTTGCCCATGGGCTCGGCCAGCACAAGCTCACCTTCCTTCGCCTCGCCAAGATCGCCGATAGGTGAAGAATTCCGCACCCGCTTGTCGACCGGTGCGAGCCACGGCTTGCCGCTGCCATCCATCTCGACAACGCCCATCAGACCTTCAGTGCGGGCGGGCAGCTTCTTCGTCGGGTGGACAATCCAGCCCTTCCCGTGCTCTTCGGTCCGGCCAAGGAAGCGGTCGCCCCGCTTCAGTGCCGCGACCTTCTTGCCTTCCTTCACCACCAGGCGCGGTGGCTTTTCGCCGCTGTCCGGATCCCAGCTTTCGGGAACGGCAATGGGTTCGCCATCCTCTATCTCGACGACCTTGAGTACCGTCACCTTGGGCAATCCGCCCATCTTGTGAAAGGCGGTTTTCTTGCCATCGATCAGGCCTTCTTCGGCCATGTCCTTGAGGCGCTTCTTCAGCGCTATCTTTTCCTGCCCCTTGATGCCGAATGCCCTGGCGATTTCACGCTTGCCGGCCGGCTTGTCGGAGCTCTGGATGAATTCGATAATCTGTTCTTTGGAGGGCAGCCCCTGCGGCCGCCCGGTTCTGTTCTGTTTTGTCATGCGCCCCATATGGGGACGCGCCTACTCGCTGTCATCCTCTTGCGTGGCGACAGGCGCATAGTCGCCGGCCGGCACGGCGCTCGAGACTGGGCCCATCACTCCATCGGCTCCGGTCGCGCTGACGCCGAAAATCCAGTCATCGCCGCGCACGCCTTCCAATCGGGCATTGGTGGCGACGACATTCTCCATCACCGGCTGGTCCCGCCAATAAGGCTCGTCGGTCCGGCGCTGCCAGACGGTATAGCCGACGGCTCCCGGCACTTCGGCCCAAGTGATATCGGTAAAGGTCTGGACCGCAGCTTTGGCAGCAGCAGCCGGTGGCGCGGGCGAACGCGCCAGCTTGTCGAGCGCGCGGATGTTGAATTGAGTTACCTTGGCGAGATAGGCGAAATCCATCTCGTCCACGGTATCGCCATAGGTCACGCCCCCTTCGGTCCGCAGGTCCTGATGCTGGTGATCGTAATCCTCTACCGCCACGGCGATACGGATCGCCGGAAAGCCTTTTTCCATGAAGGGGATCTGGTCACCGCCACGGCTCATGCGATCGACGCGCCAGATCTGGCGCACGTCGAGCCCGCCTTGGGTTTCATCGGCAAGATTATCGAGCCAGCGCGACAGGTTACGGCTCGGGCTGTCGTTCTCCCCGCCCTCGCGGCGTTGCAACGCGCGGATCGCATCGGTCAGGTCGGCACGCGGGCCTTCCGAGAAAACGCGAACGTGATCGGGATCGCAGAAACCGTCGCTGCTGCAGCTGTTGCCGACGATATCGTTGTTGAGCACCGCCTTGACTTGCCAGCCCTGTTCCGCAGCATAGTCCGCCAGCAGGCGCCCGCCGAACAGCCCCTGTTCTTCGCCAGAAAGCAGGGCGTAGACAATCGTAACCGGATAGCGGGTACGGCTGAGATTGCGCGCGGCTTCCAGCACCAGCACCGTGCCCGAACCATCGTCGTTTGCGCCGGGGGCATCGCTTTGCCAGTCCATGACATCGGTCACGCGGCTGTCGATATGGCCTTGCACGATGACGACTTCGTTGGGCCGTTCGGTGCCCCGCTGGATGGCAACGGCGTTGCGGATGCGGGTCGGTTTGGGCAGCCGTCCGCCCTCGGGCTCCATGCGTTCCGGTGCGACCAACTCAAGGCAATCGCCGCACCCCGCCGAGATATTCCGAAACTCGGCCAGTCCCCAGTCGACCGCAGCGCCGATGCCGCGCGTCGGATTGTCCTGTTCCGACAAGGTGTGCCGGGTGCCGAAGCCAACCAGCGTGTCGACATCGGCGCGAAGTCGTTCCTGCGAAACGCCTGCTGCGGGATCCGACGGCCCGGCTTCCTGCGCGGCGAGCGGCGTTGCGAAAAGAGCGACAAGCGGGATGAGGTTCTTCATGCCGCCTGTCTCTAACAGTTTGGCGGTCAGTTCAACCTAGTAAGCCTTTGCCAGCAAAACGCGTTCGACCGCCGGGTTGCCGGTGAAGATGCAGGTGCCGTCGATCGGGGCGGCATCCATCGGCACGTTGCGGATCGTGAGCTTGTGTTCTTTGAGTCGCTCGACGATCTTTTCCAATGCCTCGCCCGAAGGCTTGGACCACTGGACTTCGACCCACCCGGGATAGCGAGCTCCGTCGAAGTGTTTTTCCACCTCGGCGAAATCTGTGACGCCGCGCGTGATGTTGGCATCGCGGCGCTCCTGCGCCTCGGCGAGAAGCGCATTTTGCATATCGGCGAGGACATCGGGAATGGTCTGGGCGGCGGTTTCGCGCGTCGGTGTCTCGAACGCGGGCTTGCCGGTTTCCTCGTCCCACAGGCGATCGCGCCGCAACAGCGATACCACGCCATTGTCCATGTCGCGGCTACCGACTTCGACGATCACCGGCGCCCCTTTGCGGACATAGTCCCAACGCTTCTGCGCGGCCTTTCCGGGCCGCGTGTCGAGCAGGACGCGAACGGGTTCGCCGAGCACCTGCTGAGCCGCGAGCGTGGCACGCAGCGTTTCGCAGTAGTCGATCAACGCCTGATCTTCGGGCTTGTCGCGCAGCATGGGCAGGATCACCACCTGCTGCGGAGCAATCCTGGGCGGCAGGCGCAGACCGTCGTCGTCGCCATGGGTCATGATAACGCCGCCGACCATGCGGGTCGACACGCCCCAGCTGGTGGTGTGGGCGAGGCTTTCGCCGCCGTCCCTGTCCTGATATTTGATACCGCTCGCCTGCGCGAAGTTGGTGCCGAGATAATGGCTGGTCCCTGCCTGCAGGGCCTTGCCGTCCTGCATCATCGCCTCGATCGACCATGTCTCGACCGCGCCGGGGAAACGCTCATTCTCCGGCTTCTCGCCCGCGATTACCGCCAGCGACAAATCCTCGTCGGCAAAGGCGCGATAGACTTCGAGCATGCGTAGTGTGTGCTCTTTCGCCTCCGCCTCGTCGGCATGCGCAGTGTGCCCTTCCTGCCAGAGGAATTCGCTGGTGCGCAGGAACATGCGTGTGCGCATTTCCCAGCGCACGACATTGGCCCACTGATTGAGCTTGAGCGGCAGGTCGCGCCAGCTCTGCACCCAGCGCGCCATAGCGTCGCCGATGATCGTTTCCGATGTCGGACGCACGACCAGCGGTTCTTCCAGCTTTGCTTCCGGATCGGGCACCAGCCCGCCGTCCTTGCTTGCAATCAGCCGGTGATGCGTGACGACGGCCATTTCCTTGGCAAAGCCTTCGACATGCTCCGCCTCACGCTCGAAATTGGACAGCGGGATGAAGATCGGGAAATAGGCGTTCTCGTGCCCCGTCGCCTTGATCCGGTCATCGAGCAGGCGCTGCATGCGTTCCCAGATGCCAAAGCCCCACGGCCGGATGACCATGCAGCCGCGCACGCCCGATTCCTCTGCCATTTCGGCGGCGGATATGACTTCCTGATACCACGCGGCGAAATCGTCTGCGCGGCGAGCGTTCAGGGCATGGCGGATTTGGGCCACGTCGTTCTTCCTGTATTCTGACTATGCGAAGGGCGCGCGGCCCGATGCCGTCATTTGCTCAGCTCGTCCAGCTTCTTCTGCATCGCCGCCATCTGTTCGCGCATGGTGGCAAGTTCGTCGGACGGGCCGGGATCAGCATCCTTTTGCGTGGTGCTGCGAGAGCCGGGAATGAAGGCCTCGGCGGCGTTCTGCATCATCTTGATGTTGGCCTCCGCCATCTTTGCCAGCGGATTGGCCTCCATCCCTTTGGCAAAGGCGGCCTGCAACTGTTCGCGATTGCGCCGGAAATTGGCCATGCTCGCCTCGAGATAGTCGGGCATCATCGATTGCATCGAATTCCCATACATCGAGATCAGATCGCGCAGGAAGCTGACCGGAAGCATCTGCTGCGGACCGCTGCTTTCTTCCTCGACGATAATCTGCGTGAGGATGGTGTGCGTAATGTCGTCGCCGGATTTCGCATCGAGGACCTGGAAGTCGACATTCTCACGAACCATTTTCGCCAGATCGTCTAGCGTAATGTAGCTGCTCGTATCGGTGTTGTAGAGGCGCCGGTTGGCGTACTTCTTGATGATGATCGGTTCACCTTCCGCGGTACGCTTGGCCATTCGCTGCATCCCCATTCTTGTGCAATGCAATGTGCTTAGCACCTGCACAAGGCGCGGTGCAACATGACGCAAGGGTCAAGCGAACCGCCGACCCAGTGACGTGAGCAATTCATATTGCGAAAGAGCGGTTTGCTGCGCAGCAACGGGCAGCTCATAGGGAAGCTGGACCCAATCCCCCTCGTCTGTTTCGGGTGCATTCGACATGTCCAGCACGATCATGTCCATCGAGACTTTTCCAAGGATCGGGAGCGGCTTCTCGCCGGCGAGGAAATGGCCCCCTGCCCAGCTCCGCATTATCCCGTCGGCGTATCCGAGTGAGACGACGCCGACACGCATATTCGCAGGGGCCGTGAACGTGGAATTGTACCCCACCACTTCGCCCGCCTCGATCGTGCGGGTCTGGATGATGGCCGCTTCGGGGTAGGCAACCTGGCCAATCTGACCATCGAATTCATTCCGCGGAATTCCGCCGTAAAGGGCGAGACCGGGACGCGTAAGGTCGAAGTGATACGCAGCGCCGAGAGCGATGCCCGCGCTGTTCGCAAGACTGGCTCGTTTGTGCCGAACACGCGGAAGAGATTCCCGAAACCTGGCCAGTTGCCGCGCGTTCATACTGCTGTCTTCGTCGGCACAGGCGAGGTGGCTCATCAGCAGTTCGACATCGAGCGATTGCACGGCGAGATCGGAAAGGTCGCCGGGTGAAATACCGAGGCGGTTGATGCCCGTATCGATCATTAGATCGCATGGCCCCCCGCCGCTTTCATGCCAGAGCGTTGCCTGCCTCACGCTGTCGATGACGGGGCGAACACCCGTCGCGCGGGCAAAGGCGGCCTCTTCGAGATTGAGCGGGCCGTGCAGCACGCTGATCTGCTGCGGCGGCAGATGAGCGAGCAATGCGGGCACTTCGCTCCAATGGGCGACGAAGTAATCGGCACAGCCGGTATCGCGCAGGATCGGCACGCATTTGTCGACGCCGAGACCGTAGCAATTGGCCTTGACCGCGGCGCCTGCCGACGCCTCTCCAGACATCCGGTCGAGCGTTCGCCAGTTCCTCTCCAAGGCCGAAACATCGATTCTAAGCCTCAGCGTAGGCGGCGGTAAATCAGCCATGCGTTTCTTCGAAATCCTTCGGCGGTCCGTCGGGGATGCCCCACCATGCGACGATCAGCCCGAAGCCGACCACTGCCATCGTATACCACAGCCCCGCATAGGCGTTCCCGGTCATGGCCACGATGTAGCCGGCAATCAGCGGCAGGAAGCCGCCGAGGTATCCCGCGCCGATGTGATACGGGATCGACATCGAGCTGTAGCGGATCCTCGGCGGAAACATTTCGGACAGCAGCGCCGCGACCGATCCATATGTCAATGCCGACAGCATGCCGAGAACCAGCAGGAGCGCGATGATCCCGACGATGCTCGTTATTGGCGGCGTCTGCCGGTCGAAATTGTAGCCTGCTGCTTCAAGCCATCCCTGCACGGTGGCCCGCCTGCTTGCCTCCGGAAGGCCGGCATAATCGTGGATTGATGGGCCGACCCGCAGGATTTTGTCCGTGGCTATCGGCAGGGTTTCGCTCGCCCGAATGTCGTAGGGCACGCCGAGCGAGGTGAGGTCCTGGAGGATGCGGCCACATTCGCTGGCCTGCACTTCTGCAAAGGGATCGTAAACACACGTGTCACCCTGCACTGTAACCGGTGCCGCTTCCGCGCTGGCCTTGAGACCAGGATTTGCAAGGGCCCCCATTCCCCAGAAAACCGGAAACAGCAGGGCCAATGTCGCAGCCGCTCCGATAATGATCGGCTTCTTGCGACCGACACGATCGGACCATTTGCCGACAATGAGGTAGAACCCCATCGCGATCGACCCCGCGATCAGCAGCATGAGCTCGACTAGCCCCTCGTCAACGCGCATCGGCCCGCGCAGGAAACTCAGGCCGGAAAAGAAGGCGGTGTACCAGATCGTGGTCAGGATGCCGGTAATCCCGAACAGGGCGACGAAAATGCGCTTGCCATTGCCGGGATAGGTGAGGCTTTCCTTGAACGGATTGGCCGATGTTTCGCCTGCCTCCTTCATTGCCTGAAAGACCGGGCTTTCGGACAGTTTCAGCCGCATCCACAACGAGATGGCCAGCAGCAGGATCGAGAGCAGGAACGGTATGCGCCAGCCCCACGCGGCAAAGGCCTCGGGCGGAATGAGCGCCCTGCAGACGAGGACGACGATGATCGAGAGAACGAAACCGCCGACGACGCTCGCCTGGATAAAGCTCGTGTAGAAGCCGCGCTTTTCCGGCGGGGCATGTTCGGCGACGTAGATAGCGGCGCCGCCATATTCCCCGCCCAGCGCCAGGCCTTGCAGGATGCGCAGACCGATCACGATGACCGGTGCAGCAAAGCCGATGCTCGTGGCGCTCGGGATCAATCCGACGCCAGCGGTCGCGATGCCCATCAAGGTCACGGTCACGAGAAAGGTGTATTTACGACCCAGCCTGTCGCCCAGGAAACCGAAGAGGATGGCGCCCAGGGGGCGAAACCCGAACCCGACCGCAAATCCTGCCCAGACCAGAAGGATCTGCAGCGTCTCGTTGCCGCTGGGAAAGAAAGCGGCGCCGATCAGGCTGGCGAGTGTGCCGTAAATGAAAAAGTCGTACCATTCGAAGATGGTCCCCGCCGAACTGGCAGCAATGACCAAACGGATTTCCCTATCGGTCGGCTGGCGCTGTGCGATTGTTGCATCAGCGGTCATGGCGTTCCCTCCCCCCACGAAATCGGAGGGCAGATTAGCCCTCGTCTCGTTCCTTGGAAAGCGCGTCGAGCGCGGCCTTCCACGGGAGCATGATCGCGCCGTGACGTCCGGGAAAATCGCGCGCAGGCGCGAGAAGCTCGATATCGGGCCATTCGGGTCTTGCATCGCCTTGACCAAGCCAGGCGTCGAGCTGGTCGAGGACTGTATTGAGGTCTTGCAGATTGCGGTCAGCGACGTGGCGCGCGAATATCGCCGCTGCCGCCTGCCCCACGGCACAAGCCGAGACACGCAATCCGAGATTGTCGAAAGCGGCGTCTGCAGACAGCGCAATGACACTGCCGCAGGTGCGCGAGCGAGCCTCACCCTGCAGCGTTGCATCCAACTTGTACGGATAGGCGCCCAGTTCGACCGCGAGCGCGAGGAGGTCGGTGGAATACAGCGTATTCCGGCGTGGATCACTCACTCTGCATCGGCCTCGGCAGCTTCACGCTCGCCAAGCAATTGTGCGCGGCGTTCGGCAAGGACCTCGACCAGCGCCCGCGATCCGCTGTCAACCAGTTCATAGCTGCGGGCGGTGGTCATCCACACGGGACGGCCGCGATAATCCCATACGCTGTCATAGCCGAGCACGAGCAGGGAGAAGCCGATGATGACGATGAGCATGCCCTTCAGGCCGCCAAACCCGAAGCCCAGAACGCGATCGATGGGGCCGAGGAAGGAGTCGCGCGAAACCTTGCCGACATTCGTCGCAATGACCTTCATCGCGGCATAGGGAATGAGAAGCAGCAGGGCAAAGGCGAGTACGCTGGTCGAAACGCCACCTCCGATGTAATCCTGCATTGCGAGTGTCAGAGGCGTATGCAGGAACCGGATCGCCATCACCGCCAGCAGCCACGCGGCCAGCGAGAGCATTTCCTGCAAAAAGCCGCGCATGAAGCCGCCAATCGCGGCAACCGCGACTATCAGAAGTACAATGTAATCGAAGCCCGTCATGATCCCGCAGCAACATTTATGCTGCGCGCATCACCCGGTCAACGAGGTTCGATAGCTGGCCCATCCCGGTGTAAGCGAGCGGACCTTCGCCGATCTTGGCATCGCTGGGTCCGAAGCCCTTGTCGAAACCCAGTTTTCCGGCCTCGCGCAGTCGCAATCCCGCATGTGCGACAGGCCTTATTTCGCCAGACAGACTGACTTCGCCAAGCCATACGCTCGATTCGGGGAGCGGTTTGTCGGCCATCGCGCTGATGAGTGCCGCGGCAACAGCGACATCGGCTGCCGGGTCGGATAATCGATAACCGCCTGCAACATTGAGATACACTTCGGCGGAACTGAAGTTCAGACCGCAGCGCGATTCGAGAACCGCGAGCAACATCGCCAGACGGCCATTGTCCCAACCCACCACTGCCCGGCGGGGCGTGGCCCCCGACTGCAGGCGCACGATCAGCGCCTGTATCTCGAGCAGGACCGGCCGCGTTCCCTCGATTGCCGGAAAGACTGCGCTGCCTGCCAGGGCTTGCTCCCGGCCCGACAGGAAGAGCATCGAAGGGTTCTCGACTTCCTCGAGCCCCTCACCCGCCATTGCGAAGACACCGATTTCGTCGACGGCACCGAACCGGTTTTTGAGTGCGCGCAGAATGCGGTACTGGTGACTTCTTTCGCCCTCGAAACTCATCACGACATCAACCATGTGCTCCAGCACGCGCGGTCCGGCGATGTTGCCGTCTTTCGTGACGTGCCCGACCAGCACCAGGGCGACCTCGTTTTCCTTCGCATAGCGAATGAGTTCGAAGGCACATCCGCGTACCTGGCTCACCGTCCCGGGCGCGCCTTCGATCGTGTCGGAATGCATTGTCTGGATGGAATCGATCACCAGGAGATCGGGCGGCGGCATCGAACCCAATGTCGTGAGGATATCCCTGACGCCGGTCGCGGCCGCCAGCTTGACCGGCGCGTCGGACAGGCCCAGCCTGGCCGCCCGCATGCGCACCTGACCGGCGGCTTCTTCTCCGCTGACATAGACCGTTCCGCGACCGCTTCGCGCTACCTTTGCGGCAGCCTGTAACAGCAAGGTGGACTTTCCGATTCCCGGGTCGCCACCCATCAGGATGGCGCTGCCCGGGACGAGACCGCCGCCAAGGGCGCGGTCGAATTCCGACAGGCCGGTGCTTTGCCGAACGGGCATTTCCCCGGGCTTGTCCAGATCGACGAACTGGACCGTCTTCCCACCGCTCGACAGGTCGTGCTTCAGCGAAAACACCGTTGCAGGAGCATCCTCGACAAGTGTGTTCCACTCGGCACAGTCTGCACATTGCCCCTGCCAGCGATGAGAGACGCTGCCACAGGCCTGGCAGACATAGCGTTTCTTGGGTTTCGCCATACCCTCGCTGTTAACTGGAACATTACCGGAACGCAATTGCCAAATCACAGCGCGATGTGCACAAGACGAGCGATGCGGCAGAAGGAACTCAGGATCGCGCTGGTCTGCTACGGCGGGGTCAGTCTGGCTGTCTACATGCACGGTGTGACACGCGAATTGTGGCAACTTGCCAGGGCGAGCCGCGACTATCATTCCGGACAAGCGGCGCGAGACGGGGTCCATGCGGTCTATCTGGATCTGCTGTCGTCGATCGAACAGCAGAGCGGAGTTCGCCTGCGCATCATTCCCGACATCATGAGCGGGGCGAGTGCCGGCGGGATCAACGCCGTATTTCTGGCGCAGGCAATCCATTCCGGCCAGAGCATCGAGCCGCTGACCGATCTGTGGCTCGAAGTGGCCGATGTCGAAGTCCTGACCGACCCCGAAGCGAAGATCAGGTGGACGGGCGGAAAAATCTGGGCGCAACCGATCGCCAGCTGGATACTGAATCGGCCGGGAAACGAAATTTCGCAGGAGGTCGCGCCGGAAACACGTGACGAAGTGCGCCGCAAGGTCTCGCACCTGATCCGGGGTCGGTGGTTCGAACCGCCGTTTTCCGGGATCGGGTTTTCGAAACTGCTCGAAAACGCGCTTTCCGCCATGGCTGAGACTGCGACTGAAGCACCGCTTCTTCCGCCAGGCCATCCGCTCGATCTGTATGTCACCGCGACCGATTTTCACGGGCATCTCGAGCTTCTTCGCCTCAACAGCCCCGCCGTTGTCGAAGACACCGAGCACCGGCTGCCGATAAGTTTTCGTCGCAAGACGCCGGCCATGGGCGGGCAGACGCTCGCAGATCCGCTGGAACTGGTCTTCGCAGCGCGCGCGACGGCGAGCTTTCCGGGCGCGTTCCCACCGCTCCGGGTCAGGGAGATCGATCGTCTGGCCGAGAAAACCGGGCGAAAATGGCCCGGACGTTCGGAATTCCTTGAGCGCATAATGCCGATTCAATCGAGCCAGAGCGACGTCGAGGACGTGTCGCTCATCGATGGTTCGGTCCTCGTCAACAAGCCGTTCGGCGGAGCCATTTCAGCCCTTCGCGGTCGACCGGCACAGCGCGAAGTGGATCGCCGCTTCGTTTATGTCGATCCGCGGCCGGACCGGATCGCCGATCGACAGGATCGCAAAGCGCGGGACGTCGGTTTCTTTTCCGCCATCTTTGGGTCGCTCTCCACTCTGCCACGCGAACAGCCGATCAGGGACAATCTCGAGCAGCTTCAGGAGCAGAGTCGCGAGGCCGAGCGCCTCACCCGCATCGTCGAATCCTTGCGACCCGAGGTCGAACGTGCGGTCGAAAAGCTGTTCGGGTTCACTCTTTTTCTCGACAAGCCCACCCCGCGCAGGCTGAAGGCATGGCGCCAGAAGGCGCAGCAGGCCGCCGCAGAGCAGGCGGGATACGCGTTCAATTCCTACGCGCAGGCGAAGTTCACCGGGATCGTTTCGCGACTTTCACGTATGATCTGGGAAGCGGCGCCCGCGCTGAAGCTGGCGGACGCGACGCCAGTAGAGATGGCGCTTCGCGATGAACTGGAACGTCGTGGTCTGGGGTCGCTGGCCTTGCCGTCCGGCGGGGCGACCGGGGCAGCGATCACATTCTTTCGCCAGCACGATATCGGTTTTCGTATCAGAAGATTGCGATTGCTGGCCCGACGACTGGCGCGCGATTGGGAGGCCGATCCGGAAATTCCAGACGACGCGCTCGAAACGGGTCGCGAGGCCGTTTACGATATTCTCGGCCTCTATTTCGAAAAGGAAGGCAAGGCTGCGCTCGGCGCGGAGTTCGAGGATATAGCCGACGATGTGCTTGGTGATCCGGGAACGGTGCTGGACTTTATCGAGGACAAGCGGCTGCTTCCCGATATCGACGACCGCGCCGAAGCGATGCTTGCAGCCGCCATCGACCCTATGCCCGACAATCTCAAACGCAGGATGCTCTTCGCCTATCTCGGCTTCCCCTTTTACGACGTCGCGACGCTGCCCCTGCTGCGCAATGAAGGCCTGAGCGAATTCGACGCGGTCAAGGTCGATCGCATCAGCCCGGACGACGCCCGCAGCATTCGCGAAGGCGGCACGCGAGCGACATTGAGAGGCATCGAGTTCTACAATTTCGGGGCCTTTTTCAGCCGCGCTTACCGCGAAAATGACTATCTGTGGGGCCGGCTGCACGGCGCCGAGCGCATGATCGATCTGGTATGTTCGACCGTGGAAAGCTCGCCGGCAGACCTTGGCTGCCGCGATTTCAAACGGCGCGCGTTCCTCGCTGTTCTCGACGAAGAGCGTGAAGCGAAACGTTGCGACGCGCATCTGCTGGAACAGATCCGCAAGGAAGTACTCGAACGGCTGGACTAGCTAGCCGCTGAAGGCAGTTCTCAACTTGTCGAAAAACGACTGGCTGTCCGGGCACTCGTCACCCGTTTCCAGTTCGCGGAACTGTTCGAGCAGTGCTTTCTGCTCCTTGGTGAGCTTGCGGGGCGTTTCGACAGCAATTTCGACGACCATGTCGCCGCGTCCCCGCCCCTGAAGCACCGGCATGCCAGCCCCGCGCTGGCGCAATTGCTTGCCTGACTGGATCCCGGCGGGAATATCGAGCGAGAGTTCCTCACCGTCGATGCCGGGTATCTCGATCGATCCGCCGAGCGCAGCCGTGGTGAAACTGATCGGAACGCGCGTGGCCAAGGTGGTCCCCTCGCGCACGAAGATCGGGTGCGAACGGACATGCACGAAGATGTAGAGGTCCCCAGCGGGGGCGCCGTTAGGCCCCGCCTCGCCTTTACCAGACAAACGGATTCTCGTGCCGGTGTCGACGCCAGGCGGGATGTCGACCGAAAGGCGTTGCGGCAAATCGACAACGCCTTCGCCGCGACAATCGCGGCAAGGGCTGGTTATGACCTCGCCGCGCCCATGACAATTGGGGCATGGGCGCTCGACAACAAAAAAGCCCTGTTTGGCGCGGACATTCCCGCGCCCGCCGCACAAGTTGCAGCTTCGCGCTTGCGTTCCCGGTGTAGCGCCCGAACCATGACAGGTTTCGCAAGCCTGGCTTACTTCGATTTCTATTTCGGTCGATTTGCCATGAAACGCCTCGTCGAGACCGATTTCCATGTCGTAGCGCAGATCTGCGCCGCGCCGAGCTCGGGCCCTGCCGCCGCCGGCAAACGAACTTCCGAAGATAGTCTCGAAAATATCGCCGATGTCGCCGAAGTCTGCTCCGGGATGGCCACCCCCGCCGCCACTCATGCCCTGTTTGAATGCGGCGTGTCCGAACCGATCATAGGCTGCACGTTTCTGCGGATCCTTCAGGCAATCATACGCCTCGGAGACCGCCTTGAACTTGGCCTCGTTATCCTTGCATCCCTGATTACGATCAGGGTGAAACTGCATGGCGAGCTTGCGATATGCGGACTTGATGGTCGCCCCGTCCGCATCACGGCTGACGCCTAGCTGCTCATAATAGTCGATTTCGGTCGCTGACATGTCGTTCCCGTCCGCTGAAAGTCCGACCGCCACCGGCGCCTTGCGCACCAGTGGCGGTTCCAGATTTCATCAGCAGCCTAGTTCTTCGCGTCTTCGTCGACTTCGGAGAATTCGGCGTCAACGACGTCTTCATCCGAAGCATTCTCGGCGCCAGCGTCACCTTGCGGCGCGTCTGCACCGGCACTCGCCTGCTCCTGCTCGTAAATCGACTGACCCATTTTCATCGCGCTTTGCGAGAGATCCTGCGCCTTGGCATTGATGTCGGAAGCATCATCGCCTTCGAGCGCAGTCTTGAGCGCAGCGACCTTTTCTTCCACCTCGCTCTTGAGCGATGCGTCGATCTTGTCGCCATGCTCCTCGAGCTGCTTCTCGGTGGCGTGAACAAGGCTATCCGCCTGGTTTCGCGCTTCGGCACCTTCGCGACGCTTCTTGTCCTCGTCGGCGAACTTTTCGGCGTCCTGCACCATCTGATCGATATCGGCATCGGAAAGACCGCCCGACGCCTGGATCTTGATCGTCTGCTCCTTGCCGGTGCCCTTGTCCTTGGCCGAAACATTCACGATGCCGTTGGCGTCGATATCGAAAGTGACCTCGATCTGCGGCACACCGCGCGGTGCTGGCGGGATGCCGACCAGGTCGAAATTGCCGAGCAGCTTGTTGTCCGCGGCCATCTCGCGCTCACCCTGAAAGACGCGGATCGTCACGGCCTGCTGATTATCCTCGGCCGTCGAATAGGTCTGCGACTTCTTCGTCGGGATTGTCGTGTTGCGATCGATCATCCGGGTGAATACGCCGCCGAGCGTTTCGATGCCGAGCGAAAGCGGCGTAACATCGAGCAGGAGGACATCCTTCACGTCACCCTGCAATACACCTGCCTGGATGGCAGCGCCCATGGCGACAACCTCGTCGGGATTGACCCCCGTGTGCGGCTTCTGACCGAAAAACTCTTCGACGACTTCGCGCACCTTGGGCATGCGAGTCATGCCGCCAACCAGCACCACCTCGTCAACGCCGCTCTTGTCGATACCCGCGTCGGCCAGTGCTTTCTTGCACGGCTCGAGCGTGCGCTTGACCAGATCGCCGACCAGCTGTTCCAGTTTCGACCGGCTGAGCGTTTCGACCAGATGGAGGGGAGTCGAGGACCCGCCTTCCATGCGCGCGGTGATGAAGGGAAGATTGACTTCGGTCGACTGCGAGCTCGAGAGCTCGATCTTGGCTTTCTCAGCGGCTTCCTTGAGCCGCTGCAATGCAAGCTTGTCGGTCCGGAGATCCATGTTCTCCTTCTTCTTGAACTCGTCGGCCAGATATTCGACGATCGCGCTGTCGAAGTCTTCACCGCCGAGGAAGGTATCGCCATTGGTCGACTTCACCTCGAACACGCCGTCGCCGATTTCGAGGATGGACACGTCGAACGTGCCGCCACCAAGGTCGTAGACTGCGATCGTCTTGCCGTCGTCCTTCTCGAGACCATAGGCGAGCGCAGCAGCAGTCGGTTCGTTGATGATGCGCAGGACTTCGAGACCGGCAATCTGGCCGGCATCCTTAGTCGCCTGGCGCTGGGCATCATTGAAATATGCGGGGACCGTGATCACAGCCTGCGACACCGTCTCGCCGAGATAACTCTCGGCAGTTTCCTTCATCTTCTGGAGAATGAAAGCCGAAATCTGGCTGGGCGAATAATCTTCGCCACCGGCCTGAACCCATGCGTCGCCATTCTTGCCCTTGACGATCGTGTAAGGGACCAGTTCGGTATCCTTCTTGGTCACCGGATCATCGAAACGACGACCGATCAGGCGCTTCACTGCAAACACAGTATTGTCAGGATTGGTGACGGCCTGCCTCTTGGCCGGCTGCCCGATCAGGCGCTCGCCATCCTTGGTGAACGCGACGATCGAAGGCGTGGTGCGTGCACCTTCGGAATTCTCGATAACCTTGGGTTTTCCACCATCCATTACAGCAACGCAGCTGTTGGTTGTGCCGAGGTCGATACCGATTACTTTAGCCATGGTTTCCCCATCTGTTTCAATTCGTTGGACACCGCGCACTTGGCTTCCCTTTTCCGGCAAAGCCCGTCGGCGGCTCAATAGGAACGGTGTGTTACCGGGGCGATATAGGTTCGCTTTCGCTTGGCACAAGGGACACCCAACGCTAGATTCTTCCCCGGATATCGAGGAGGGAAACAGACCCATGAGAAGCACGATTTTTCAAGCAGTTGTTCTTTCAGGCGCAGCGCTGGCACTGTCGGCTTGCAGCGCCGAGACATCGACGGATCAGGCAGCAGCGGCAGCAACCGGGCTGCCATTGGAGATGAGCGATGCGCGCCTCGTCCTGCCGCCCGTGTCGGGCAATCCGGGGGCGGTTTACTTCGAGCTGACCAATACAGGCGAAAGAAACTACGCGATCCGCAACGCCGAAGTCGAGGGTGCGGGCAGCGCGGACATTCACGGCTCCATGGAAATGGACGGCGAAATCCACATGAGCACGGCTCCGCCCCAGCTTATAGAGGCGGGCCAGACCATCCGGTTCGAACCGGGCGATGTGCATGTCATGGCATTCGACCTTTCGCCCAAATTGAAGGCCGGTGGAACGACCGACCTCACGCTGATCGTGGCCGGTGGGAAGCGGGCGACTTTTCCGGTCGAGATCCGCGGCGCAGGAGATGATCGCTGAGCGATTTGCGTGATGAACTGGACGTCGAACTCAACGACGAAAAGGTTGCGGAAGGATGCGCGGCGGGCGGCGAGCGAGCACTGACTGCGGGAGAAATCGCGCTTGCCCGCAGCGTCTTCGGCAATGTGATCGATTACGAGAAAGTGACGATCAGACGCCGCAAGTGGTTTCCGCTGCAGCCGAAGCGGGTGACGATGGCGCCCCGTGGGCATCTGCATTTCCATCCCGCGTCGGAGGCCTATTGCGACGACTTTTCACGCGTGGGCTTGATCCGGCAAGGCCTTCTGATCCACGAATTGACGCATGTCTGGCAGAGCCAAATGCGCGGCAAATGGTATCTGGTCACGCGCAGGATGCCATGGGCGCGGTATGATTACAGCCTGAGACCAGGCTGGGCGCTGGAAAGGTACGGGATCGAGCAACAGGCCGAAATCGTGAAGCACGCGTTCCTGCTGCGGAACGGTGTCAAGATAGCCGGCGCACCGGACGTTTCCGCATACGATCTGCTGGTCCGGTTTCCCGGAGCGACGGGCTGACCGCGCAAAAGAAAAGGGCCGCCCCATGACGGAGCGGCCCCGAATTCTATCTGGATTTGACTACCAGTAACGACCGTAGCGATCGTCGTTGCGGCAATCGTCGTCGACATAGCGACCGTCGCCATAATATCCGTCGCAACGATTGTTCTTGTCCTTCGCGTAGCCGACCACGCCGCCGATGGCGGCTCCGGCAAGGGCGTAGGTTTCGATATCGTCACCGAGTACGGCAGCGAGGCCCGCTCCGGCAGCGGCGCCCAAACCAGCGCCCTCCACCGCGTAATTCTCGGCGCAAGCGCCCAGGCTCAGCGTGGATAGTGCGAGCGCCGGGGCGAGGATCATCTTCTTATTCATCGTTGTTCTCCGTCATATCCCTGTTGTTCGAATTACGACTGACCGGGATACCCGTTCCGGAATCAATCGTAGGTCACGCCCGGAAGCCCCTGTCCGCCATCGGCGATGAAGGCGTCGATCCGGTCTTCCAGGGCAGGCAATGGCACCGATCCCAGCGAGAGCACGACGTCGTGAAACTTGCGAATGTCGAACCGGTCGCCGAGCGCCTTTTCTGCTTTTTCGCGCACACGACGGATGGTCAACTCGCCCAACTTGTAAGCAAGCGCCTGTCCAGGCCAGCTGATGTAGCGGTCGACCTCGGTCCCGACTTCGCGTTCGGACAGGGCGGTATGCGACGCGAGATAATCGACCGCCTGCTCGCGGCTCCAGCCATATTTATGTATGCCGGTGTCGATCACCAAACGGGCCGCACGCCACATCTCGTAGCTCAATCGTCCGAACTTCTCGTAAGGGGTGCGGTAGATGCCCATCTCCTCGCCGAGATATTCACTGCACCCTGAAAACTGTGCCCCGGCGCGCACTCGTGGAGCGTCAGCGCGGGGATGTTGTAAAGGGGTCGCGAGGGCAGGTCATAGGTGTTCATCTGGCAGGCATCGAGTCCGCCCCGGCCCGCCGTATAGAACGGTGCGATCGCCGGATCGACCGGACGAATGGTGTAGCGATGGCGAGGCAGGAATCCGAAGTAATCGGCCAGTTTTCCATCGACCCGTTTTGCGGTGTAGGCAGAAACCCCCATCAGTTCATCACCCGTGCGGGCGACGAACTGGGGATCGGTGCGCAGGAAGGTCACGAATTCGTCCAGCGTGCCGTCGAATCCCGCCTCGCCCTTTACCGTTTCCATCTCAGCCGTAATCCGCGCGACTTCCTCGAGGCCGATCTGGTGGATTTGCTCCGCTGTCAGGTCGAGGGTTGTGTACTGGCGGATTTGCTGTGCGTAATAGGCTTCGCCGTCGGGCATCTCGATCGCGGCCAGCGATGTGCGCGTCTGCGGCAGGTATTCGTCGCGAAAGAATGCCAGCAGTTCAGTATAGGCAGGTGTCACCGCCGACGATATGGCGTCACGTCCCTCCGCCATCAGCCGCCGCTGTTCGGCCTCCGGAATGCTGCGCGGCATCTCGGCAAACGGGCGCCAGAATGCGCTCTTTTCAGGGTCATCGACGACGTAGGAAGAGATCGAGACATCGCGCCCCTCGAGCGTAACACGAGGCACGCTGAACCCGCGCGCCAGACCTGCACGGGCGTTGGCCTTGTGCTCTTCGAAATAGCGCGGAATATCGCGCATCCGCCCGATATAGCGTTCGTAATCCTCTACGGTCGTGAATCCGCCTGGCGCAGCGAGATAGGACCAGAAATTGCTGTCGCTATCGAATGGCATTTCCCATTCCGAAAACCGCGCATCCCCGATCTGCTCCTTCAGCAAGGTCTCCAGAACGGTCGCATTGATCTGCGCGTCGTCCGACAGACTGTCGCGGTCGATCCTGCCCAGTCGTTCGAGGAATTGCGCGGCGCTGGCGGCCCGCTCCTGCTCGGCTTCCGGAGTGACCGACCACAGCCGGGCGCCGGCTTCCGAATCCCCTTCCGGAGTCTCGATCATTCCGGATTCTGCGAGCCGATAATCGTGGTATTCTTCCGCGAGCGCGAACAGGGCCGCATCGCCGGAGGAGCCCTGCGCTGCCAGCGGAGTGGAAAGTGCCGTCGCAGCGAGGACCGCCGCGACCGTGATTGCAGTCCTCATGTTTCTCTCCCTTGGGAAAACGTCAGCCCGGCTTCTTGGCGACACCCACCATTGCGGGTCGCAGCAAGCGATCCTTGATCATGTAGCCCGCCTGCATTTCCTGGACGATGGTGCCCGGCTCGACGTCGTCGGTCGGCACTTCCATCATCGCCTGATGCTGGTTGGGGTCGAGCGGCATGCCCGTCGACGCAATCCGCGTTATGCCATTCTGGCTGAACACCTTTTCGAGTTCGCGCTGGGTCGCTTCGATCCCTGCGATGAATCCCTTGAGCTTTTCTTCTCCGCGAAGATCCTCGGGAATGGCGTCCAGCGCGCGCGACAAATTGTCGGCCACACTCAGGACATCCCGGGCAAATCCGGTCGCCGCGTAGTTGCGCGCGTCCTGGACGTCCTTTTCCATGCGACGGCGCACATTTTGCGTTTCGGCCTGGGCATAGAGCACGTCCTGCTTCGCCGCTTCGAGATCGCCGCGAAGGCTCGCTAGCGCATCGTCCAGCGCCTCCTCTGCCGTTTCGGCGCCATCGTCGCGCAGATGTTCGGGCACGCCTTCCATCTCGCGCGCCACTTCTTCATCGACCGCTTCGTCCTGCGGTTCGTTGGTCTTGTTCTCGGTCACTTAAAAACCCTGTCAGCCAATTCTCTTGCCCAAGGATCGGGCGGTGAAATCCACCATGGGGACGACACGGGCGTAATTCAACCGAGTCGGGCCGATGACCCCGAGCACGCCGAGCACCTTGCCGTCGCGATCGCGATAGGGCGCCGCAATGACCGAGGAACCCGACAGGGCGAAAAGCCGGTTTTCGCTCCCGATAAAGATACGCATGGCTTCTGCCTCGCGCGCGCTTTCCAGCAGCGTCGAGACCGACTGCTTGCTTTCCAGATCGTCCAGTAGCGAGCGGACTCTCTCAATATCGCCCAAGGCTTCTTCGTCGAGCAGATTTGCCTGGCCACGTACGATGAGCACCGGACGTGCCGCGGCATCCTTCGTCCATGTGGCGATTCCGCGGGCGACAAGCTCGCGACTGGCTTCGTCGAGCGCGGTCATGCCGCTCGAAATTTCGTCGGTTACCAGAGCAGCCGCTTCGGCCAGCGTGCGTCCGGATGCGCGCGCAGTGAGGTAATTGCTTGCCGCTTCGAGCGACATCCCCAGCGAATCGACCGACAGCGACAATATCCGATTCTCGACTTGGCCGTCTTCGCTCACGAGAACCGCCAGCACGCGCTGGGAATCGAGGCTGGTCAAGGCGATCTGTGCCAGCCTGGGTTCACGCCGCGGGACCGTGACCATGCCCGCCGCGCCTGACAGGTCGGACAGCAGCGCACTGGTCTCTTCGAGTGCTCGCTCGATCGGCCCCGGCTCACGAAGTCTCTGTTCTATCGCTTCGCGCTCGGCTTGCGTCGGTGTCGAGACCTGCATCATCGCGTCGACGAACAGCCTCAATCCGCTTTCGGTTGGCATGCGGCCGGCACTGGTATGAGGTGCTGACAGCAGTCCGCGCTGCTCCAGCTCTGCCAGGACCGACCGGATCGACGCAGGAGACAGGTTCACCCCGCCCTCCCCTGCCAGCGATTTGGAGCCAACCGGAAATCCGCTTTCGAGATAGCCCTCTACCACGAGCCGGAAAATCTCGCGCGCGCGATCGGACATGTCGGTGAGTGGCGGGGAACGCATCCTGCATATCTAGCCGATAGTCGATGCGCCACAAGGGTTGCGGGCTGGAAATCGTTGGGCCAAGGCGAGCGACGAGAATCGACTGGACTGGAGAATTTTATGCGACCCTCAGGCCGCGCGCCCGACGAGATGCGCACGATTGCAATCGAGACTGGCTATACGCGTCACGCGGAAGGAAGCTGCCTGATTTCCTTCGGGGACACCAAAGTCCTGTGCACGGCATCGGTCGAAGAAAGACTGCCGCCGTGGATGAAGGGCAAGGGTCAGGGCTGGGTCACAGGCGAATATTCGATGCTCCCGCGCGCCACCCACACGAGGGGGCAACGTGAAGCGGCCAAGGGCAAGCAAAGCGGCCGCACGCAGGAAATCCAGCGCCTGATCGGGCGTTCCTTGCGCGCGGTGGTCGACATGAAGAAGCTGGGCGAGCGGCAAATCACATTGGATTGCGATGTCATCCAGGCGGATGGCGGAACCCGGACTGCGGCGATCTCCGGGGCTTGGGTGGCCCTGCGACTGGCAGTCGATGGCCTCATGAAGTCCGGAGCAGTGGTCGAAGATCCGATTACCGCCAAGGTAGCGGCTATCTCGTGCGGAATCTATCAGGGCACACCGGTGCTCGACCTCGATTATCCGGAAGACAGCACCGCGGATGCCGATGCGAATTTCGTCCTGATCGAGGGAGGCAAGATCGCCGAAACGCAAGCGACTGCCGAAGGGGCGCCCTTCGACGAGGAAGGATTCTTGCGGCTGTTGCGATTGGCGCAAATCGGTTGCGGCCAGATTTTCAAGGCACAGGAGGCGGCGACCCGCACATGACCCGGCGGCTCGGTTCCGGATCACTGGTCATCGCGACCCACAATGCCGGCAAGCTCGCGGAAATTTCCGCCTTGCTCGAACCGTACGGATTGAAGTGCCTTTCGGCCGGGTCGCTCGGCCTTCCCGAGCCTGCAGAAACGGGTGAGAGTTTTGTCGAGAACGCGCTGATCAAGGCGCGCGCGGCCGCCGAAGCATCAGGATTGCCCGCATTGGCCGATGACAGTGGTCTTTCGGTCGATGCGCTCGACGGAAGGCCCGGTGTGTACACGGCGGACTGGGCAGAACGACAGTGGTTCGAGGGAGAGCCAGGACGCGACTGGTATCTGGCGATGGGCAAGGTCGAGGGTCTGTTGCAGCAACGCGGCGAGGATACAGACCGGAGCGCAGCCTTCCATTGCGTTCTCGCACTTGCATGGCCCGAGGGCGATTACGCGATTTACGAAGGGATCGCGCGCGGATCGCTGGTGTGGCCTCCGCGTGGAGACCTCGGTTTCGGATATGATCCGGTCTTCGTGCCCGATGGGAGCGAGAAAACGTTCGCGGAAATCGAACCTGCGGAGAAGCATCGCATGAGCCACCGCGCCGATGCGTTTGCGAAACTGGTTGCCGAACAGTTCGGTCAGTAAGGGCTCCTGCCTATCACATTGCCCGCAGGGTAATAACGGCACACAAGCACGTCCCATTCGCCCCGGCTGACGACCGAACAGCCGACCTCCTGCGTGTCGCGCCAGACCACCTGGCTGTAATGCCCGGCATCGTACCAATTGCCCGTACGCGAAATTCTCGGGAAGCTGCCGCGACGGAAATGCCGCTTTTCGGCGATGAAGCTGCCGACCATCGAATCGACATCCCAGTGGCCGGCGGTGCCCATCCACAAATTCTCGCCCGCTTCGCCGCGCGTCCTCTCGTCCGCATGTTGCAGGACACCGCGCCGTGCGAGCACTTCGCCCCACTCGCGCGCGCCGCGTTCAAGCCTACTGTTCCAGCGCAGCGCGGGCAGGCCGAGCCTCTCTCGCTCGGCATTGTGGGAGGCCAGCATTCGCGATGCATCGTGGTGGAGCCGGGTCTCGCTGTGAGCGGTCGCTGCCGCCGCCGCACCTTCGCGCGCGCTTGCAGCCACGGCCAAACCCGTGGCACAAAGGGCTGCAACGGCAGCGCCAGTCGTCGCGACCTTTGGCCCGATCTCTCTACATTCACTGGCCCTTTTGTCTGGCAAAGTGCCCCTATTGCGATTTCAACAGCCATGTTCGCGCCGGGATCGACATTGCGGCGTGGCGCGAAGCCTTGATTGCGGATCTCCGCGTCGAGAAAAACGCAGTCGGTGCCTCCGCGCCACTCGAAAGCATCTTCTTCGGCGGTGGAACGCCATCGCTCATGCCGCCCGCGCTCGTGGAAGATCTCCTGGCCGAGGCGGAGCGCCTGTGGGGGTTCGATCCGAATATCGAAATCACGCTCGAAGCCAATCCGTCCTCCGTCGAAGCCGATAATTTCAGGGATATTGCGACGGCTGGCGTAAATCGGGTGTCTCTCGGCGTGCAAAGCCTGCGCGACGAAGCGCTTCGTTTTCTGGGCAGGTTGCACGGCGCGGACGAGGCGCGTGAAGCCGTCGACACGGCACAAAGCGTCTTCGACCGGGTTTCGATCGACCTGATTTACGCGCGGCCCGGGCAGACCGAGGCCGAGTGGGAAAGGGAACTGGCAGAAGCGCTTGCGATTGGCACCGACCACCTGTCGCTCTATCAATTGACGATCGAGCAGGCCACGCGCTTTGCAACCGATGTGCGGCGCGGGGTGTTCGTGCCGCTCGACGACGACAACGCAGCCGATCTCTTCGCACTCACGCGCACAATGACGTCAGCGTCGGGCATACCGGCTTACGAGGTCAGCAACCATGCGCGCCCCGGTCAGGAAAGCCGTCACAATCTCACCTACTGGCGATATAATGATTACGTCGGGATTGGGCCGGGCGCGCATGGGCGACGCGGCGGCGTCGCGACCGCGCGTCACAAGAAGCCGGAAAATTATCTCTCGGCCGTGCGCGACAAGGGCCACGGGATTGTCGAGGAAACTACGCTCGGCGCGCGCGAAATGGCATCCGAAGCTCTCTTGATGGGATTGCGCCTGCATGAGGGCGTTTGCCTCGACCACCTCTCCGCCCGCTTCGGGCTCTCACGTGAGGCGCTGATCGATGACGAAAAGATACGTCTTTACAGTTCCTTGGGACTTATCTCTGAAATCGGCTCCCGTCTGACCGTGACCGAGGTCGGTATGCCGCTGCTCGACGCACTGCTCGGTGAACTTGTCGCGCGCGATCTTGTCGAGGGATGACGAGGCATGATCTCCTCGCGGCATGGCACCATCATCTGTCGCTCGGATTGAGGCGATCGGAGCACACTGTGCGGGCCTACGGCAAGGCGGCCGAACGCCTATTGTCCGGCAATAATCTCGACGATTGGCGGGGCGTTGCAGCGCTGGACAGCAAATCTCTCCGCGAACATCTCGCCAAGCGGCGTGCCGACGGCTTGTCGAACGCGTCGATTGCCCGCGAATTGTCTGCATTGAAGGCGTTCATCGCCTTTGCGAAAGTCCAGCACGGCGAAGACCGGGCAGACGCACCGCGCATGCGGGGGCCGCGCATCAAGAAGGGCCTGCCCCGCCCGGTCTCGCCAGACGATGCCATCGGCTTGGCCGAGACAGTCGATGCGCTTGCCGAGGACGACTGGATCGGTGCGCGAGACCGGGCGGTGTTGATGCTGCTCTACGGTGCCGGGATGCGGATCGCGGAAGCGCTGTCGCTGACCGGCAGCGTGCTCCCGCTCGGAGAGCGCCTCACGGTTACCGGCAAAGGCGGGAAGCAGAGGGTCGTGCCGCTGCTCCCGATCGTCTGCGAAGCCGTCGCGGACTATGTGGACAGATGCCCCTGGGCAATCCACAACGACGGACCGCTGTTTCTCGGTGCGAAGGGCGGACCATTGCGCCAAGGCGTGGTCCAGAAAGCGACGGCGAAGGCCAGAATGGCGCTTGGACTTCCCGCGACTGCGACGCCGCACGCGCTCCGCCACAGCTTCGCCACGCATCTGCTGAGCGCGGGTGCCGATCTGCGCAGCCTGCAGGAACTGCTTGGCCACGCCAGCCTCGGTTCGACACAGATCTATACCAAGGTCGACGCCGCGGCGATGCTCGAAACCTACCGCAACGCGCATCCTCGGGAGCGTGATTAACGCTCGGAACGCGGCTTCCAGTTTGCGACCCTCCAGCCATACCACAGCAGGCCCGCAAAGATGATGCCGCCGACAACATAGCCTGCCGCAGCATCATACTGTTCTATCAAGCCCGACAGTTTCCCGCCTCCCCAGATCAGCAATCCGTTCCAGATCAGCGAACCGAGGAAGGTGAACAAAAGGAACCGCCACATTTTCATGTGGGCCAGACCCGCGGGCAACGAAACAATCGTCCGGAGAAATGGCGAGAAGCGGAGGAGGAACACGACCCAGTCCCCATGCTTGCGAAAGGCCAGCCGGGCTTTCTCGAAATCTTCCCATTCCAGGGTCAGCCAGCGCCCCCGCCGATCCACGAAGGCCTGGAGCTGCTGCTCGCTCCAGCGCCAACCGAGCCAGTACCACACGCAATTGCCGGCCACGGTGCCCAGCGTTCCGATCAGGAGCAGCGGCCAGAAGGAGAATGTGCCGCGCGCAACCAGCACGCCGCCATAGCCCATGATGATTTCGGACGGCACTGGCGGGAAGATATTCTCCAGCGCCATCAGCAGGAAAATCCCGGCATAGCCGCCGGTCTGGATCGCATTGAGGATAAACTGGTTCACATGCGTCGTAATGCGCTGGCGAGACTAAAGCTCCGCATGTCGGCGTTCTATCGCATCCCAGATGAGCCCGGCGGTGTCGGTCCCGTTGAACTTGTCGATCGCGACAATCCCGGTCGGACTGGTCACATTGATCTCGGTCAGCCATTTCCCGCCAATGACGTCGATCCCGACGAAGACGAGACCGCGACGTTTGAGTTCGGGGCCCATGGCCGCACAGATTTCCTCCTCGCGCGGGGTGAGGCTTGCAGCCTCTGCGTGCCCGCCCTGAGCGAGATTTGACCGGAATTCTCCTTCACCCGGAAACCGATTAATGGCGCCGGCAAATTCGCCGTCCACCAGCACGATACGTTTGTCGCCTGCGGAAACCTCGGGGAGAAATGGCTGGATCATGTGCGGTTCCGGCCAGGTCTGGTCGAACACTTCGCTGAGCGCCGAAAGATTGGTTCCCTCGGCGTCGATCCGGAAGATCGCCTTGCCGCCATTCCCGTGAAGCGGTTTGACGACCACCGATCCATGCTCCCGCTGAAATTCTCTCAGGTCCGGCAAAGCGCGCGCAATCATCGTCGGCGGCATGAATTGCGCGTAATCGAGGACGAACATCTTTTCCGGCGCGTTGACCACTTCTCGGGGATCGTTAACCACCAGTGTCGTGCCCCGCAGGCGATCGAGCAGCAATGCCGCGCTGATGTAGCCGAGATGAAACGGCGGATCCTGCCGCATCAGGACAACATCGATATCCTTTGCCAGATCGATAAGCCGACGCTCACCCGCCGAGAAGTGATCTCCTTCGACGCGCTGGACTTTTACCGGCGCGGCATGGGCGGTGATCTTCCCCCCGCGTGTGCCATCGCTTTGCCACGCAAGCGTGCCGACATCGTAATGCCAGAGCTCGTGACCGCGAGCCTGCGCCGAGAGCATCAGGGCAAAGCTGCTGTCGCCCGCAATATTGATATTTTCGAGCGGGTCCATCTGGACTGCGACGCGCAATGCCATGTCTAACTCCGATTTACCGGCGGCCCCGAGATGTTACGGCTGCCAGGCGTTGGCGATGTGGCGCGGTAATGCGCCCGGCGCAAGCAGGATCACATCGACCCGTATATCCTCTCCGCCGGTAACATAGTCATGCGCGACGGCTTCGACCGCGGCAGCGACGCGCCCGAGACGATATTCGTCGATCGCAAAGTCGAGGTCCGCGTTCTTCTTGCGCCACTTTACCTCGATAAACGCGACGACCGACCCGCGCTTTGCAATCAGATCGATCTCCCCCGCCGGAGTACGCACGCGCTTTGCCAGGATGCGCCAGCCCTTGGCCCTCAGCCATAGGGCAGCGCGCGCCTCCCCGTCGCGCCCGCTTTTTTCGGCGAGGTACCTGTTCACGAGCGACGCAATTCCATCGCGCGTGCATAGAGCGCTTTGCGATCGAGGCCCGTTTCTCTCGCAACCTTCGCGGCGGCTTGCGACGGTTTCAGCGTGACCAGCGCCTCGATCAGCAAACTGTCGGCTTCCGCCTCATCGGCAGGCATTGCAATTGGCGGGGCAACCAACAGGACAATTTCTCCCTTGGGCGGATTGGCCTCGTAATGCGCCGACAATTCTGCGGGCGTTCCACGGCGCAGCTCCTCATGCAGCTTCGTCAGTTCGCGCGCGACGGCAACGTCCCGACCCGGCATGACATCGTCGATCGCCGCGAGCGCTTTCACCAGCCTCGGCGCGGTTTCGTAAAAGACCAGCGTCGTGTCGATTTCCGCCAGATTTTCCAATGCCTCGCGACGCGCCTTTTCCTTCGACGGGAGGAAACCTGCGAAGAGAAACCGATCGTTCGGCAGTCCGGATAGGGTCAGTCCGACCACTGCCGCGCAAGCCCCCGGGATGCTGGTGACGGCTATGCCTTCGGCGCGACAGTCGTTGACGAGTCGATAGCCGGGGTCGCTGATCATCGGCGTACCCGCATCTGTCACCAGAGCCACGGCACCGTGCCGCATGGTCTCGACCAGACGCGACCGGGCGCGCTGCTCGCTATGGTCGTCGTAACGCCACATCGGCTTGGAAATTGCTAGATGCTTGAGCAATTTGCCCGTCACGCGCGTATCTTCGCAGGCTACGCCATCACAGCGCGACAGAATGTCCACAGCCCGCATGGTGATATCGCCCAAATTCCCGATGGGGGTGGCGACGATGTACAGACCGGGTAATAGGGGTTCTAATCGTGGGGAGTGGCTGTCATTCACGCTTCCCTATTGGACGACAAAAGAGGGAAGCGGCAAGGATGAAGCGTGCGATTGTGAACCGCCGGACGATTTTACTGACGGCAGCGGCAACGCTGATGGCCGGCTGCTCGATCATCCCCAAAACCGGCCCTACCGAAGCGCCCCCGTCCCCCAGTCCTGTGCCGAGCCCCGGACCGAGCAGCCTGCCGCAGGATGAGCGGCGGCATCGCGTGGCCCTGCTCGTGCCCCTGTCCGGAGACACTGCCGGAGCCGGTCAATCCATTGCCAACGCAACCACGATGGCGATTCTGGACACGAATGCGGAAAATTTGCGGATTACGACTTACGATACCGCGAAGGGGCCGGAGGCGGCAGCGCGAGAAGCGATCGCCGATGGCAATCGCCTCATCCTGGGTCCGCTGCTGGGTTCGAATGTCGCATCGGTTCGTCAACATGCCGCGGCCGCCGGTGTCCCGATCATCAGTTTCTCGAACGATACCAGCATCGCCGGGCCGGGCGTTTTCGTCATGGGACACGTACCCGAACAGTCGGTTGGCAGGAGCGTGGGCTACGCCCGGTCGAAAGGCGCGGATGCGTTCGCCGTGCTCGTTCCCGAAAGCGAATATGGCAAGCGCGCCGAAGCGAGTTTTCGCGCAGCACTGCGCGAGCATGGCGGTCGGGTGGTCGCAACGGAGCGTTACGATCGCGCAAATACCTCGGTCATCAGCGCTGCGGGTCGCTTGAAATCCTTTGGCGGCTACGACGCGGTTTTTATCGGCGACGGCGGTCAATCTTCGGTTCGCGCGGGCGAGGCGGTGTCGGCCGGCAGCGGTAACGCGCCCCAGTTGATCGGTACCGAAAGGTGGGATGGCGAACTTGCCGCGCTGCGTTCGTCCGAATTGGACGGTGCAATCTTTGCCGCGGTCCGGGGCGACCGCTTCCCCGATTTCGTCAAGAGCTATGAATCGCGTTTCGGCGGGCGACCCTACCGCATCGCCACACTCGGTTACGACGCGGTGTTGCTGACCCTGCGCGCCTCGCGCGACTGGACGCCGGGACGGCCCTTTCCCGTAAACGTGCTTTTCCAGGACGGCGGTTTCGACGGGATGGATGGCATTTTCCGCTTCCAGCGCAACGGGGTCGTCCAGCGCGCGATGGAGGTCCGCCAGATTCGCAATGGCGAAGCGAGAACGGTTTCCGCTGCTCCGTCGTCGTTCTGACAGGCGGATAACCTTCTGCGAATGCTTGTGCCGCCGGATTCGCGCGCGATATAGCCTGTAACGATGTCCGACGATCTTTTCGAAAACACACCCACCTCCAGCGGCGACTACGACGCGTCTTCGATCGAAGTGCTCGAAGGGCTCGAGCCTGTCCGCCGCCGCCCCGGCATGTATATCGGCGGGACCGACGATCGCGCCCTGCACCATTTGGTCGCCGAGGTGCTCGACAATGCCATGGACGAGGCCGTCGCCGGCCACGCCAGCCGTATCGAGATGAAGGTCGAGGAAGGGAACAAGGTCACTGTCTCGGACAATGGCCGCGGCATTCCGGTCGGCGAGCATGCGAAATATCCCGGCAAATCCACGCTCGAGGTCATCCTCACGACGTTGCACTCCGGCGGCAAGTTTTCCGGCAAGGCCTATGCCACGAGCGGTGGCCTGCACGGCGTGGGCGTCAGCGTGGTCAACGCATTGAGCAGCCACACGCGGGTCGAGGTGGCCCGCGACAAGACACTCTATGCTCAGGAATTCGCAAAAGGGCACCCGACCGGCAAGCTGGAGGAAGTCGGTGCCGCTCCGAACCGGCGCGGCACGACTGTCAGCTTCGTGCCGGACACCGAGATTTTCGGCGATCGCAAATTCAGTCCCAAGCGCCTGTTCAGACTTGCGCGATCGAAAGCCTATCTCTTCGCCGGTGTCGAAATTCGCTGGAAATGCGCACCCTCGCTGACGAGCGACGATGTGCCCGAAGAGGCGGTGTTCAAATTTCCGGGCGGGCTTGCCGATCACCTGGCCGAACAAATCAACGGTCGCGAATGCGTCACATCGCAGCCCTTTGCCGGCAGCCAGGATTTTCCGGAAATGGATGACGGCATCCAGCAGGGCCGCGTGGAATGGGCGATTGCCTGGCCGCTATTCTCGGACGGATCGACCAGTTGGTATTGCAACACCGTGCCTACGCCCGACGGGGGTACGCATGAACAGGGTCTTCGCGCGGCGCTGACCAAGGGATTGCGCGCCTTTGGCGACCTGACAGGGGCGAAGAAGGCAAAGGATCTCACCGCCGATGACGTCATGACCGGCGCCGAGGTCATGTTGAGCGTCTTTATCCGCGATCCGCAGTTCCAGAGCCAGACCAAGGACCGGCTCACCTCGCCCGAGGCGGCAAAGCTGGTCGAAAGTGCCGTACGCGACCATTTCGATCATTTCCTCACCGACAATCAAACGCAAGACCGCGACCAATGCCAAGAAGCTTCGTCTTCCGGGCAAATTGACTGACTGTAGCGGCGAAGGCGACGGCGATACCGAACTTTTCATCGTCGAGGGCGACAGTGCAGGCGGCAGCGCCAAACAGGCGCGCGATCGCAAGACGCAGGCGATCCTGCCGATCCGCGGCAAGATCCTCAACGTCGCCAGCGCCACGGCAGACAAGATCCGCGCCAACAGCGAAATCGCCGACCTGACGCTCGCGATGGGGTGCAGCACTCGCAAGGACTGCAATCCCGAACACCTGCGCTATGACCGCATCATCATCATGACCGATGCCGATGTCGACGGCGCGCATATCGCAACGCTGCTAATGACCTTCTTCTTCCAGGAGATGCCGGAAGTGGTGCGCGGTGGGCACCTCTATCTCGCGCAACCGCCCCTCTATCGCCTGACCGCGGGGAAGGAGAGCCGATATGCCCGCGACGACGAACATCGCAAGGAGCTCGAAGAGACCGTTTTCAAGGGGAAGAAGGTCGAGGTCGGTCGGTTCAAGGGCCTCGGCGAGATGAACCCGGCGCAGCTGCGCGAAACCACCATGAATCCCGATACGCGCAGCCTGATCCGCATCACCCTGCCCGCTGAATTCGAGGATCGCGCGGTGGTAAAGGTGCTCGTCGATCAGCTGATGGGGCGCAATCCGGAACACCGGTTCAATTTCATCCAGAACAATGCCGGCGAATTCGATCGCGAGATGATCGACGCCTAGTCCGCCGCCACCGTGTGGATGTGAAGCTCACCCTCGAGCGTCTTGTGAACCGGGCACTTGTCGGCAATCTCCATCAGCTTGTCCTGCTGCTCCGCGCTCAGCGTTCCGCCTGAAAACGTGATCGTGCGATGGAGGGCCTGCAAATTCTCGCCCTTCGCCATATCCTCGGCATGCTCATGCTTGTGATCGCGCTCGTGCCGGACGTGGACACGCACGCGCCCTAGCGGCCATTCCTTGCGATCGGCATACATCTTCATGGTCATGGCCGTGCATGTACCTAGGGCTGCCCCCAGAAGATCGTAAGGCGTGGGCCCGCTATCGTCACCGCCATAATCCTTGGGCTCGTCCACGATGAAGTGGTGCGACCGCGTATGGACTTCCGTGCCGAACTTGCCGTGGCCGGTGCACGCCACGATACCTTCCTCGGGATTGGGCCAATTGTTTCGCAGCGGCAGATAGCGGCGGGCCCATGACGTGATCACACCGGCAAGGAAATCGGCATCCTCTTCTTTCGTGAGGAGGTGATCCGCACCCGCCAGGCTGACAAAGCTCTTGGGATGCTTGGCGGCCAGAAATAGCTTTTCCGCATTGTTGATATCGACCGTATTGTCGGTCGGCGAATGGGCGAACAGCAAGGGTATGCGGAGTTGACGGACTTCTTGCTGGAGGTCGATCTCTCGCGTGCGGTCCAGAAAGCGTTTGCTCAGATGAAACGGGCGCCCGGCGATTTTGACATTGCCTTCGCCTTCGCGCTCGATGGCATCCAGATCGCCGTCGATGTTGCCCAGCACATGCGGGACGTCTGCGGGCGCGCCGGCGGTCGCGATCGCGGCTATTCGTTCGACCCCGATATCGTCGGCAGCCGCCAGCACGGCGGCACCCCCCAGACTGTGCCCGACCAGCAGGATTCCGTCGCCATAGCGATCGCACATGAACTGCGCTGCCTGGACGAGATCCTCGACATCGCCAGCGAACCCGGCGCTGCCGAAGTCACCACCGCTACCGCCAAGCCCGGCAAAATCGAACCGCAGCGTCACGATCCCGTTGCGGGCAAGCTCGCGCGAAACCGCGATCGCGGCGCGGCTCTGCTTTGTACAAGTGAAGCAATGGGCGAACAGCGCCGCGCCGCGGATCAGGCCGGTGGGCGTTTCCAGCGATCCAGCCAGTTCATGTCCGTGGGGCGTGGGGATTTTCACGTTCTCGGTCGGCATTTGTCCTCCGGCTGCACAGCTTGGTCTCTTCGCCCCCAACGCCCCCTTGCCCTCTTCGTGCCCGCCCCCTAACGCCAACGTAAAGTTTCAAGGGACAACCGATGTCAGATAACGCCACCGACCAGACCCGTTTCGAAGGGACCCAATCCTATATTGCGACCGAGGATCTAAAGGTCGCGGTCAATGCGGCGGTGACGCTGCGCCGCCCCCTGCTGGTCAAGGGCGAACCGGGCACGGGCAAGACCGTGCTGGCCCACGAAATTTCGAAGGCGCTCGATGCCCCGCTGATCGAATGGAACGTGAAATCCACGACCAAGGCGCAGCAGGGCTTGTACGAATATGACGCCGTGGCGCGCCTTCGCGATGGGCAGCTGGGCGACGAGCGCGTCCACGACATCGCGAACTACATCAAGAAGGGCAAGCTGTGGGAAGCCTTCACCAGCGAGAGACTGCCTGTCCTGCTGATCGACGAAATCGACAAGGCCGATATCGAGTTTCCCAACGACCTGCTGCAGGAACTCGACCGGATGAGTTTCGACGTTTACGAAACGCACGAGCGGATCGAGGCGCAAGAGCGGCCGATAGTCGTGATCACGTCGAACAACGAGAAGGAATTGCCCGACGCTTTCCTGCGTCGATGCTTCTTCCACTACATCAAGTTCCCCGACCGCGAGACGATGCGCGACATTATCGAGGTCCATTTCCCCGGTATCCAGAAAAACCTCGTCAGCAAGGCGATGGAAATCTTCTACGAAATCCGCGACGTGCCCGGGCTGAAGAAAAAGCCCAGCACCAGCGAGCTGCTCGATTGGCTGAAGCTGCTGCTCAACGAGGACATGCCGCTGGAGGTCTTGCAGGACAGCAATCCCAACGCGGCGATCCCTCCGCTGCATGGTGCGCTGCTGAAAAACGAACAGGATGTGATGATGTTCGAACGGCTGGCCTTCATGGCGCGCCGCCAGAGCTGATCGTCAGCGGAAACTGTAAGCCAGTTCAAAATCGCCCCATCGACGGCCCTTGATGACGAGCGGCACGTAGACATTGCGAACCACGACGTAATTCTTTCCGTCGCCTTCCTGGCGATAGACGGCCATCATGTAACCGTCGCGGCTCTTCTTGGCGCGCCTGTCGATCGGCTCGAGCATGATGCGGCCGTTGCGGCAATAGGTCGTGTCGTGCACGATATCCCCAGTCGGTGAGCGCGACCGGTCCGACACGTGGGTCGGCAGGAAGCCGTTCATGTCCGCTTCCGAACACATGAGAGTCGCCCCGCCTTCTGCCACGACGCGGTCGTTGATGGGGCGCCAGTTGGCATCGGCCCAGTCGCTCAATGTCGTGCGATACAGCTTGGGGTTCGAGCCTTCGACATAGCGATAGTCGGTATCGAACAGCGCATCTTCCGAAATCTCTCCGGCGTCGATCGCAGCTTCGGTCATCCGGACGATCTCGGCACCGACCTGCTGGGCCTTGTCGACCATGACGCTGTCCTGCGGCGACAGCCCGGCCTTGACGAGCCGGTCGAACATCTCGCTGGCGGTCATTTCCAGCTCTTCCATCCGGTTGTGCGCGGATTCGAGATTGCGTTCATTTTCGGTCGCGGCACGATCGAAACTTTCGATCACGTCCTGGACGCGGTCGACATGCGCCGTCATCATGGCCGTTGCGCGGGTGATCTGGTCGTTCTGCTGATCGACTTCGCCGACGAGCTGGGTCACCCCGCTCAAGGTCTGGTCGATGCTGGCGACCGATGCCTTGGCTTCGTTGGACGCCTTCGCGCCGGCCTCGATCCTTCCGATGACGGACCCGGCCTCGTCGCTGAGGTTCTCGACGACTGTTGCGATTTCGTCGGTGGCCTTGCGCGTCTCGCCGGCGAGCGATTTCACTTCGTTCGCCACGACGGCAAAGGTCTTGCCCGCATCGCCTGCACGCATCGCTTCTATGGTGGCGTTCAGGGCAAGGATGTTGGTGGTATCGGCAATCTGCTCGATATCCTTCGAGCAACGCTTCACCTGGTCCATCGCCGCGGCAAATCCGGTGACGTGCGTCGCCAGCGCCTCGACGAGGTCCAGCAGACCGGTGATTTGCTGGAGCGACGCCTGAATTTGGCCCGCGCCCTGCCCCAGGCGCTCGATCGCGCGGGCGGAAAGCAGGCGCGCCTCGTCGCTCGCCTCGGCGACCTTGCGCTGGTCGCGTTCCAGCTCATGCACCGTGTTCTGCAACTCGGCGTGCTCGTCGCGAAGGACCGCGCTGCTTTCGATCACCGCCTGCACGATGCCCGCGACGTCGGAACAGCCGACCGTCACCTTGCCGCAGCTTTCCGGAATATCGCCCAGCGCTGCCGCGCTGTTTGCGTCGACCCTCATCTGTTCCATCGCAACCTGACCCTCATTCTCCCGGACGGATCGTGACGTAAGCAAAAGCGGTTATCATGCGGTTAAAGACAGCGGTTGCGGCTGGCTGCTCGCGGATTTGCGCGCTATGCCCGAAAGCATGTTTTTCAACTTCGTCGACGAACTCCGCGCTGCGGGAATTCCTGCAAGTTTCAAGGAACACCTCCTGCTTCTCGAGGCGCTCGACAGGGATGTCATCGAACAATCGCCCGAAGCCTTCTACTACCTGTCACGCGCGACATTGGTGAAGGACGAAGGCTTGCTCGACCGGTTCGACCAGGTTTTCGCCAAGGTCTTCAAAGGCGTCCTGTCCGACTATGGCCAGAACCCGGTCGATATTCCCGAAGACTGGTTGAAGGCGGTCGCCGAGAAGTTCCTGACCCCGGAAGAAATGCAAAAGATCGAAAGTCTCGGAGACTGGGACGAGATCATGGAGACGCTGAAGAAGCGGCTCGAAGAACAGGAGGGCCGTCATCAGGGCGGCAACAAGTGGATCGGCACCGGCGGCACATCGCCGTTCGGCAATTCGGGCTACAATCCCGAAGGCGTTCGGATCGGCGGCGAGAGCCGGCACAAGCGCGCGATGAAAGTCTGGGACAAGCGCGAGTTCAAGAACCTCGACAATACCAAGGAGCTTGGCACGCGCAACATCAAGATGGCGCTGCGCCGCTTGCGCCGCTTCGCCCGCGAAGGCGCGGCGGACGAGCTCGATATCGATGCCACTATCGCAGGCACGGCAAGGCAGGGCTGGCTCGATATTCACATGCGGCCCGAACGGCACAATGCGGTCAAGCTCTTGCTCTTCCTCGACGTTGGGGGATCGATGGATCCCTTCATCAAGACCACAGAGGAACTGTTCAGCGCCGCCACGAGCGAGTTCAAGAACCTCGAATTCTTCTATTTCCACAACTGCCTCTACGAAGGCGTGTGGAAGGACAACCGCCGCCGCTGGCAGGAACGGACCAAGACCTGGGACGTGCTCCACAAATACGGGCATGACTACAAGGTGGTCTTCGTCGGCGATGCGGCGATGAGTCCCTACGAGATCACGCATCCGGGCGGCAGCGTCGAACATATGAACGAGGAAGCGGGCGCGACCTGGATGCAGCGCGTAACGAACACCTATCCGGCGACCGTCTGGCTCAATCCGGTGCCAGAGAAGCAGTGGGGCTATTCCCAATCGACCAAGGTCATGAAGCACCTCGTCAACGATCGCATGTATCCACTCACGTTGGATGGGTTGGACGACGCCATGCGCGAATTGAGCCGCAAACAGGGATAGCAGCTTGAAACACACCCGCTTCGAGGCAGTCCGCCAGCGGCTCGAGGCGTTCGATCCGGGCACGGGCTGGCGGCTGTGGCTTTACGAATTCCTGCTGTTCGGCTTCAAGCAGGCCTGGGCTTGCCTGTTCGGCGCGCTCCTCCTGGCGCTCTTGATGCTGACCCATTTCTTCTATCCGGAAGAGGCCGCGCTCCACCGCTACGACTTCCTCACGCTCGCGGCTGTGGCGATCCAGGCGGGCATGCTGCTGTTTCGTCTTGAAACCTGGGGAGAAGCGAAGGTCATCCTGATCTTCCATGTCGTCGGCACGGTGATGGAATTGTTCAAGACAGCCGCCGGATCGTGGATCTATCCCGAAGACAGCCTGCTGCATATCGGCGCAGTCCCCCTATTCTCGGGTTTCATGTATGCCAGTGTCGGCAGCTATATCGCCCGTGTCTGGCGGATTTTCGACTTCCGGTACACCGCTTATCCCGCGCGCTGGGCGACCTATGCCCTCGCGGCGGCGATTTACGTCAATTTCTTCGCCCACCACTGGTTGCCCGATATCCGGCTGGCCCTGTTTGCGCTGACGTTCTGGCTATTCCGGAAAACACGCGTGCATTTCCGCAACTGGAGGCTCCATCGCTGGATGCCATTGCTGCTGGGTTTCCTGCTGGTCGCGCTGTTCATCTGGTTTGCGGAGAATATCGGCACATTCGCGCGCGCCTGGACCTACCCCGGGCAGGAAAGAGGCTGGCAGATGGTGTCGCTCGCCAAACTGGGCAGCTGGTACCTGCTGATGCTGATCAGCTTCGTGCTCGTCAGTCTCGTCCAGCCGATCCGGTCGCTGGACGATCAGCGATAAAGCAAGTGCGGCGCGATCGTCGCGCGCCAGTCTTCTTCATCCCCGCCCGCGATCGTGTCCAGTTCGCCAGCCTCTGCGGCGCTATCGTCGACCCATTCGCGCAGCGACGGCCCACCGTTGATGACATCGATGGCAAGCCGGTCGAATTCATATTCGTAGGGGAAATCGCGCCAGATGTCGTAGTCCGGATACAGTTCGCGGATCGCCTTGAACGCGAGCGCCTGCAACCGCCAGGGCCGGAACTGCCCATGATCGTAGAAGGGGCCTTCCGCATGGATCATCAACCCGTTGCACAGTTCGCCGGCATGCTTGTGGAAGGTCGGTTCGAACCAGCATTCGCGCAACCGGCAACCGCGTAGCCAATCGGATGAGAGGCGCTCCATCTCCATCCGGATCGCAGCGGCATCGATATCGGGCGCGCCGAACAGGACTTCGAGCGGACGCGTCGTCCCCCTCCCCTCGCTCAGCGTCGTGCCTTCGAGCATCACCGTCCCGGCATAGGCGCGCGCCATGTTCAGGTTCGCGGCATTGGGGCTCGGATTGATCCAGACCCGGTCTTCGGGCCAGCCTGAACCCGGCGCTCTGGACGGTGCCCATCCCTCCATTTCGATGACGCGATAGTCGACGTCGAGGTCGAAATGCTCGATGAACCATTGGCCCATCTCGCCCATCGTCAGCCCATGCCGCATGGGCATCGGCGCCGCGCCGACGAAGCTTTCGTGGCCGGGCAGCAGCAAGGTCCCCTCCACGGGCCGCCCCGCGGGGTTGGGACGGTCGAGCACCCAGACCGATTTGCCCGATTTTGCCGCTTCCTCGAGAAGGTAGAGCAGCGTCGTGACGAAGGTATAGATACGGCAGCCCAGATCCTGCAGGTCGTACAGGAAGACGTCTGCGGTCGACATCATCTGCCCGGTCGGTCGCCGGACTTCGCCATACAGGCTGAATATCGGGATGCCGTAACGCGGATCGGTCTCGTCCGCTGTTTCGACCATATTGTCCTGCTTGTCGCCTTTCAGCCCATGCTGCGGCCCGAATGCGGAGGTCACGTTCACCCCCGCCTCGACCAGCGCATCCAGCGAATGGACAAGGTCGTGCGTGACCGAGGCAGGATGCGCGACGAGCGATACGCGTCGTCCCTCGAGCGGTGCGCGCAGCGCGGCGTCAGCCAGCAGGCGATCTATTCCGAATTTCATGGCTTGTTCGGTGGCCCAAGCCTTGCCCTGAAGCAAGCCGCATCATGGAAATCGGCAGGGCCTTCTCCATGGGCCAGTGCCCAGTAGCTTTTCACGCCGCCCTCTTCTTCCAGCACGCAGGTCAGGCCCACCTCCGCCGGCAAATCCGGCAATGCGGCCAGTGGTATGGCTGCATCGAAGATCGCCATCTGTCCTCCCCTCCGCAGGCTGGCGACAGGCGCGCGCGTCACAGGGCGCTCGGTCATTCCGGCGCGATGGCCGGAAAAATCGTACGCATTCCACTGCTCCGACGGGGAGAGATTGAATTCGCAATATGCGCCATCGCCGCCCAGCGGGCGGAGGAAGATCTCGAAACAGCTTGTCTGCCAGAGCCCGTCGGCCCTCCCGCGTCCCGCGAAGTCCGGTATGACCAGCTTATCGCTACCCGCCAGTTTCCACCGCAATTGCAACCACCCGTGATCGAAACCGACCAGCGACACCGAAACGGCCTGCAGGGCAGACGGTGGATGCGAGTGATGCGCGATGAGTTCATGCGTTTGCACGGTGGCACGTTCCTGCTAGCGCGCGGTGGATATGAGCAGCTTCACATCAGAACTTCTGCGCGTTCTCGACGAACGCGGTTACATCCACCAGGTCACCGATGTCGAGGGGCTCGACACGCTGGCCGCCAGCCAGACCGTCCCCGGCTATATCGGCTTCGATGCGACGGCCCCGAGCCTGCATGTCGGCAGCCTCGTCCAGATCATGATGCTGCGCCGGCTCCAGCAGACCGGGCACAAGCCCATCGTGCTCATGGGCGGCGGGACGACGCGCATCGGCGATCCGACCGGGCGCGACGAGAGCCGCAAGATGCTGTCCGACGAAGAGATCGAAGCGAATATCGCCGGGATCCGGACCGTGTTCGAACGACTGCTTCGCTTCGGGGACGGGCCCACCGACGCGGTGATGGTCGACAACCAGGACTGGCTCGGCGACCTCGGCTATATCGAATTGCTGCAAAACGTCGGCCCCCACTTCACCGTTAACCGCATGCTGACCTTCGATTCGGTCCGGCTGCGGCTCGAGAGGGAGCAGCCGATGACCTTCCTCGAATTCAACTACATGATTCTCCAGGGTTACGATTTCCGCCATCTCGCGCGCGAATACGATGTCCGGCTGCAGATGGGGGGGAGCGACCAGTGGGGCAATATCGTCAACGGCATGGAGCTCGGACGGCGGATGGACGGTGCCGATCTCTACGGCCTGACGACGCCGCTGCTCACCACCGCCGACGGCGGGAAGATGGGCAAGACCGCTTCAGGCGCGGTCTGGCTTAACGAGAGCCAGCTTTCGAATTACGATTTCTGGCAATACTGGCGCAATGTCGACGATCGCGATGTCGGACGTTTCCTGCGTCTCTTCACCGACCTGCCGCTCGACGAAATCGCCCGGCTGGAATCGCTCGAAGGCGCCGCCATCAACGATGCCAAGGCCGTCCTGGCGAACGAGGTGACCGGGCTCGTCCGCGGCGAAGAGGTTGCGCAATCGGCCGCGCAGACCGCTGCGGAGACCTTTGCCGAAGGCGGCAGCGGTGCCGATCTGCCGTCACTGAATGTCGGGGCGGACGGCATGCGGATCGCCGCCGTCCTGACCGAGATCGGCTTCACCGCATCGAATGGCGAAGCGAAACGAAAACTGGCCGAGGGCGCCGTCAGGCTCGACGGCGACGTCATCTCCGATCCGGGCCATCTGGTCGAAATCGCAACCGGCGCCGAGGCGAAACTGTCGCTCGGAAAGAAGAAGCACGGCGTCTTGCGCCGCTGATTTCATGGCCCGCATTGCCAGCACCAACATCGGCTTTACCAAATCTTCGCTATTCTCTGAGAATATCCTGCAGTTCGTAAAGTGTTCTATAAAGGGATCGTAGCCATGAGCGCGGGAGCACATCTGAGCGTAACCGATCAGCGGAGGCTGTCGCGGCATCCGGTCGATCATCCGGTTATTGCCGAACATCACGACAAGGGCGACATGCGCATGCATATCGCGAACCTGTCCGCGAACGGATTCATGATCGACGACGCACGTGACCTGACGCGCGGCGAACGGGTCATCATCCGCTTGCCGGTGATCGGTCGCATCGAAGCCTATTGCATCTGGGAGCGTGACAATCGCGCCGGTTTCCAGTTCGAACGGATCATCCGCGTCGACGACTTCCTCGCGATGATCGATACGCTCCAGCCCAATCCGCGGCTGCGCAAGCTGCGCTGAACGCAACATTCGTTTTTCGCCGGCCAAGCAGCCTTCTCTTCACAAGCGCGGGGACGGCTGCCATGCGGCATGAGTGGAACCCGCCAGCGCCCCTTCTCCCGAGACATCCCCCCTCCGCATAGCGAACTTCCGCGCCTACCTCGTCGCGCGGTTCGCGATGGTGATCGGGCAATATGCCATGATCCTGATCATCGGCTGGCAGACCTACACCATCTCGCGCGAGAGCGGGATGGATGCCTTCGCCGCCTCGGGCCAGCTCGCACTGATCGGCCTGCTGCAATTCCTGCCCCTCTTCGTGCTCTCCCCCTTCTCCGGTCTCGCGGCGGACCGCTTCAATCGCAAGACGGTCGCGCGCCTGACCATCCTGCTCCAGCTGGTCGGGGCCGCAATCCTGGCCTGGCTGACCTGGACCGGAGGGCTGCGGATCGGATCGCTGTTCGCCGTCGCCGTACTGCTCGGCGTGGTGCGCGCCTTCAACGGCCCGGCGCTGTCCGCGCTGGCGCCCAACCTCGTGCCGAAGGCAATCTTGCCCAACGCCATCGCGCTTTCCTCGATCGCCTGGCAGACGGGCATGATCCTCGGTCCGGCGGTGGGCGGCTATGCCTACGATGCCGCGCCCGCCTTGCCCTATGCGATCGCCAGCGTCCTGTTCCTCGTCGCGATCATCGCCATCAGCACGATCGGCGCGGTGCCGCGCTCGCCCATCACCGGGGCGCAGCGCCCCATCGGCCAGGTGATCGATGGCTGGCGCTACGTCCTCCGCAACAGGATGGTGCTGGGCGCGATCACGCTCGACCTGATGGCGGTGTTCCTCGCCGGAGCGACCGCGCTGTTCCCGCCGTTCGCCTACGATATCCTCAAGGTCGGCGAGACCGGCCTCGCCCAGCTTGCCGCCGCCCCGGCGGTGGGCGCGGCGATCACCGCCATGTGGTTCAGCTTCCGCCCGCTGAAGACCGATGTCGGCCCCAAGATGCTCTGGGCGGTCGCGGTGTTCGGGCTGGCGACGATCGTCTTCGGCCTGTCACGCTCCATGCCGCTCTCGCTCGCCATGCTGGTGATCGTGGGCGCGGCGGACATGTTCAGCGTCTACATCCGCCAGTCGCTGATCCAGCTGCATACGCCCGACGACAAGCGCGGGCGCGTCTCCTCCGCCAGCCTGCTGACGATCAGCGCCTCGAACGAAGGCGGCGATGCCTTTTCCGGCTTCCTCGCCAGCATGTTCGGCCCCGCCATCGCGGTGATCGCAGGCGGCGCGGGCGCAATCGCGACGGTCGCCTTGTGGAGCCGGATTTTCCCCGTTTTGCGCACGACCCGGACCTTCGACCCGCCTGAAGAATTGCAAGACCATACACGGCAAGAAAAACCGCAGGAGCAGATCCCATGAAAGCCCAGTCCGTCCTCGAAACCATCGGCGGTACGCCGCATATCCGCCTATCGCGCCTGTTCCCCGACCACGAGGTCTGGGTGAAGAGCGAGCGCGCAAATCCGGGCGGTTCGATCAAGGATCGCATCGGCCATGCCATGGTCGAGGATGCGGAAAAGGCCGGCAAGCTCAAGCCCGGCGGCACGATCATCGAACCGACCAGCGGCAACACCGGCATCGGCCTCGCCATGGCCGCCGCGGTCAAGGGCTACAAGCTGGTGCTCGTTATGCCCGAAAGCATGAGCATGGAGCGCCGCCGCCTGATGCTCGCCTATGGTGCCACATTCGATCTCACGCCCAAGGAAGGCGGGATGAAAGGCGCGATCGAGCGTGCGCAGGAACTGGTCGAACAGACCGAAGGCGCCTGGATGCCCAGCCAGTTCGACAACCCGTCCAACTTCGAAGTCCACCAGCGCACCACCGCGCGCGAAATCCTGGACGATTTTGCCGACGAACCGATCGACGTGCTCATCACCGGCGTCGGCACCGGCGGCCACCTCACCGGCTGCGCCGAGGTGCTGAAGGAAACATGGAGCGGGATGAAGGCCTACGCCGTCGAGCCCACCGCTTCGCCCGTCATCAGCGGCGGCCAGCCCGGCCCGCACCCGATCCAGGGCATCGGCGCCGGCTTCGTCCCCGAAAACCTCCACACCGCCGCCATCGACGGCGCCATCCAGGTCGAGCCCGAAGACGCCAAGCAATGGGCCCGCCGCTGCGCGGCCAAGGAAGGCCTGCTGGTCGGCATCTCCAGCGGCGCAACGCTGGCCGCGATCGCGAAGAAGTTACCCGAACTCGACGCAAACAGCCGCGTCCTCGGCTTCAACTACGACACCGGCGAGCGGTACCTGTCAGTGCCAGACTTTTTGCCGGAGTGAGGCGGTGCTGACTGTTCGCTGACGACCCTACAAACGACCTTTCGTCTTCGTGACTTTGATCGGCGGCTTCTGGGCCGGGAGGAGACGGTCAGCTTTCGGTGGCAAGTCGGCAAAAGCCGTCGTCCAAGAGCAGTTTCTTGATGTCGCACGTCACATATATGCCCGGTGACACTCCGATCACACGATGTCAGAGTTGAATAATGATAAACTTGGACCCGGTCATTGAGCGTATCGACGCGCTGCTGGATGAGGACACTGACCAGAGCGTGACCTATGCTGCCTTGGAGGCTCGGTTGGCGCTCGAACGGGTATGCTACGACCGACTCCGCCAGCGGCATGACTACATTTCCCACGAGCAGCTTCGGCGCTGGCAGCCCGGTGCCGTGGTCAACATGCTCATCAAAGAGGTGGACGAGCATCTCGGCAAGACCCTCACCCTCAGTATCAGCAAGTCCTCAGTCTGCCCCGGTGTGAAGCTGGAAGATGAGGAGTATGTGGAGGTCGGGACGGAAATCGGTTTCAGCCCGAAGAAGATTGCAAAGCTGTGGAACGCGCTGGCGAAGCTGGCGCTTCACGCCCACCTGCCCGAACACCGCAACGATGCAATACCAGCATACGGTGATCGGCCGCGCATTCGTGCGAAGGTGGAGGAGGTGCAGTCGGAACTTCGGAGGCTCGCCAAGGGAACTATGACATTTTCCGGCCTCGGAGAGGAAGTGAAGTTCGAATGCTCGTGCGGCGAATTGAACAAACGGCGCGCAGGTCTCTTGCGTGACGGGCAGCACGTCCACTGTCTGAACCCAGAGTGCAAGCAGACGTGGAAGGTTACGCGAGAGAACGACGGCTTCGGCTTCGAGCAGGTGACGGTCCCCGTGAACTGCGAAGAGTGCAGCGCCGCTAACCACATGCCCTGGCGCTTCTTTCTTGATATGAAGCACGACGAGGTTGGTTCATTCTCATGCCATTCCTGCCGCCATAAAAATTACGTGCAGTGGCGGTTGATGCAAATCCACCGAGAGATCAGCGTCGGCTGACAAACTGATGAATGATGGCGTCAGTTGGAAAGCTTGGCGATCCTCTTGTTTAACCGTGCAATCCTCGTATCCCAGTCACCTTTCCACCCTTGTTCTCTTGCTTGCTCGGATAGGGCACCTGCGGCAACATAATCGCCGCGCTTCTCAAAGATGATAGCAAGCTGCTTGTAGCCATGGTGCGACGGCAACGTGTCTGGCGGATACCTGTCAAACGTCGCCTCACCCCTCTGGACGAGGTCGATCTTTCGCTGCGCCTCTTCCCTGCTGTCTTTGCCCCACCTGATCTCGATTAATGGTTTTTTTGCGGGTGCGAGGAAAGCCTCAGCAGCCAAAGGCGCTAGCTGAATCTGATCTCGGCAGGCTGTCTCAGCTCGTTGAAGAGCGAAGCAATCTGTGTCTCGCCATCTGTAGTAGACCATAGCCTTCGCCTGATATGTGAAGTGTTTCGTCAGAACATTCTCTGAGACGGCAAGCAGCTCCTCAGCCTTGTCGATTATTCGGAACCCGATGGTGCGGTCTGTCTCATGCTTGAACCAAGTTGCTAATGTAGAGAGTAGCTGACTGGGATTGCTAACGTCGCCACTAGTTTTCTCTTCGATCAGCATCCTTCCCCCATCGCTCGCTCCCATAGGCTGAAAAGTCGCTAGGATATGGGCGCGCTCGTCATCGTCGAATTCGGTCAACCACCAGTCGGTTAGACCCGACGCACCGATGAAGCCGTGAATTTGGTTCTTCTCTTTTCTGAATGGCCACATCGCTGGAATCACCTTTTTCACGCAGCGGCATTGCTATCGCATCTAGATCAAATCACCCAGCCCCGGCCCGATCATATGCGGTCGCTTGCCGCATTTCGAGTAACGCAGGCGACGCGTATGTGTCAGCTTTTGGGGCAACGAGCCAATAAGCCAAGAGACTGGAACTGGGGCGCTTTGCTGACCGGCAACTCACACTGGTAGCGGCCTGGCGGCTTGTGGGCCGATTACGGACTGTCTGCTGTTGGGTGCACTGACGAGCGAAGCTGCCATTCTTCTGACAATGCCATTGTCGCCAACTTCTGGGCTGTGAGAAAGCCTCTCCCGTCCCTGCAAGTTCCCACCCTTTCGAGCGATCCCCTACGATCTCGACTGCGAATCCGACTTGCGCCAGTGATTCAATAATGAATTTGCTCATCTGGGGGTCGTCCTGAATAATCAGAACAGTCTTTGCCACGTGAGGCTTCGTGCTGGAGTCAACAGGAGTGCTTCAGCATAGGCCGCATTCGCGACAAGCTTGAGACATCGGCGTCTTAAGCTGACTATCGCGGCGAGAGAGGCGCCACGTTAAAACGATTCATACCTGCACCGCCATCCGAACCTCCATCGTAGATGAAACCATAGACGAGGCTGTTGTCTCTCAAGCTCAGAACGTTGCCGCGGACCCAAGACCCAAGGATTTTGTCCACGAGCAGTTCGGGCTTTTGCCATGCGCCACGGACGCAACGGACCGAGTAGATGCTCCGGCTATCTTCGTCGATAAACAAGAGCACAGGCGATCCAACATGAATCACGAGGTCGGCCGCGGGCTGCTGCGAATCGACCGCATCGGTGATCACCGGCCCCGGGGTGATGCGGGACGGGGCGCCGGGCGCTGCCAGCCCGACGATGCGCCGCTCCCACAGACTGCCATCGGCGAGGCGATAGGCGATGATGACGGTGTCGGCCGCAGCGTCATAGGCAAGCGGGAGCACGGCGCCATATTCGGCCCGCCCGGTGCCCGCGCCGCGCGCGAGAAGCTGGCGCGCGGTGAGGCTGCCATCGGGCAGGATGCGCCGATACCAGATGCTGCCATCGTCGCTGAAATAGGCCAGGTGGACGACATCGCCGCGCCCGACGATCGCCTGCGGCCCGGCATTGACGAAGCCTGCCTCCGGATCGAGCTCCACCGGCGCGCTCCAGACCAGCTCGCCGATGCCCTCATCCGCCCGGTCACCGGGCCTCTGCCCGGTCCCGACCACGTAATGCAGCCGATCGGCCAGATAGACGGCGACGATCGACCCGTCCGAGCGCATCGCCATCGTCGCGGTCTGGGCGATCGCCTCGCCCCGTGCCGCCACCTCGTCGCGCACCGCCCAGCTGTCGGGGCGTTCGGCATTGTCCGAGGTCAGGAACATGTGCCGCCTGACCGAAGAGGTAACCTGGTGGATGATCTCGATACGGTCGCCGACAAGCCGGCTGTCGACCGATTCGAGGTCGCCGGTGGCCGGCCGGTGGGCGCCATCCATCTCGCGCCAGTGCCGACCGCCATCGACGGATTTCATCATCATGAAGCGATTGTCGGTCTCGGTCGGCTCCATGATGAAGTAGAGGTCGCCATTGGTGGCCTGCCATGGACCGATGCGGCCGGGATTCTCGACGAAGGTGCCGCCCAGATGGCCGGCGGCGATGGCCAGCTCGACCCGGCCCGTGGCGCTGGCCGGGCGACCCTCGCCATCGACCATGCGAAAGGCAAAGCTGTCGCCGGCCTCGTTCGTCACCGGACCGTCGGCGTGGCGGCGGATGACGAGTGGCCATTCGAACTCGCTGTGCCCGTCGGCCGGCGCGGATGCGGAGACCTCTTCGGCCAGCGACACTCCTGCGCCGGGCGAGAACGGGCCGGGAGCGGCATGGATGAGGTCGGCGGTCGGCGCTCCGGCGGCATAGCCGCGCGTGGCCACGATGCTGGCGCGCGGCGTGCGGGCGACGCCCTCGAGCGTCCATTCGGCGATATCCACCCGGTCGCCAGCGGCAAGGCCGATCCCCGCCTGGCCGCGCGGCAGGCCATCGGCGAGCGGCAGCGTCAGTGAGAATGCGCCATCGCCGATCTCGATCTCGAGCGCGGCGTCCTCATATTGCAGCTCGACTTCCTGCCAGCCGGTGAGCGCCGGACCGGCATGCGCCTCGCCGAGCAGCGTCTCGTGCCCGTCGCGCTGGCGAACGACTCGGACCCGGCCCGAAGGCATGAAGTGCGCGGCCGCGTAATTGTCTTCATCGACATAGCCGAACAGCAGCGCCACGCCGCGCTCGTTGCCGGCCGGCAGCCGCAGCCGCGCCGCGATGGAGAATTCCGGCAGCGGCCAGGGCGCGCGCGAGAGCGCCCGCAGCTCCGCCCCGGCCGCTGCCGCGCGCAGCACCGCGCCTTCGTCCGTCATGGCCACGGCGAGCGTGCCGGTGGCGCCGGCGGCCATGCTCCAGCCCGGCGCCACCGTGCCAATCGCATCGTCGGCGAAGGTCTGCGTCCATTCGCGCATGGGATGGGGAAAATCCTGCGCCTCGACATGCTCCCAGGCGCCGGCATTGCGGCTGACCTGCAGGCTCAGCGGCCCCTCAGGCGGCCCGCCGATGGTCTCGAGACGGAGGCGGAACGGCCGGTCGGCCTCGACCACCACGTCTTCCCCCGCATCGCCCGCCCAGCCGCCGGGCGCGTTGAGCGGCGCATCGGCCTGCACGCGCACGCGGAAGCTCGGCTCCTGTGCCGCGGCCGGCGCGCTGGCGAGGGCGAGGGCGGCCAGGCCGGAAAGAACAGCCGAAACAGACCGGCCGCCTGCCCGCTGGCTGAAGGCGCGGCGGCCGGATGCGGGGTTGCCGCGCACCCGGTCAATCACGCTCCCAGCCCCAGGCCTCGAGCATGATGGCGAACAGGCGGGTGTTGGGAAGATAGCCGCGCACCCGCTCGGCGCCGGCCCCGATCGCCAGCGCGGGCACCTCTTCGGCCGTGTGGGTGGCGTTGACGAAGACATTGTCCAGCCGCACGTGGTCGTCATCCTCGTCGTCGCTGGCCGCGGGCTGTGCCGCCTGCCACGCATCGTAGCCGGCCAGAAGATCCTCGCCGCGGCGCCCGCCATCGACCTGCAGGCCGAAGGAATGGTCGGCGGTGAACAGCAGCAGCGTCTCGCCAAGATCGACGCGGGCCGCCACCTCGGCCATCAGGCCGTCGAACCGGGCGAGGTTTTCCAGCCCCTCGCGCACGTCGTCGGTGTGTGCGTCCCATTCGACCACCAGCAGATAGCCCTTGTCCGCCTGTTCGAGCCGGTCGAGCGCGGCCAGCGTGGCTGCGCGCACGTCGATCTCGTCGGCCACCACCACCGGGCGGGCATTGTCGGCCGGCATGTCGGCGAGCGTCGCGTAGATCGGGCGATCATGCGCGCTGGCGAGCTGGTCGAAGCCGGTGCCGAGCGCCGCGAGCTGCTCGCCGATCCTGCCGCGCCCGCGGCCGATCAGCACGTCCACCCCGTCGCCGAAGCGCGGTGCGAAGGCCTGCGGAAAGATGTTGCCCCAATCGCCGCGGTCATTGGCATGGGCATAGGTGGCCGCCGGCGTGGCATCGGCGATCGACTGGCTCGAGACCACGCCGGTCAGCAGCCCGCGCTCCTCGGCATATTCCAGCAGGGTCTTGGTCGGCTGCCCGTCGCGCTCGCCGCGCACGGCATCAGGCCCCAGGCTGATGACGCCGTTATGCGTTTTCACCCCGGTCATGATCGCCGACATGCCGTTTGCCGAATCCGACACGAAGCGATCGACCGGCGAGGTCTCGCTCAGGCCGAGATGGGGCCATTGCTGGATGCTGAGCCGAAGCGGCTCCCCATGCGCAAGGATGCTGGCGGCATTGAGCGTGGCGACCCCGGCCGCATCGGCGAGGAACACGATGACGTTGCGCGCCTGCCGTGTTTCTTGCGCCTGTTGCACGGGTGGCGGTGCCGCTGGAATATCCTGCCCGGATGCGGGCGCGGCCAGTATTGCAGCGAGGCCTGCGAAGGCCGCAGCAATCGGCGCGACCGGGCGAGGGGTGCGGATGGTCATGGCGAGCGGTGCTTTCATGGTCAGAAGGTGTAGCCGAGGCCGAAGGTGAACTTGCGGCCGGTGAGGTTGGCGTCTTCGGCGAAAGGTTCATAACCCTGATAGGAGAACTGCGCCTCGTCGGTGACGTTGATCACGCTGGCAAACGCCCGCAGGCCGTTGTCGAGCGAGTAGGATGCCGACAGATCGAGGCGCTCTTCGGGGCCGAAGAACTCGTCGCTCTCGATGTCGCTGCCCAGGCCCTCCACATAGTCCGAGCGGTTGACATAGTCGCCGCGGAGCATGAAGCCGTCCCAGGCCCATTCCAGCGTGGCCGTGAACAGGAAGTCCGAAAAGCCGGGCAGGGGCAGATCATCGCGATCGGTGCGGTTGGGATAGGAGGCCTCGGTTTCAGTGAAGGTGGCGCTGACCCCGGCGGTCAGCCCGCTCAGCGCGCCCGGCAGGAACACCAGCCGCTGGCGCGCGATCAGCTCGAGGCCATAATTCTTGGCGCTCGTGCCGTTCATCGGCACCTCGTATTCGAAGTCGCCGTCCTCCGCTGGGATGGGGATGCCATTGGCATCGAGCGCGTTGAAGTCGTAAACCAGATTATACGAGAAATTGTCGATGTCCTTGTAGAACACGCCGACCGAATAGAGACCGCCGCGATCGGTGTAATATTCGAGCTGGGCATCGAAATTGTCCGACAGCGCCGGTTGCAGGTCCGGATTGCCGTCGGTGATGTCGCCGTCCTCGTTGATGAACCGGCCGCTGGCCAGCTCGCTGCGGCGCGGCCGGCCATAGGTGCGGTTGTAGCTTTCGCGCAGGATCAGGTTGGGCGTCAGCTCGTGGCGCAGGTGGACGCCCGGAAGCCAGAAATCATAGCTGTTGGCGTTGGTCACCGCATCCACGCTTGCCTCGCCGTCGAGATAGCTGACCGCATAATTGGTGTTGTCGAAATCGACCCGCTCGTAGCGCAGGCCGGCGATGATGGTGTGCGCGCCGGCGCGCAGCGTGCCCATGCCATAGCCGGCATAGGTCTGCTCGGTGCTGTCGAAATCGCCGACATTGCTGTCTTCCAGCGTGTCTTCCTCGTTCAGTTCGAACAGTTCGGGATTCGAGGCGAGCAGCGCGGCACCGCGCTCGGGGAACACGTTGTAGACCTTGGCCCCGCCCATATAGACCTCGTCGGTCGGATCGAGGATCGAGGCATAGGGAAAGGCATCGTCCATCTCGTAGACCACGGCTGTCTCGTCGCGGGTCGCCTCGCTGCGGAAATACTTGGCGCCGGCCTTGAGCGTCAGGGCGCTGCTGCCGACATCGAAGCTGCGCTCGAAGTCGACCTTGGCGCTGTAGACGTCCTCGGTGGAAAGCGCGCTCGTCAGGGCCAGCTCGCCCTCGCTGACAAGCGCGAGATCGGTGCTGTCCTGCCCGCTGATCTCGGTGATGGCGACATCGCCGCGCGAGGTGTCGAACAGCTCGTATTCGAACAGCATCCACGGCGAATCCGGCTCCGACACGAAGTTGAGCTCGTTGTCGTTGACGGTGTTCACCTCGCTGCGCGAATAGAACAGGTCGTAGGTCAGCAGGCTGGCGCCGCCCTCGTGGCGGCCGCCGAAATTGACCGAATACAGCTCGGTCTCGCGATCCTGCTCGGTGCCGATCCACCCGCGCGAGCCTTGCGAGCCATCATCGCCCGGAGTGCCGCGGCCGTAATTCGGCGTCAGCTCGGCATAGGTCTTGCGGCCGTCGATGGCGTCCTGGAACCGCGTGTCGATGTCGATATCGGTCTCGAACACGTCGTTGCTGCGGTCGGCCTGGCTGTAGAAGCCGCGCAGATAGAAGGCGTTGAACTCGTCGGTGCGATAATCGAGATCGACGTTGACGGTGTTGGTGCGGGTGGTCTGATAGTCGATTTCCCAGTGCGAGGATTCCATGAACCAGACCGGCCGGTCATATTGGCCGAGCCCAAGCTGCGGATTGTTGTCCGGCGTCACCTGAACCCAGTCCATGTCGCGATTGTTCGAGGTCCGATCGACCTCGTAGCTGCCGACCGAGATGCTCACGCCGAAATTGTCGTAATCGCCGCCGAGGCTGAAGATGTCCGAATAGCTGGCGCTGAGCGAATAGCCCCAATCCTCGGGCAGGTCGGAATAGACCCCGCCGGCCTCGATATTGATGCGCTGGCCGCTGCGCTCGAACGCGCTGCGGGTGACCACGTTGATGATACCGCCGAGCGCATCGCCGTCGCGGTCGGGCGTGGCGGCCTTGATGACCTCGATATTGGAGATCCCGTCGCCCGAGAACTGGTCTGTCGACAGGCCGCGGCTGCCGCCCGCCGTGGGCACGCGGTTGCCGTTGATCTGGAACGAATTGTAGGCGCCCTCGATGCCGCGGATGTTGATGCCGGTCGGCTCGCCAGACTGGTTGGTGTTGACGCTGAGGCCGGGCAGGCGCTGCAGCGCATAGCCGATATTGCCATCAGGCGCGGGGCCGAACACCTCTTCGGAAAAGATGTTGACGATGCCATCGGCGGTGCGCTGCTGGTTGATCGCCAGCGCCTGCCCGACCGCCGCGGCGCGTACGACAATAGGCTCGTGGCCAAGGGCCGTACTGTCGAGGCCGAAGTCTGCCACGGCGTTGGTATTCTCGGCGACGATAACGCGGCGCGTTGCCGGATCAAAGCCGACATACTCGACCTCGATGGTGTTGGTGCCGACAGGAACCTGTAGCTGGAAGCGGCCATCCTCGGTCGTGACATCGCGCTCATTTGTTCCACTCACTCGGACAACCGCGCCGCGCAGCGATTCGCCGGTCTGCACATCGTAAACGCGGCCTGTTACCGTCGCCTGCTGCTCGGCAGTGACGGGAGAGGAGGAAGTTCCTGCGTCCTGGGCGTGAGCCGAAGTGGCAATCATGGCGACCAGCGCCGTAGATGTAAGCAAATGGCGCGATGCACGCATGGAAGATGCAGTTATCATAAGTCCCTCATTTGAATGGAAGGCCTGCCAGGCCTATTTGACGCTTTCGTAGGGCAAGGTGTTCTGGAATAGCCGCTGCTCGGGCAGCGTGTTTTCGGAAGGCTGGATCGACTTGGTGCCATTTGCCGATTTCATCAGGTCGACCTCGTCGTAGAGGGCGCCGTCGGCGGTGTAAGCAGCATAGGTCAACTGGTCGCCATCGATCTCTATGACCTGGAAAAACTGTGTGTTTTCGCCCCGCCGGGCAAGCGCGACTCCGTTCGGCGCGTAAGCATCCCAGCCAGTAGCGCTGAACTCGTATTGCTTGGGGCCGGAGACCGAGTTGACGAACATCGTCGTCACCGTGCCCTCGTCCACTGCGGCGCTGCGGTTCGGCGTCATTTCCAGATCGACCTCCCGCTCGCCAACCTGGCCGCGGGCATAGGTGTGATCGTGCCCTTGCAGCACAAGGTCGACCGAATGCTTGAGCAGCACCGGTAGAAGGACCTCGCGCCGCGACCGGTTATCCCGCTCGCGCCCGGAGGAGAACACCGGGTGGTGCATCGTCACGATTCGCCAACGCGCATCGCTGGCGGCGAGCCCGGAGTCGAGCCATTCGGCCTGTTCGGACATATCCGAAACGTTGCTATTGAGCACGAACACTTCGAGGTCGTTCGAGTAGCGTACCGAGTAAACTGTCTCCTGAATCTCATCCGGAAGCTCCGGCTCCTCGGGTAGGCGGAACTGGGGGCGCCATAGGATCGAAAGCAGCTTCTGCTTTTGCTCCTCGCCTAGTTTGTAGCTGTCGTATTCGTGGTTGCCCGAAACCGGGATCGCCGGAATCATCCCGTTGATGAAGCTGCCGGCCCGGAACCAGTGCGCCCATTCCAGATCACGCGAACCGCGGTTTACAAGGTCGCCGGCGTGGAGGATGAAGCGGGCATCGGGAGCCTGCTGGAAGGCGGCCCGGATCACGCGTGGCCAATGCGAATCGAGGCCATTCTGGGCATCACCGAGATAGATGAAGCGCAAGGGGCCGGAACTGGGAGCGGTCCGGGTCTGGAACCACTCGCTCCACTGACCCTCAGCGCCTTGCACCCGATAGGCATACAGGGTGTCGGGCTCCAGTCCGTCGAAGCGCACCGAGTGATGGCTGGTTGCAGGAAGGCCCGCATTGTGCGTAACCGGCAGGACGAGCCCCTCGTGAACGACTTGGTCGAGGTCGAGCAGCTGGGTCTGTGCATCGACCGAGCGCGCAAGCTGGTCGAATCGTGCATCGGGCAATGCTAGTGTGATCTCGGCACGGGTCGCCTTAATTTCGGCGGAGGTGCGCCAGCTCACGCTGATTGAGGACGCCGGATCTCTCTCCATGGTCGCCACGATCCGGTCTGGCCACGTGCTCGCCTCCTGCCAGGGAACCTGAGCCGGGGTATGAGCACCCTCGTGCGCCATTGCTGGCATGACCGAGCCAAGCATCGCGCCCGTCATTAGCATCAACAAAAGTTTCATTGAGCGCCCCTTCCACCGCAATGCAATACGAAGGGCGCCTAGGCGCGCCGAGTTTCAGTTTTCAGTCGGTTTCATTAAATTTCGTTAATGTTCGCCAATCTGAGAGTTGGATTTCCCGCATAACCGGTTGGTTTGATCCAATTGATTAGGTCAGTTGGAGGTGTTTAGTCCGCTCTTAGATGCCCGGCGGATTATCTTGAACGGCCGCAATTAGGGCGCAAAGCTGCTGTTGAAAGGCAAAAGGGCAAGCGGCAGAAAACCACCCCACCTCGCACATTCCATTTTCCTACACGCCGCGCCGTTGCTAGCTTCGCATCGGCTCTTTGAAACCTGAATACCACGGCAAACCGCGGGGCACCCTTTGGAAAGGGCACCCCGCGCATGTGTTTCATCAACTAAAGTCCCGGCGTGACGCCGCGACTCGGCGATTATGCCGCCGTCTGGAAGGCCTCTTCGCCCAGCGCCATCATGCTGTCGCTGCCCGCCTCCAGCTTGCGGCGCAGCGCTCCGGCGTCGGGCAGGTAACGGTCCATGTAATAACGCGCGGTGGCGAGTTTCTGTTCGTAAAAAGCCTCGTCGTCGCCCGCATCGCCCAGCTTCGCCTGCGCCACCTTGGCCATCTTGAGCCACATCAGGCCCAGCGTCACGATGCCCATCATATGCATGTAGTGATGCGCGCCCGCACCCAGATGGTTGGGGTTCTGCATCGCGTTCTGCATGAACCACATGGTCGCGGCCTGCTGCTGGCCCAGCGCCTTTTCGAGCTGCTCCGCCATACCCTTGAGCTCTTCGACGTCCTTCGCCGCGGCGATTTCCTCGCCGACATGCTTGAAGAAGGCCTGCACGGCAGCCCCGCCCTTCTGCGCCAGCTTGCGGCCACACAGGTCCATCGCCTGCACGCCGTTGGTGCCTTCGTAAATCTGGGCAATGCGCGCATCGCGGACGAACTGGCTCATGCCCCATTCCTCGATATAGCCATGGCCGCCGAAGACCTGCTGCATGTTGGTGGCGACCTCGTAACCCTTGTCGGTGCCATAGCCCTTGATGACCGGGGTCATCAGGCCGAGCAGCAAGTCGGCTTCCTCGCGCTCTTCCTCGGTCTGCGCCTTGTGCGTCAGGTCGACCAGCAATCCGCCCCACAGCGCCAGCGCGCGCATCCCTTCGGTAAAGGCCTTGGCGTCCATCAGCATCCGGCGGACATCGGGGTGGACGAAGATTGGATCGGCCTGCTGCTCGGGTTCTGCCGGGCCAGTCAGCGCCCTGCCCTGGCGCCGATCGAGCGCGTAGGCGACGGCGTTCTGGTAGGCGACCTCGGCCTGGCTGAGGCCCTGGATACCGACACCGAGACGCGCGGCGTTCATCATGATGAACATGGCGGCGAGGCCCTTGTTCTCCTCGCCGACGAGCCAGCCTTTCGCTCCGTCGTAGTTCAGCACGCAGGTCGAATTGCCGTGGATGCCCATCTTTTCTTCGATGGAGCCGCACATCACGCCATTGCGCTCGCCCAGCGAACCATCTTCCTCGACCAGGAACTTGGGCACCACGAACAGCGAAATGCCCTTGCTGCTGTCGGGCGCGCCCGGCGTCTTGGCGAGGACGAGGTGGATGATGTTCTCGCTCATGTCGTGTTCGCCGGCGGAAATGAAAATCTTGGTGCCGGTGATCGAATAGCTGCCGTCGCCCTGCGGCTCGGCCTTGGTCCGGATCATGCCCAGATCGGTGCCGCAATGCGGCTCGGTCAGGTTCATCGTTCCCGTCCACTCGTTGGAGATCATTTTGGGCAGATACTTCGCCTTCTGCTCGTCCGACCCCTTGGCGAGCAGCGCCGAAGTGGCGCCATTGGTCAGGCCCGGGTACATGCCGAACGCCTGGTTCGCGGCAGAGATATATTCCTCGATCACGAACCCGAGCACGTGTGGCATGCCCTGCCCGCCGAACTCCTCTGGCGCGGAAATGGTGCCCCAGCCCGCTTCGCGAAACTGATCGAACGCTTCCTTGAACCCCGGGGGCGTGGTGACCGAGCCGTCGTCGTTGCGGACGCAGCCGTGTTCATCGCCGACACGGTTCAGCGGTGCGAGCACCTCGGAACAGAATTTGCCGCCTTCGCTGACCACCGCCTCGACAACGTCGGGTGTCGCCATTTCGAAGCCGGGCAGGTTGCCGTAACTGGCAAGGTCCAGCAATTCGTTGATGACGAAGCGCGTGTCGCGTGTGGGGGCTTTGTAGCTGGGCATGGAGAGGTCCTTGAAGAAAATCGGTTGGCTTGAAATTCGCCTGGGGAAGGATCGGTTTCGGGTTCCTAGTCGAGCTGCTCCTCGACCAGATCGATGAATTCGGTCAGATCCTTGATCGAGCTGTCGATATCGGCGCGCTGCTCCTTAAGCTTGGCCACGTGCCGACGGCATTTCTCCAAGGTCACGCGGCGTTGTTCCGCCCGCCCGTCGTCGAGATCGTAAAGGTCGATCATCTCGCGTATTTCGGTGAGCGAAAATCCGACGTTCTTCGCACGCATGATCCAGGCAAGGCGGGCCCTGTCGCGTTTCGAATAGATACGGGACAACCCGACCCGAGATGGAGCGATCAGCCCCTCGTCCTCGTAAAACCGTAAAGCCCGCGCAGTGCACGCGAACTCGCTTGTCAGATCCGAGATCGAGTACTGTTCGCGTTCGAGCTTGTCGGGACGTTCGAGATGCGCACCGGCATGACGCCGGTCGGGTGCACCCACTCTGGATTGATCGTGATGCGGCTCAGTCATGGCCGCATGCATAATTCAACGTTTACGTAAGCGTCAAGTATTGACGCGTTCGAGAGCGTCTTGCTCCAGTCGTCGATAGAAACAACTCGTCGCGCCGGTATGACACGTTGAACCTGCCGGCCGACAGCGAAGTACCAACGCATCCTGATCACAATCGACCAGAATTTCGACGACCGCCAAAGTATTCCCGCTGGTTTCGCCCTTCATCCACAATTTGCCGCGCGAGCGTGAATGGAAATGCGCAAAGCCCGACTGTCGCGTCGCTTCCACAGCTTCCGCATCCATGAAACCGACCATGAGAACGGCGTTCGATCCGCTATCGACTACGACGGCTGTCAGCAGCCCCTTGTCGTCGAATTTGGGTTGAAAAACGTCCCCGCATTCGATGGTATCTCTGGTTTCAGACAAGGCGAGTCCTCGAGGTTGTATGAAAACGACAGCTTGTTGCACATTAACCACAAGCTCGGCTCAAAATCGAGCGGCGTTTCACTTCGCAGTTTCGTCGCCGAACGATTTAAGGGATGTAGTTCATCGCAGGTGCAAGCCTGCCCACCAAGGCCGAAGATGTTCAAAACATCAGGTTCAGGGGGTTCCGGATCCGCAGCCCCGCAATATTGCGCGGCGCATCCGGTAACGATGAGGGATAGGGTCAGGTGCATGCTGGGGGGCTGCACCGGTGTCGTGAGACAGGCCCGAGTAAATTCGTCACGTGGCGCCCGGGTCCGCAAGGTCCCGGGCGTTTCTTTTGCCGATCAGTCTCGCACGCGCGCGAAGCAGGCGATCGTGACGCGTGTGGCGCCTGCCTTTTTCAGCGCCTTCACGCAGTTGTTGGTCGTCGCGCCGCTCGTCAACACATCGTCGACGAGCAGGATTTCGCGAGCACGGACCCGCGTTTCGGCCCCCTTCCTAACGCGAATGGCGCCCGAAAGCGCCTTGGCCCTGGCCAATTTGCCCATCCCTCCGAGGCTCGGCGTTGCTCGGTGGCGTTCGAGGCCGTCGACGAGCAGTTGACCGTGGCCGCGCCTCACCAGTTCTTTCGCGAGCAAGGCCGCCTGATTGTACCCGCGTTTCCAGATCCTCAGGCGGTGCAATGGAACTGGGACAACCAGGGTGTCTTCCGATATGTCGGCTAGACGTGCCGCGATCAGACCCGCCATCATCGGCGCGAGGCTGATCCTCCCGCCGTGTTTGAATGCCAGCACGAGCTGGCGCGAGATATCGTTGTAGAATGTCCCGGCGGCTATGCCGTCATGAATTGGCGGCGATGCGAGGCAAGGTGCGCAGAGGCTTCCCTCTATCGAGATCTCTGCAAACGGGCGCTGACATGAAGAGCATCCATTGCCGTCTGGAATGGAAAGCTGCGACCAGCAGTCCGCGCAAAGACCACCCTGCGCCCCGATCGCGTCGCCACAGGCCGGGCATCTTGGCGGATAGACAAAGTCGACCAGCGGGGCCGCACCCTCACCCAATATCCTGCCGATGCTGGCGGCGCATGGAATCCGGAGCTCCCCCGCAAATCTTCTCTCGCCGCCGCCGCATTGCGGGATTGCGACGGGCGCGGGTGCGGCAATCGCAGCGCGATGCGGCACGGTATATTCTTGCCGACATGGTCGAGGATATCATCGACAGGCTCGAGTTCATGCGGCTGGAGCCGAAACGCGTCCTCATCATCGGCGACTGGACCGGTACGCTTGCCTTGTCGCTCAGCGGCAACGGCACTCTGGTGCGCGAGACCGACGTCGCCGAACTCGACGAAGAGCGACCGATCGAAGGTGGGCCTTACGACCTGATCGTGAGTCTCGCATCGCTCGAGCGGGTCAATGACCTGCCGGGCGCCCTGCTCCACTTGCGGGCGGCATTGGACCGGGGTGGGCTGCTGATTGCCAGCATCGTCGGAGCCGGCAGCCTGGCCAACCTGCGCCGCGCGATGATTGCTGCCGAGCCCGATCGCGCGACCGCACGAATGCATCCGCTGGTCGACAATGTTGCGGCGTCGGCGCTCATGCAGCGCGCCCTGTTTCGTCGGCAGGTGGTCGACAGTCGCACTCTGACGGTGAGCTTCGGATCACTCGATCGCCTGGTTTCGGACCTTCGCGATCAGGGGCTCGGGTCGAACCTGGCAAGCATGCCGCCGCCACTCGACAGGAAGGGGTTGGAGCGCGCTCGGGACACCTTCAAGGCGAATGCCGACAAGCGCGGCCGCGTCCTCGAGACGTTCGAAATCCTGACGCTAACCGGCTGGAAAGACTAGCGAAGACTCGCCTGCGCCGCCGCCAGTCGCGCAATCGGCACGCGGTAGGGCGAGGCGCTGACATAATCGAGGCCGGTCTTCTCGCAGAACGCGATACTCGCCGGATCGCCGCCATGCTCGCCGCATATGCCCAGCTTCAGTCCTTCGCGGGACTTGCGGCCACGCTCGGCAGCTAGCTCGACCAGCTGCCCCACCCCGTCGATGTCGAGACTGACGAAGGGATCGCGCGCGAAGATCCCCTTGTCGACGTAGTCGGTCAGGAAACGGCCCGCATCGTCGCGACTGACGCCGAGCGTCGTCTGGGTGAGATCATTGGTGCCGAAGCTGAAGAACTCGCCCACTTCCGCGATTTCGCCGGCCATAAGCGCGGCGCGGGGCAGCTCGATCATCGTCCCGACGAGGTAGTCGACCTTGCAGTCGGAGGTTTCGAAGACCTCGTTCGCAACGCGGTCCACGACGGCCTTGAGCATTTCCAGCTCGCGGCGCGTCGCCACCAGCGGAATCATCACTTCGGGCACTGGCGCTTCGCTGCTTGCCTTGGCTACCTCACACGCCGCCTCGAAGATCGCGCGCGCCTGCATCTCGTAGATTTCGGGATAGGTGATGCCCAGCCGGCATCCGCGATGGCCGAGCATCGGGTTGAATTCGTGCAATTCGCCCGCACGGCGCTTGAGCTGGTCGACGCTTTTGCCAGTAGCCGCTGCCAGGTCCGCGAATTCGGCGTCACCATGCGGCAGGAATTCGTGCAGCGGCGGGTCGAGTAGGCGGATCGTGCACGGCAGGCCCGCCATCACCTCGAAGATCTTGACGAAATCGCTGCGCTGTTCGGGGAGCAGCTTCGCCAGCGCCTCGCGACGGCCTGCCTCGTCGTCGGCAAGGATCATCTGGCGCACCGCGCTGATGCGGCCTGCGTCGAAGAACATATGCTCGGTGCGGCACAGGCCGATGCCCTCTGCGCCGAACTGGCGCGCCATGCGGCAGTCGGTTTCGGTTTCGGCATTGGTCCGCACGCGCATCCGGCGGTGCTTGTCGGCCCATTCCATTAAAGTGCCGAAATCGCCTGCCAGTTCGGGTTCGATGGTTGCGACCTCGCCAGCCATCACCTGGCCGTTCGCGCCGTCGAGCGTGATTGTGTCGCCTTCCTTAAGTTCGCGATTACCGATGGTTAGCGTGCGACCTTCGCGTGCAATCGAGACCTGCGACGCGCCAGAGACACAGGGACGCCCCATGCCGCGCGCAACCACGGCGGCATGGCTGGTCATGCCGCCGCGGGCCGTCAGGATCCCGGTGGCGGCATGCATGCCATGAATGTCTTCGGGGCTGGTTTCGACCCGCACGAGAATGACCTTTTCTCCGCGATTGGCCCACAGCTCTGCCGTGTCGGCATCGAGCACGATCTTGCCGCTGGCCGCGCCGGGCGAGGCAGGCAGGCCCGTGGTCAGCACATCGCGCGGCGCATCGGGATCGAGCGTAGGATGGAGCAGTTGGTCGAGCGCCATCGGATCGACGCGGCAGATAGCAGTCTTCTCGTCGATCAGCCCTTCGCCGACCATATCCACCGCGAGCTTCAGCGCAGCCTTTGCCGTGCGCTTGCCGTTGCGCGTCTGGAGCAGCCAGAGCTTTCCCTGCTGCACGGTGAATTCGATGTCCTGCATGTCGGTGTAATGCCGCTCGAGCAGGTCGAACAGGCGGGCCAGTTCGGCAAAGGCCTCGGGCATGGCCTCTTCCATGCTGGGCTTGTCGGCACCTGCCGCCTCGCGTGCGACCCTGGTCAGATATTCCGGCGTGCGGATGCCCGCGACCACATCCTCGCCCTGCGCATTGACCAGCCACTCGCCGTAGTAAGCCTTCTCGCCGGTCGAGGGATCGCGGGTGAAAGCGACGCCGGTGGCGCTGGTATCGCCCATATTGCCGAAAACCATCGCCTGCACGTTGACGGCGGTGCCCATATCGTGCGGGATGTCGTTGAGGCGGCGGTAGATCTTGGCACGCTCGGTGTCCCAGCTGTCGAACACCGCGCTGATCGCTCCCCAGAGCTGTTCTACCGGGTCTTGCGGGAACGGATGGCCCAGCTCGCGTTCGGCAATCGCCTTGTATTCGCCGACCAGCGCTTTCCAGTCCCCGGCACTGAGCTCGGTGTCGGCGTAATAGCCATTGTCTTCCTTGGCGATCTCGAGCGCTTCCTCGAACAGGCCGTGATCGACGCCGAGCACGACATCGCCATACATCTGGATGAAGCGGCGATAGCTGTCCCAGGCGAAGCGTTCGTCGCCCGAGGTTTTCGCCAGACCCTGCACCGTCTCGTCATTGAGGCCGAGGTTGAGCACCGTGTCCATCATGCCGGGCATCGACACCGCCGCGCCCGAACGTACCGAGACGAGCAGCGGGTCCGCCGCATCGCCGAAGCCCTTGCCGACGGTGCGTTCGATATGCGCCAGAGCCTGCGTCACGTCGGCGCGAAAGTTCACTGAAAAGTCACCCGGATTCCGCAAGTATCGCAGGCATTCCTCGGTCGAAATCGTGAAGCCGGGAGGGACCGGCAGGCCGATGCTGGCCATCTCTGCAAGGTTCGCGCCCTTGCCGCCCGTTACCGTCTTGTCCTTCTGTCGTGCATTCGAATGCGGAGCATCCCCGCCGAAAGTGAAGACTGTATCGTTCATTTCGCGTCCGGTTCGATTGGGCCAGGTTGACACAGTTGACACTGTCCTGGGATTTTAATTTCCTATCCCTCGATACGAGAGAAATCTGCCACTTTGTGCACTGCAGCACGGAAGCGTGCAAGCAGGTCGAGCCGATGTGCCCGCTTGTTTTCTTCGTCGGCATTTACCGTCACTTCATCGAAGAACCGGTCGATCGGAGCGCGAAGGCTGGCGAGCGCAGCCATCGCGCCGGAGAAATCTTCCGCCTCGATGGCAGTGGCAGCGGCGGGTTCAGCTGTTGCAAGAGCATCCATGAGCGCCTTTTCGGCAGGTTCGGGCGTGTAGGAAAGTTCTTTCGTGTGCCGCTCGGACATCTTGGCGTCGATCACCGCCTTCATGTCGGGGTCGTCGACCAGCGCCAGCGGGTCTTCCTCGCCGGTGCGGGGGATTTCCGTTTCAGCATCTTTCGTCATCCCAGCGGAAGCTGGGATCGCTGGCGAACTGGCGCTTTGACCGATAGCGGTCCCAGCTTGCGCTGGGACGACGCCTTCCTTCTTGAGGATATTCGCGGCGCGCTTGTAGCCTGCGAGGAGATCGGCGCCCTCGGCGGTTTCGATATAGGTTTGCAATGCGTTTACCCTTGACAATAGACGGACGAGATCATCTTCGCCGCCAAGGGCGAAGACCGCGTCGATTAGGTCGTGACGGACGCCTGCCTCGCGTTGCTGGACTTTGAGGCGGTCGGCAAAGAAGTCGAGCAAATATCGAGCCTCGCTCTTCGCACCTTCATGCGCATATGACCAAAGACCATCTTCGGACTTTTCGAACCAATCTCCGAAACCTTCTTCCTCGAGAACATCCTCACTAAAATACTCTTTTAAGAAGGCTTGTTGATATTCAAAGTCTTCAAAAACACGCCAATACGTAAATCGCCATCCCCCAACATCGGCGATGTCGATCAGCTTGAGTCTAAGCTGATTTTCCGTCAAAATTTGAATGACACCTAGTGCTGCGCGCCGAAGCGCAAAAGGATCTTTCGATCCTGTCGGTGCCATATCCCAAAGGAAAAAACCGAGTAGTGTATCCAGCTTGTCCGCCAAGCTTACCGCCACCGTTACCGGCGCAGTCGGCACTTCGTCACCCTGCCCAACCGGCTTGTAGTGATCGCGGACGGCGTCGGCGACTTCGCCCGGCAGCCCCTCGGCGCGGGCGTAGTAGCTGCCCATCAGGCCTTGCAATTCTGGGAATTCGCCGACCATTTCGGTGACGAGATCGGCCTTGGCAAGCCGCGCCGCCTGTTCTGCCATGTTGGCCAATTGATCTTTCGTCATCCCAGCGGAAGCTGGGATCGCTGTCGAAGTCGCGTTTTGGCCGATAGCGGTCCCAGCTTTCGCTGGGACGACGACATCGGATTCCACCAGCCACCTTGCCAGTTTCGCCACCCGCTCGACCTTGTCGGCGACGGTGCCCAGCTTCTCGTGGAAGGTGATCCGCTCCAGCCCCTTGGCGTGTTCGGCCAAAGTCTTCTTGCGGTCGACCTCCCAGAAGAAGCGCGCGTCGGACAGGCGCGCGGCGAGGACCTTGCGGTTGCCGTCGACCACGCGCGCGCCGCCGTCTTCCGCCTCGATATTGGCGGTGCAGATGAAGGCGTTGGCGAGTTCGCCCTGCCCATCCTCGCAGACGAAATATTTCTGGTTCACGCGCGCGGTGAGCTGGATCGTCTCTGGCGGGACTTCGAGGAAATCCTCCTCGAACCGGCCGAGCAGCGGGACCGGCCATTCGGTGAGGCCAGCATTCTCGATCACCAGCCCCTCGTCCTCGACCAGCGTAAGCCCGGCCTCGGAAGCGACCTCTGCCGCGCCGGCGCGGATCAAATCCTGTCGTTCCTCGTGATCGACGATTACGTGGCAGGCGCGCAGCGTCTCGGCATAGTCGCCAGCGCTGCCGATGGTGATGTCGCCCGAGTGGTGGAAGCGGTGGCCGAGCGTGACCCAGCCCGAAGTGACGCCATGCACTTCGCACTCGACCAGTTCTTCGCCCAGCAGCGCGACGATGCCCGATAGCGGGCGGACCCAGCGCAGGCTCTCGGTGCTGATCGAGGCCGCGCCCCAGCGCATCGACTTGGGCCAGCTGAAATCGCGGACGATCGCGGGGATTGCTTCGGCGAGCAGGTCTTTGGTCGCGCGGCTGGGAATGTTCTTCACCGCGAAGTAGGTCGCCTTGCCCTTTACATCGCGCGTTTCGAGATCGGCCTTGTCGACACCCGCCTTGCGGCAGAAGCCTTCAAGCGCCTGGTCGGGCGCGCCGACGGGAGGGCCTTTCAGCTCTTCGCTGACCGCCTCGGTGGCTTCCGGCAATCCGCGCGCGATCAGAGCGAGGCGGCGCGGGGTCGACCAGACGGTGATCTCGCCTGCGGAGACACCGGCGGCCTCCATCTCGCAGCGGAACAGCTTATCGAGTTCGGCTCGGGCCCCTGCCTGCATGCGAGCGGGGATCTCTTCGCTGCGCAGCTCGAGGAGAAAGTCGCTCATTTCGACCACTCCGGATATTTCTCGGCCCACGCGGGCGCTTCCTTGGCCATGTGCGCCTCGCAACTGCCGCGCGCGAGATCGCGGACGCGGGCCATGTAGCTGGCGCGTTCCTGCACGCTGATCACGCCGCGCGCCTGCAGCAGGTTGAAGATGTGGCTGGCCTCCACCGCCTGCTCGTAGGCGGCGATGGGCACTTCACTGGCGAGCGCGTTCCTGCACTCTGCCTCGGCTTTGTTGAACAGGTCGAACAGCGCTGGCGTGTCGGCGACCTCGAAATTCCATTTCGACATCTGCTTCTCGTTTTCGAGGAAGACGTCGCCGTAACTCACGCCCTGCCCGTTGAAATCGAGATCGTAGACATTGTCGACGCCCTGGATGTACATGGCGAGGCGTTCGAGCCCGTAGGTGAGTTCGCCCGCGACGGGCTTGCAGTCGAAGCCGCCCATCTGCTGGAAATAGGTGAACTGGGTGACTTCC
>QFNA01000188.1 GCA_003248395.1 Citromicrobium sp.
CGTCGCCCCGGCCGAAAAGCCCGCCGCCCGCGCCACGCTCAAGGCGGCGCTGGCCGAGGACTACGGCCCCCGCGCGCGGATCGTGCGGATCAACGGGCTCGACACCGAGTGGGGGCGCGACGATGCCGCGGCCTTCGCCACCGGCGCCGATGCGGTGCTGGTGCCCAAGGTCTCGACCCCCGCCGACCTCGACGCGGTGGCGGCGCTGACCGGTGACACGCCGCTGTGGGCGATGATGGAAACGGCGCTCGGGATGCTCAACGCCGCTGCCATCGCCGCCCACCCCCGGCTCGAGGGGATGGTGATGGGCACCAACGACCTCGCCAAGGAACTGGGCAGCCGCAACCGGCCCGACCGGCTGGCGATGCAGACCGGGCTCGGGCTCTGCCTGCTGGCGGCCCGGGCGCATGGCCGGGTGATCGTCGACGGCGTGTTCAACGCCTTCAAGGACGAGGAGGGGCTCAGGGCCGAGTGCGAACAGGGCCGCGACATGGGCTTCGACGGCAAGACCCTGATCCATCCCGCCCAGCTCGAGATCGCCAACGCCGCCTTTGCCCCCGCCGAGGAGGAGGTGGCGCTTGCCCGCCGCCAGATCGAGGCGTTCGAGGCCGCACTCGCCGAAGGCAAGGCCGTGGCCGTGGTGGACGGGCGGATCGTCGAGAACCTGCACGTCGAGACGGCGAAGAAGACCCTCGCCCGGGCCGAGGCGATTGCGGCGATGGCCGGCTGAGGGCAGGGTGCCCCCGACCTGCGCGCGAAACCGCACGAGAGAGAGGTGAACGATGGTCCTGCTGGTTCTGGGCGTCCTGCTGTGGTCCTTTGCCCATCTCGCCAAGCGCGTGTTCCCCGGCTTCCACCGCGCCATGGGCGGGTCGGAAAAGCCGATGGTCGCGGGGATGCTGGTCCTGTCCATCGTGCTGATGGTGATCGGCTACCGCGCCGCCGACCAGGTGATCTGGTGGGCCGCGACGCCGATGCTCAAGGGCATCAACAACCTGCTGGTGCTGGTCGCGTTCTACCTGTTCGCGGCGTCGGGTTCCAAGTCAAGGCTGGGCGTGCGGATGCGCCACCCGCAGCTCATCGGCTTTTCGCTCTGGGCGGTCGCGCATCTGCTGACCAACGGCGACCTGCCGTCGATGGTGCTGTTCGGCGGCCTGCTGGTCTGG
>QFNA01000119.1 GCA_003248395.1 Citromicrobium sp.
ATCCTTGCGAACACGAACACGATGACCGAAAGCCTGGCGCAGGCGACCCCGCAAATCGAGCGGACCATGGCCGAGCTGCAGGTAACGCTGCGCGAGGCGGCCGAAGCGCTCGACCAGTTCGAGAAGGTGACGGCGTCCACCGACCGCGTCATCAACGAGGAAGGCGGGGCGATTGCGCGTGACCTTCGCGCGACGCTCGAATCGGCGAGCGGAGCAGCGCAGGCGCTCGAGCAGACGCTGGAGGAAGCGCGCCCGGCGACGAAGCAGTTGACCGAAAGCACGCTGCCTGCCGCGGAAGCGACGCTGCGCGACCTGCGCGCGACGAGCAAGGCACTGCGCGACGTGACCGAGAAGATCGACGAGAAGGGTGCAGGCGCGCTGCTGTCGAGCCAGCCGCTGCCCGATTACGAACCTGAATGAGGCCCGCCGAGATGAAGACGACCAAAGCCATCGCGTTTCTGGCACCGGCACTGTTGCTGGGCGGATGTATCAGCTTCGGCCCGGAAACGCCCGAAAGCCTGCTGACGCTGACACCTTCGGCAACTGCGCCCGCGGGCAGCGGCGCGTCCGGCAGCGCCGAGACCGCGCTGGTGCTGAGCGAGTTCGAGACGATCTCCGCGCTCGACGTGACGCGCGTGCCGGTGCAGGTCGACGACACGAAGCTGGCCTATCTGCAGGACGCCGTCTGGGTGGAAAAGCCCGCGCGGTTGCTGCGTCGCCTGATCGCGGAGACCGTGCGCACGCGTTCGAACCGGCTTGTCATCGACGGCGACGATCCGGGTGTGCTGGCGGCCAACCGGCTGACGGGCACGCTGCGGCAGTTTGGCTATGACGCGCGCACATCGAGCGTAGTCCTGGTGTTCGATGCGGTGCGGCCCGGCGAGGGCAGCGCCGTCACGACGCGCCGTTTCGAAGCGAGAGTCCCCGGAATTGCACCCGATGCGCAAAGCGTCGGTCCGGCGCTGAACCAGGCGGCGAACGAGGTCCGTCCCCGACCATCGGCGGGATGCAGCGCGTATCAGTCGCGCGCCGCTCTCGCAAAAGTCATGGCCGCGAGGAAATCCGATTTCCGCTTGTCGAGACGAGCCTGAGCCTCGTCATCGCTGCCCCACTGCTCGGCCTGCCAATGCTCTTCGAGACTGGCGGCATCCCATAATGCCTCGCCATCGGCATCTGGCTGCAGAGCCTCGAGACCGATGCAGAGCGAGGCGGCAAGCGCAGTAAGCTGTTCGAGCGCAGCAAGGGTGAATGCGTCGTACCGGAGAAGGCGACCGCGCAGCGTGTCGAGCATTGCCGCCGGTTGGGGCCGATGGAGCACGCCGCTCACACGCACCATTGCAACACCTTCGCGCGCTTCGAAAGTTGAGAGGATGGGTTCCCACACGTCCTGCTGTCGGCGAAACAAGGGCTCGTCCGGATCGGCGCGGTAGCAGAGCGTATCGGTTTCGGCATAGCCCAGCAGCTTCTCGATGACCGCCGCAGGGTTCGGTGCAACCACGTCAAGAGCGTAATCCGCCATGTCGCGATGGCGAAACGCGGCGGGGTCGATTTGCTCACCTTGCGAACGCCATTCCGTCGCAAGCAATTCAGCCAGTTGTCCACTGTTCGTAGAACCGATTCATTCGCGCGTTTTCCAGTGTTTCGTAAGAAGCACCGGAAACCCGAAGAAGGCGACGAACCCGCCCACAATGAGAACGATTCCCTGCGCCTCGTTGAGACCGAGCCGGTTCGCAAAGCCAGCCATGCCGAGCAGGACAAGAGCCACGCCGAACAGGCGCGCCAGCTGGAGGATCCAGAATCGCTTCGCTGCTGACTCAGGTGCGCTCACGGATCAGGGTCTCCAGTTCGTCCATCGTTTGGGCCACCGCCACCGCGCCTGCTTCGGACAACTCGCGCGGCTCGTGATAGCCCCAGCCGACGCCCACCCCCCGCACGCCGGCGGAGCGGGCCATCTCCATATCGAAGGTCGTGTCGCCGATCATGACGGCATCGGCCGGCGAAACACCCGCCTCCGCCAAGGCCGCCTCAAGCATGGCGGGATGCGGTTTCGACGGGTGACGGTCCGCGGTTTGCAGGCTCACGAAACGGTCGCGGATGCCATGCGTCTCGAGGCAGGATTGCAAGCCGCGGTCGCTTTTTCCGGTCGCGACCGCAAGCAGCCAGCCATCGGCAGCCAGACGCTCGATCAGCGCGGCCATCCCTTCGTAGAGCGGTTCCTGCAGCTGGCCATTAGTGCGCAGATTGCGATAGTGATTCTTGTACGCATCGAGCGCGATGGCGCGCGCGTCGTCGCTCGCATCGGGAGCCAGCAGGCTAAGCGCCTGGGGCAGGCTGAGCCCGACCATCCGCCGCACGTCATTGCGTGACGGGGCGCGAAGACCGGCCGCTGCGAAGGCCGATTCCATCGTGTCGCAAATCGCCGCCTGCCCGTCGACTAATGTTCCATCGCAATCGAAGACGGCCAGCCGGGTCATTTCTTGCGTGCCGTCGGCTTGCCACCACCGCGTGCGCGGCGCGGGCCGCGCTGGGACTTGCGATAGTTCTTCGCATGCTGGCGGGCCTGCTGTTTCTTTTCCTCGCGCGACTTGGGCGGTGGATCGTCGCGCATCGGGGTCGCATCCGAAGCGTTCTGGTCGAAGCCGAGCTGTTCCATGCTGGTGGCAAAATGTTCGGGCAGATCGGCCGTGACATCGAGCTTTCCGCCTTCGGGCGCGTCGATGATCAGGCGGCGCGCATGAAGATGCATCTTGCGGCTGATGGCCCCGGTCAGGAAAGCATCCTTGCCGCCATATTTCCCGTCGCCGACGATGGGATGGCCCATCGCCGCGCAATGGACGCGCAGCTGGTGGGTGCGGCCGGTCATCGGCTGCAATTCGAGCCATGCGGCTTTCTTGCCTGCCGCATCGACGACCCGGTACTTCGTCTTAGCCGGCTGTCCGCCTTCGTGGTCGACGTGCATTTTTTCGCCGCCCGAGCCGGGCTGCTTGGCGAGAGCGGCCTCGATCACGCCTTCGCGGATATCGGGCACGCCGACGACCAGCGCCCAGTATATCTTCTTCGCGCTGCGCCCGGAAAAGCGTTTGGAAAAGAAGGCCGCGCTGCCGGGCGTCCGCGCCACGAGGAGCAGGCCGCTGGTATCCTTGTCGAGCCGGTGAACGAGGCGCGGGCGTGTGTCGTCACCATCAGCGATATAGGCATCGAGCAGACCGTCGACATGATTGAAAGTATTGGTGCCGCCCTGGGTCGCAAGGCCCGGAGGCTTGTTGAGCGCCAGTGCGCTGTCGGTCCGGCTGATCACCATCCCCTCGGCCTGCTCGATTTCGGAAGGCTTGAGTTCGCGTCGCTCCTTCTGTTTCCGGTTCGGCGTATCGCCGCCCGGCGGAACCCGGATCTGCTGCCCCTGTTCGATCCGGTCGTCGGGCTTTGCGCGTTTGCCATCGACGCGCACCTGTCCGGTGCGGGCCCATTTGCTGACGGTCCCGAAACCGACCTGCGGCAGATGCCGTTTGAACCAGCGGTCGAGCCGAATGCCGTCGTCGTCGGGTGCAACGGTGAAATTCCTTACCTCGTCGGCGGTCTTCATGCCGTCATCCTCATCAGCGCGAGCCCGACCATGAGGCCCGATAGGCCAAGGGCAAACGACAGCAGGGCATAGAGCGAAGCAAAAAGATACTGGCCGCGTTCGATCAGTAGCACCATCTCGAGGCTGAACGCGCTGAAGGTGGTAAACCCGCCGAGCAAGCCGACGCCCAGGAGCAGGCGCATCTGTTCGCTGCTGCCATTGCCGTCACGGACGAGCCAGCCGGCAAGCAGGCCCATGAGCAGACTGCCCAGCGCGTTGACCGCCAGTGTCGCGAAGGGGAATGCGGAAACGATCGGCGCGCCGAGCCACTGAGTCATGGCGCGCCCGGTCTGGTAACGCAGTGCCGCGCCTGCCCCACCGCCGATGGCGACGTGCAGCGTGGCGACGAGTGGTGAGATGTTCGACATTGATTGCGGCCCTAGCGGTTGATGGCATGGCAGGGAAGGCGCTTGCCTTTTGCATGGCGATTCCGTATGTGCGCCCCGTTCTAGCCGATCCGGAACGGATTCGGCGCGATTTTCGTTATATTGGCGAAATAGTTTTTCAGGAGGCAAAACCCGTCGCTGCGGGCTCTGGCCCGCAAGTCGAGGTATAGAATTTTATGCAGATCATGGTTCGCGATAACAATGTTGACCAAGCCCTCCGCGCGCTCAAGAAGAAGCTGCAGCGCGAAGGCGTCTATCGCGAAATGAAGCTGCGCCGCCATTACGAAAAGCCGAGCGAGAAGCGCGCTCGTGAAAAGGCTGCCGCCGTTCGCCGCGCCCGCAAGATGGAGCGCAAGCGCATGGAGCGTGACGGCATCAAGTAAGTCGCACTTGCGACACTATTCCAGCTAAGCCATGAGGGCGCGGAGAAATCCGCGCCCTTTGCGTATCAGGACGATTGTCAATGACCGAGATTACCCGTGTCCCCTTGCAGCCGATTGCCAAGGGCTCGCTGACCAAATTGTGGATCGGCGTCATCCTCGCCATATTGCTGGGGGCCGGTGTGGCCTGGGCGGCAATGCCGCGCGGATTGAGCGTCGACGTGCTGGCCGAGGGCGAGGGGCGCACTGCCCAGATGGGCGACATCGTGTTCGCGAAATATGTCGGCTCTCTGCCCGACGGGACCGAATTCGACCGGTCGCAGCCGAGCCCGTTCCCGCCCGGCGCGTTTCCCGATGGCACGCCCTTTCCCATCGAGGAGGGCAGCGTGATCCCCGGCTTCCTCGAAGGGCTGATGCAGGTCAAGAAGGGCGGCAAGTACCGGCTCGAAATCCCGGCGGACCAGGCCTATGGCGCGACGCCGCCACCGGGTTCGCCCATTCCGCCCAACAGCGATCTCGTGTTCGACATCGAGGTCATGGACATCCTCACGAGGGCCGAAGCGGAACAGCGTTTCCAGGCTTTGCAATCGATGATGGGTGCCCAGCAAGGACAGGCAGCACCGCAGGCCGAGTAATCTGTCCTGACAAATAGGAAGCGTATGGCAGAGCAAGAGCGGCACATCCCGGACCCTGCCCTGCCAGACTGGCCGATGCGGCCATGGGTGCTCGCGGTGCTGCTCGCCATTGCGGGCCTCGTGGTCAATGCCGCGATGGACTGGGGCGCCGATACGCAGGCGCCATGGCGCGCAGCGCTGGCCGCATTCGCCTTCTTCGGCGCGCTGGTGCTGGCCTTTACGCTGGAGGAGAATCGCCTCAGGTCACCCCTTGGTTTTGCGGCTTTATGTGGTCTCGTGATGGCCGGCATTGCCTGGCGGGTGGCGCGGGCAGAGGATCACCACGCCGACGAGCAATTCTGGCTCGCCGCAGGGGTTGTCGCCATGGTCCTCGCCCTGCCGCTGTTCCAGGCGGGATTTCACCGGTTGCGATGGCGCACCTCCTACGAACTTGCCCATTACCATGTCTGGACCGACGCCATTAGCGCCGCAGGCGCCTTCGCATTTCTCGGGCTGAGCTGGCTGCTGCTCGTCTTGATGAGCGAACTTTTCGCAGCGATCGAGATCGACTTGCTCCGCGACCTTATCGAGGAAACCTGGTTCGGCTGGCTGTTTTCGGGCGTCGCCTCTGGCGCAGCGCTGGGCACTTTGCGCAACCAGCTCAAGGTGATCGGGACGCTGCAATCGGTCGTCTTGCTCGTCTTTTCGCTGGTGGCGGTACCCTTCGCAATCGCGCTGATCATCTTCCTCGTTGCCGTGCTTGTCAGTGGACTGGACGTGCTGTGGAACGCCACCCAGAGCCCCACGCCACTGCTGCTGAGCTGCGCGGCGGCGTGTTTCGTGCTTGTCAATGCCGTGGCGAGGAACAACGACGCGGAGGCCAGTGCGAACCGTATCTTACGACTGTCCGGCCTGGTCCTGGCGCTCGGCATTTTGCCATTGTCGGTGATGGCGGCGGTTTCGACCGGGACGCGCATCGCACAGCATGGTCTCAGCCCGGAGCGGATCTGGGGCGTGATCGCAGTGGCAGTCGCGGTGGCCTATGGCGTCGCCTATTTCATCGCGCCGATCCGCGGGCGGATAGCCGGATGGATGGAGCGCGTTCGTGAAGCCAATCTGCATCTCGCGGTCGGCACCTGCGTGCTGGCCTTCGTTCTAGCCCTGCCGCTGTTCGATTTCGGAGCCCTATCGGCGCGCAACCAGATTGCGAGGCTGGAATCGGACGAAGTGCCGGTCGAGCGGTTCGACTTTTCGGCCTTGCGCTGGGATTTCGGCGATGCAGGACGGGAGGCCCTGGCGAAGCTCGCCAGCAGCGGAAATGCCGAGGTGCAAACTCTCGCGCTAGAAGCGCAGGCGCAGGAGACACGGCCTTATCGATGGGCGAACGTCGACAGCGAGGAAACCGAACGGAGACTGGCGAACCTCCGGATGCAATTTTCCGACGAGGCGCTCCGCAGCAGAGTGATCGGCTATGTGCGCGTCACGCCGTATCGCTGCGACACAGCATGTGTGGCGCTGGATCTCGGCCCGGGGGACGATGGCCGCAGGAAGGTTGCGCTGGTAGACGAAGGCTTTGTTGACCTGCAGGACTTCGACCTGACATCTCCGCAAGCCGGAAATTCGGCAGAAATAGCGGTAGAGAAGGCAGCTGCGGACGCGGAAAAGGCGGCGCAGGCGCCCGAGCAAAAGCCGGACTCGACGGTCGAAATACGGCCGTGGAGCGGACGGCGGGTCTATATCGACGGCAAGCCCGCGGGAGAGCCGTTCGAATAATCGCCGGGCTGGCGCACGCTGCACTGCACAACCGCTTGAAGCTTGGCCGCGCGCTCGCTAACGCGCAAGGCATGTCCGTTACACGCGAAGAAGTGGCCAAGATCGCCTCGCTCGCCCGCATCAAGATGGGCCTCCGGTGTCGAACCCATGACCGCCGTCATCCCGAACACGCTCCGCCTGCGCGATGACGTGGTCGATGCGATTGCGGAAACTGCGGGCGGACGTCGTGATGATGTCCTCGCCAATGCACCAGCGGCCGAACATGGCTTCTTCGGCGTGCCCAAGGTGATCGAATAATGACCGATTTCACTCAGCTAGGCGTCAAGGCCATTCGCGACGGTGTCGCCGGCGGCGACTTCACCGCGCGCGAAGTGGCGGAGGCGTTCAACACTGCCGTAGCCTCCGCGGCAGAACTCAATGCCTTCATCGTGACCACGCCCGACCATGCGCTCGCCGCTGCCGACGCCGCCGATGCGAAACGTGCCAGGGGCGAAGATCTCGGCAAGATGGGCGGCGTGCCCATCGGCATGAAGGATCTCTTCGCCACCAGGGGGGTGCAGACCACCGCGGCGAGCCATATCCTCGAAGGCTTCAAGCCCGAGTATGAGAGCACCGTCTCGCAGAATCTGTGGGACGCGGGCGCCGGGATGCTGGGCAAGCTCAATCTCGACCAGTTTGCGATGGGATCGTCGAACGAGACGAGCTATTTCGGCAACGTCAATTCGCCATGGAAGAAGCAGGGCACCAATGCCGCGATGAGCCCGGGCGGTTCGTCGGGCGGTTCGTCCAGCGCCGTGGCCGCGCGCATCGCGCCTGCCGCCACCGGCACCGACACGGGCGGTTCGATCCGCCAGCCTGCCGCGTTCGCCGGCATTTGCGGCATCAAGCCGACCTATGGCCGTTGCAGCCGCTGGGGCGTCGTCGCCTTTGCCAGCAGCCTCGACCAAGCCGGGCCGATCGCGCGCAGCGTCGAAGACTGCGCAATCATGCTCGAAGCGATGGCCGGGTTCGATGCCAAGGACGCGACCAGCCTCGATATGGACGTGCCGAACTGGGAAGCGGCGCTCGATGCCGATCTCAAGGGCAAGACAATCGGCATCCCGCGCGAATACCGGATGGATGGCACCGACCAGGCG
>QFNA01000120.1 GCA_003248395.1 Citromicrobium sp.
TCCCGCATCCCAGCTTAAGCCCTCCCGTCATCCCAGCGAAAGCTGGGATCGCTCACGGCATCGCGAGATGCTGGAAAAGGTCGCTCCACTCCGGATTGGTTTGCTCGATCAGTTCGATTTTCCATGCGCGCCTCCACGCCTTCATCGCTTTTTCTCGGGTGATGGCATCGTGAATGTCTTCATGCGGTTCGGCATAGACCAAACGGTCAAGGCCATAGCGGCGGCAGAACGCAGAACCTTTGCCTTCCCGGTGCTGCACAACGCGGGCAGGCAGGTCGGCGGTGACCCCGATGTAAAGCACTCCATCGCGCTTGTTGGTCATGATGTAGGCCCAGCCACCCATACTGGTGAGCTAGCATAGGGCTGACAGAGATCCCAGCTTTCGCTGGGATGACGGGCGATAGATCGCGAACGTCCGCAATGGCGTCGGAAGCCGTCATTCAGCGCGGCATACTAGTCGGCGATCGCCTCCCAAAAAATCCCCCAACATCAACCCGCACGCAGCTCCTCGGCGAGCAGTTCGAAGTCGCTGCGTCGGGGTGAATTCTTGCGCCAGATGAGGGCGATTTCGCGCGTTGCCGTCTTGCTCTTGAGCGGACGGGCGACGACCTCTGTGCCGGTGAGGATGCCGGCGTCGATGGCCATCCTGGGCAGCATGGTGAGGCCGAGGTCGTTGTCGACCATCTGCACCAGTGTGTGCAGGCTGGTGCCGATCATCGTGGCGCTGGCGCGCAGTTCGGGCCGGTTGCATGCGGCAAGGGCGTGGTCCTTGAGGCAATGCCCGTCCTCGAGCAGGAGCAGGCGACCTTCGTCGATCATGCTCGCTGGCACCTCGTCGGGCGGATCGCGGGGGTCGTCCTTGGGAAAGGCGACATAGAGATCGTCGTCGGCGATATGCGCCTTCTCGACCTCTCCCGTCGAAAACGGCAGCGCGAGTAGCACGCAGTCGGCCCGCCCGTGCTGGAGCGATTCGACCGCATCCTGGCTGGTTTCCTCGCGCAGGAAGAGCTCGAGGTCGGGCCGTTCCCGCCGCAGGCGCGGGAGGAAGCGCGGGATGAGAAACGGGGCGATAGTCGGGATCACGCTCATGCGGAGCTGGCCTGCCAGCGGCTTGCCCGCGGCCTGTACGAGATCCGCGAGCTCCTCCGCCTCGCGCAGGATGCGGTGCGCCTTGTCGACCACCTGATTGCCCAAGGCGGTGAAGCGTACCACGCGGCGGCTGCGCTCGACCAGCGTCACGCCGAGCAGCGATTCAAGTTCGCGAATGCCGGCAGAAAGCGTCGACTGCGAGACGAAGCTCGCCTCCGCCGCGCGGCCGAAATGGCCGTGTTCGTGCAGGGCAACGAGATACTGCAGCTGCTTGAGAGTGGGGAGGTAGGTGGGCACGGGCGGCTGCCTATTCCGACAACGCAGGTTCGGCCAGCATGTCGTCGACATGGGTCATCAGCAGCTTTCCGTTCTTGACGGCGAAGGCCATGCGACCTTCCACCAGTTCGAGCGCATCCTTGCCGAACACTTCGAAACGCCAACCCTTGAGAATGGGCAGATCGCGGACGCCGGCGGCGAGCGCTTCCATCTCGTCCGACCGGGTCAGCAAGCGCGCGGCGACATCGATTTCACGGGCGCGGATCTTCAGCAACAGCTTGAGCAAGTCGGCAACCAGTGCACCTTCCTTGCCGAGCGGTGCACCACGCTTGGGCTTGTCGGGCATTTCGTCCTTTGACAGCGGCTCGGCTTTTTCAAGCACCTTCATGAGACGCTTGCCGATGTCATTGTCTTTCCACGCATTTGACAGCCCGCGCACCTTGGTCAGGTCGGCCTGTTTCTTGGGCGGATGGCTGGCGATATCGGCCAGCGTCTCGTCGCGCATGATGCGGCCGCGCGGGATATTCTTGTGCTGCGCCTCGCCTTCGCGCCAGGCGGCGAGCCCCTTGAGCCGCCCGAGCACGGCGGGATTGCGGCCGGGCGAGCGGATCCGTTTCCAGGCCTGCCCGGCGTCGTTGGCATAATTGGCCGGGTCGGCGAGTTTTTCCATCTCCGCGTCGAGCCAGCCGCCCCGCTCTGTCTTGATGAGTTTTTTCAGTATCTTGGGAAAGATTTTTGACAAATGGGTCACGTCGCCGATGGCGTATTCGATCTGCCGTTCGGTAAGCGGACGGCGACTCCAGTCGGTAAAACGCGCGCCCTTGTCGACCGCGATGCCGAGCCAGCTTTCGACAAGGTTTGCATAGCCGATCTGCTCCGACTGGCTGATTGCCATCATTGCGATCTGCGTATCGAATATCGGATGCGGGGTCTTGCCGGTGAAGTTATAGACGATCTCGACGTCCTGTCCCCCGGCGTGGAAGACCTTGAGCACGGCCTCGTTGTCGCACATCAGGTCCCACAGCGGCTGGAGGTCGATCCCGTCGGCCAGCGGGTCGATCGCGGCGGCCTCCTTCTCATTGGCGATCTGCACCAGGCAGAGTTCGGGCCAATAGGTGTTTTCGCGCATGAATTCGGTGTCGACGGTGACGAAATCGCTTTGCGCCAGACGCTCGCACAAATCGGCCAGCGCGTCGGAAGTCGTAATCAGATCATGTATCTTCATCGTGTCTTTTCTTGTTCCTGAGCGGAGTACCGCTCTCGCACCGCTGCCAGCCTTGACAAAAAACTGCGGGTGCCCTGTTAGCGCGCGCTATTCCTGCTAAGGGCGACGCGCGCCGCGCCCTAGCGCCATAGCTCCGAAAATGGAAAGATTTTAGATGCACGCCTATCGTACCCACAACTGCGCACAGCTGACGAAAGACAATGTCGGCGAAACCGTCCGCCTTTCTGGCTGGGTGCACAACAAGCGCGATCACGGCGGCGTGCTCTTTGTCGACCTGCGCGACCATTACGGAATTACGCAGATCGTGGCCGACAGCGACAGTGCGGCGCTGCCCGTGCTGGAGAAGCTGCGGCTCGAATCGGTCGTCACCATCGATGGCGACGTGAAGGCGCGCGACGATGTGGCGGTCAACACGAATTTGCCGACCGGGGAAATCGAGGTTTTCGCTCGCGAGGTCCAGATCCAGAGCCGGGCGGAAGACCTGCCGCTGATCGTCAACCAGGCCGAAGATTACCCCGAAGAAACGCGGCTCAAGTACCGCTTCGTCGACCTGCGCCGCGAGCGCGTGCATGCCAACATCATGCTGCGCAATCGAGTGATTACCAGCCTGCGCCGCCGCATGATCGACCAGGGGTTCAGCGAATTCCAGACCCCGATCCTCGGTGCTTCGAGCCCCGAGGGCGCGCGCGACTACCTGGTGCCGAGCCGGCTCCATCCGGGCCGCTTCTATGCGCTCCCGCAGGCGCCGCAGATGTTCAAGCAGCTGCTGATGGTCGCCGGTTTCGACCGCTATTTCCAGATCGCGCCGTGCTTCCGCGACGAGGATCTGCGCGCCGACCGCAGCCCCGAATTCTACCAGCTCGACTTCGAAATGAGCTTCGTGACGCAGGAAGACGTGTTCCAGGCGATCGAGCCGGTGCTGGCGGGCGTGTTCGAGGAATTTGCGAACGGCAAGAGCGTGACGCCTGCGGGCGAATTCCCGCGCATCCCCTATGCCGAAGCGATGCTGAAATACGGCAGCGACAAGCCCGACCTGCGCAACCCGCTGATCATCAGCGACGTCACCGACCACTTCACGACGTCCGGTTTCGGCCTGTTCGAGAAAATCGTTGGCGGTGGCGGCCGCGTGCGCGTCGTTCCGGCGCCGGACACGCACGAAAAGAGCCGCAAGTTCTTCGACGACATGAACGACTGGGCGCGGCGTGAAGGTTTTGCCGGGCTCGGCTATGTCACGCGCAAGGGCGGCGAATTCGGCGGTCCGATCGCCAAGAACCACGGTACCGAAGGCATGGAAAAGCTCTACGCCGATCTGGGACTGGGCGAGAATGACGGCCTGTTTTTTGCCGCGGGCAAGGAGAAGGACGCAGCGAGGCTGGCTGGCGCTGCGAGGACGCGTGTGGCGGAGGAGCTGGAGCTGATCGAGGACGGCTGTTTCAAGTTCTGCTGGATCGTCGATTTCCCGATGTTCGAGTATGACGAAGACGCGAAGAAAATCGATTTCAGCCACAACCCCTTTTCCATGCCGCAGGGCGAGATGGATGCGCTGGAAAGCAAGGACCCGCTCGATGTGCTGGCGTGGCAATACGACATCGTCTGCAACGGGTACGAGTTGTCGAGCGGTGCCATTCGTAACCATCGCCCGGACATCATGTACAAGGCGTTCGAAATCGCGGGCTATTCGCAGGAGGACGTCGACGCCAATTTCTCGGGCATGATCGAAGCGTTCAAACTGGGGGCCCCGCCGCATGGCGGATCGGCACCGGGCATCGACCGTATCGTCATGCTGCTGGCCGACGAGCCCAACATCCGCGAGGTCATTGCCTTCCCGCTCAATCAGCGTGCGCAGGATTTGATGATGGGTGCGCCGAGCGTTGTCAGCCCGAGCCAGTTGCGCGACATCTACATCCAGCTCACCCCCAAGGCGCGCGAAGCCGTGGAAGCCGCGCCGGACGCCGAGGCCACCGATATGAACAGCACCGCGACGGAGCGTGACATCGAGCCGCAGAGCTAAGCCAACTTGCATCGTGCAGCGCAGCGAAAAAGAGCGCGGATTTCTCCGCGCTCTTCCCAGTTCGACTGCTCGATGGCTCAGCCGTACTGTTTCTCGTCATGGTTCCTGCGATTTCCTGTCGCAAAATTCTGGATGCGCAGGATAAACGCCTGATTTCAATGTCTTTGCATTTCTCTCGACAGGATGCAAACCGACCGAATGCCGGATAGTTTCGACAATCTGCGAAACCATGCGGCGAGTCGCACTTGCACTGCGCCGCGCCGTTCACTAGGGCAAATGCCAATCCTGAAACCCGAAATCTGAGAGGGAATAGAATGAGCGATACTGCCGACCGCGTGCAGAAGATTGTCGTCGAACACCTGGGCGTCGAAGCCGACAAGGTGACGCAGGAAGCCAGCTTCATCGACGATCTGGGCGCCGACAGCCTCGATATCGTCGAGCTGGTGATGGCCTTCGAAGAAGAATTCGGCGTGGAAATCCCCGACGATGCCGCCGAGAAAATCACCACCGTCGGCGATGCGACGAAATATATCGAAGAGCACAAGGGCTAAGTTCCAACGGCTCTAGCATCCCGCCAACAGGCGGGACCGGACAGGCCCGACCCGAACACGGGCCGGGCCTGTTGTCTTTTACGCGGAGAAATACATGCGTCGTGTGGTCGTTACCGGACTTGGCCTCGTCACCCCGCTTGGCGGCGATGTCGACACCACCTGGTCCAACCTGATTGCGGGCAAGAGCGGGGCGGGCACGATTACCCGTTTCGACACCGAGGGGCAGAAATGCACCATTGCCTGCGAGGTGAAGCCCAAGGACCACGAATTCGGGTTCGATCCCGACAAGCGTGTCGATCACAA
>QFNA01000121.1 GCA_003248395.1 Citromicrobium sp.
GGGCTCCGCTACGCAGCCCATTGCTTCAACCGCGCTCATGCGCAACAACGCGGTCCGGCTCTAATCCCAGCTGGAGGAAAGCTGGGGGTCACGTCACAGTGCACAGTTTTCCCTACCTGTTCCCTGCAAGCAATAAATGTCAGTGCCGCAAAGCTGGTTGGGTTACTGATTGAAGTTTGCAATTAATCCCACCCATCATCCTTGATCGTGCGCACGCGCGGCTTCTCCTGCTCCTCCTCGCGGGGCTTCTCCGCTTCGCGTTTGTCCCAGTCGGACGGGGGTAGGGAGAGGGGTTCCGCGGTGCGCCCGCGCGTGCCGTGGTGGGGATCGTAGAGAACGTGGGCCGGGTCGCGTTCGGGGCAATAGTTCGCGGCGCGGTCGACGTTTATTGTTTGCGCCCTCAAACGTCGGGCGCGACGCGTCCGCGTCGCTTGGCTTCCTCGCATAAGCTCGGGCGGCCGGTCGGCCTTGCCTCGCCTAACGGCTCGGTATCAAAACAGACCCGTGTCAAACCGCATCAGTCCGCCCCCGGATTGTCCCGCCAGTGGTCTTCGTCTTCGTTCCACTCTTCCAATTCGTCCTCGACTTCGACCAGGTCTTCCAGTTCGCCGGCCGCTTTCCAGTCCTTGCCATGCTCCAGCTGGAAGAAGGTGGGGCCGTCCATGGCGTCGACCGGGCCGTCCTCCTCGGCGCGTTTGCGGCGGGCGATTTCGGCGAGCTGGGCCTGCATCGCCTCGATCTCCTCCAGGCTCATCCCCACCGGATCGAAATGTTCGACCATGGCGGCGTTCATGTCGTCCTTCTCCGCACGGGTGAGGGCCTGGGTGGTCCCGTTTGCCGCGTTCGTCGCGGGCGTTCATCCTGAGGCAGAACATCAGCAGGCGATCGTTGCGGATGCGGCGGAAGCCTTTCAGCTTGCCGCCGACGAAGACGGGGCTGAGCTGGCCGTCGATCGCGCGTTCATAGGCAATGTCCTTCAGCCGCTGCACGCCGAGATCGAGCGCGGCCTCCCATGCGCGGCGGAAGCTTTCCGAGCCGGGGCGGCGGCGCAGGTAGTAGGCGCCCTCGGGGCTCATGTTGACGTAGCGCGCGGCACGGATGACGCTGCCCGTATCGGCCAGCGCGCCGATGAAGGCTTTCTGGCGGGCGGGGGTCCAGCCATCGTGGCGGTATTTGACGGGCACGCTGTCGAAAGCGGGCAGGTCTTCTGCGGCGACGGGGGTGCGGGTTTCGGTGGGGTCCTTGCGGCGGGTCATCAGCGGCTCTCCTGTCCGGGGTTAACCGGACAGGGTGGAGCAGAAACTTCGCGTGTAGGAAAATGGCAATTACGGGCGCGTCTGGCCGCTGCCGTGGACGAGGTATTTGAAGCTGCACAATTGCTCGAGGCCGACGGGGCCGCGGGCGTGCATCTTGCCGGTGGCGATGCCGATCTCCGCGCCCATGCCGAACTCGCCGCCGTCGGCGAACTGCGTGCTGGCGTTGCGCATGACGATCGCGCTGTCGATGCTGGCCATGAAGCGCCTTGCGGCGGCATCGTCCTCGGTCAGGATCGCGTCGGTGTGGTGCGAGGAGTGGGTCTGGACCCACGCGATCGCCTGGTCGAGCCCGTCGACCACCTTCACCGATGCGATGGGGTCGAGATATTCGGTGCTCCAGTCGTCGTCGGTGGCGGGGGTGATGGAGCTGTCGATGGCGACGGCTTCTTCGTCGCCGCGCAATTCGCAATCGCCGCCCATGATGGCGGTGAGGCGGGGGATGAAGTCTTTCGCCACGGCGCGGTCGACCACCACGCTCTCGGTCGCGCCGCAGACGCCGGTGCGGCGCAGCTTGGCATTGCGGATGACCTCGGCAGCCTTGTCGAGATCGGCTGCCTCGTGGACATAGCTGTGGCAATTGCCGTCGAGGTGGAGGAGGGTGGGCACGCTCGCCTGGTCGCGGACGAGTTCGACCAGCCCGCGGCCACCGCGCGGGATGACGAGGTCGACGTATTCGTCGGCCTTGAGCAGCGCGGCGACGGCCTCGCGATCGGTAGTGCCGACGGTCTGCACGGCATCTTCGGGGAGGCCGGCGGCCTTGAGTCCGGCCCGCATGCATTCCACGATGACGCGGGTCGAATTGCGGCTCTCGCTGCCGCCGCGCAGGATCACGGCATTGCCGCTTTTCAGGCACAGCGCGCTGGCGTCGGCGCCGACATTGGGGCGGCTTTCGTAGATCATGCCGATCACGCCGATGGGCACGGCGACACGTTCGATCCTGAGGCCATTGGGGCGTTGGAATGTGGCGAGCTCGCGGCCGACGGGGTCCGGGAGCTCGGCGATGTCCTCGAGCGCATTTGCCATGGCTTCGACACGATCTTCGGTCAGCCGGAGGCGATCGATAAAGCTGTCCGGCTTCTTGCCCTCGACGCTCTTCACGTCCTTGGCATTGGCGTCGAGCAACCGCGACGTCGCCTCGCGCAGCGCCCTGGCCGCTTCTCGCAGGGCGGTGTTCTTGGCATCGGTCCCGGCCGAAAGGAGGCCGCTGGCGGCCTTCCGGGCGCGCGCGCCAATTTCGTCGATGTGCTGTTGCGGGTCGAGTGTCTGGTCGGTCATGGTATCTCTTTATCTGGTTCGTGTGTCAGGCGGGAGGCGCTGAAGGTTCAGCGCAGTTCGACCGCCCGTTCGTATGCTGCCTGCAGGGTTGCGCTCAGGCGTTCGGACAAGCCGCCGTCGCCGTTGAGCGCATCGAGGCCCGCGGCCGTGGTGCCGCCCTTGCTCGTCACCGAATTGCGCAGTTCTGCGAGCGGAGTATCGGTTTGCTCGACCGCCATGGCGACGGCACCGCCGATCGTGCCGAGCACCATCTCGCGCGCCTGTTCCGGATCGAAACCCATGTCGATCGCCGCCTGCGTATAGGCGCGGGCGAGTTCGAAGACGTAGCCGGGGCCAGATCCGGCCACCGCAGTGACGCGATCCAGCATATCCTCGCTGTCGACGGTGACGGTCCTGCCGGCGCGGCTCATGAAGTCCTGCGCATGGGCAAGGTGATCCGGCGTGGCCCTCGGCCCGGGCGCTATACCGCTTACCCCGCGACCGATGGCTGCGGGCAAATTCGGCATGACGCGGATGACGGGCGCATCGCCCATGATGCGCGAGAGCCGATCGCTCGAATACCCCGCGGCGATCGAAAGGACGTAGCCGCCCGAAGCCAGATTTTCGGCATATTCGGGCAGAATGTCGTCGATCATCTGCGGCTTGATCGCCGCAACGATGCAATCGAAGGTTTCGTCGGCAATCGGGTCCCGGTTCTGCACCAGGCGTACGCCGTCGGGCACGCTGTCCTGCACCGGATCGACCACGGTGATGTCCTCGCCGCCCCTCGACCATTGCGAAAGTAAAGCGGAGCCCATTTTTCCGCAGCCGACGATTAAAACAGTATTGATGATAACTAAATTCCGTTTCTGTGCGATTGCGCACGATATTTTGTCTAGGCAACTGTCCTCAATCAGACTGTATTTGTGCAGTTCCAATATCAGGAGTATAGTTTACTTTATTGTATTGTGACCACGGTAAAATTCGATTTTGCTGTTGTGCACTGCACAACGACTATCTATATAACTTTACGAAAATTTCAAGGCAGAACAATTATCGCATTATGACAGAGAAAAAGACTATTGTCGTCAAGATCGGGTCGGCGCTGCTTGCCAATCAAGAGATGCTTACCCCGCGTTATGGCTTCCTGCAGCGCCTGATGGAAGATGTCGCACACCTGCGTGCAGGGGGATGGAATGTGATCCTGTGTTCGTCCGGATCGGTGGCACTGGGACTGCGGATCGTCGGCGAAACACCCGAGACCGCGGGCGTGTCGGACAAGCAGGCGGCCGCGGCCTGCGGAATGCCATTGCTGCTCAACGCCTACAAGCAGGTGGGGCACGAATTCGGTTTCGACATCGCGCAAGTGCTACTCACGCTCGGCGATTTCGAGGATCACCGCCGTTTTCTCAACACCCGCAACACGGTCCACCGGCTGCTGGAGGCGGGGGTCATGCCGATCGTCAACGAGAACGACACGATCACGACCGAGGAGATCCGCGTCGGGGACAACGACCGGCTTGCCGCCAAGGTCGCGCAGATGGTCGGGGCGAGCGATTTCATCATCTTGACGGGCGTCGACGGATTGTATGACCGCAACCCCGACGATCCTGAGGCGGAATTCGTGCCCGAGGTCGAGGACGTCACCCTCTACATGGATGCGACCAAGGGCAAGAGCACGCTGGGCACAGGCGGGATGGAAACCAAGCTGCTCGCGGCAAACATGGCGCAGGGTGCAGGGGTGACGACGTGGATTGCGCAGGGCGAAGCCGATCGTCCCCTGTCGACCGTGCTGACCGGCGAGCGGCGCGCGACGAAGGTGATACCGCATGCGGAGCCATTGTCCGGGTGGGACAGCTGGATCGCCAATCGCCTGCAGATGGCAGGCAGCATCGTGGTAAGCGAAGCGGTTGCGGATCGGCTGTCGTCGGGTGACAATCCGATCTGCCGCGCCGATGTCGAATCGATGGACGGCGATTTCACGCGCGGTGACGTGCTGCATGTTTACGATACCAAGGGTGTCGAGCGAGCACGCGGCCTGAGCGATTTTACCTCAGAGGAATTGCGCGTGATGATCCACAATCCCGCCACCGAAGCCGAGCAGTTGCTCGGTTACAAGACCAAGGGCGAAATCGTGCGGAGCAACAATCTCGTCATGCTCGCACCGACGCATCTGTTGTGGGATGCGCCAGACGCGATCGGCTGACACTCGTTGGTCGTCGCTGCGGCGGGCTTATTTGCGGTGAAAACCCGACAGAACTTCACTTGGCGTTCAGCGGAGCGCTGGCTATAGGCTCGGTCCCATGAGCACTTATCCGCGCATCTGTCGCACCTTCGCCCTTGGCGCCGCCGCTGCGGCATCGGTTCTAGTCGCCGGATGTGCCAGCAGGGGCGGTGGCGGTCCGGAGGACACGTCCTACGTCGCGCGCGACGTGGAAACGCTCTATTCCGAAGCGAAAAGCAGGCTCGATCGCGGCAATGCCCCGCTCGCCGCGGCGCTGTTCGACGAGGTCGAACGCCAGCATCCCTATTCGCCCTGGGCCCGCCGTGCCCAGCTGATGAGTGCGTTCAGCTATTACACGGCGCAGGATTACAACAAGGCGGTTCAGGCGGCGCAGCGTTTCCTGCAGATCCATCCGGGTAACAAGGATGCTCCCTACGCCTATTACCTGATCGCACTGTCCTATTACGAACAGATCAGCGACGTTCAGCGCGACCAGAAGATTACCGAACAGGCGCTGACCGCGCTGCGCGAAGTCGACCGGCGTTTCCCCCAGACCGAATATGCCGCCGACGCACGGCTCAAGATCGATCTCGTGCAGGATCATCTGGCCGGCAAGGAAATGGAGATCGGACGCTATTACCAGAGAGCGGGCAAGTGGATTGCCGCGCAGATCCGGTTCCAGAACGTGGTCGACAATTTCCAGACCACGAGCCACGCCCCCGAAGCTCTCTATCGCCTGACCGAATCGAGCCTTGCGCTGGGCATTCCGGCTGAAGCCGTCAAGTACGCGGCGGTGCTCGGGGCCAACTATCCCGGCAACGAATGGTACGAAAAGGCGTACGACCTCGTCCAGGATCACGCACCCAGCGTCGCTGCCAGCTAGGCACACCTGTTTGCAACACGAAGCAGGGCGGTGACGCGCGCGCGATGCTGCGCTAAGGCTGCGCATCGTTCATGCTGACGCGTCTCGCCATCCGCAATATCGTGCTTATCGAGGCGCTCGACCTCGATTTCGGACGCGGGCTAGGCGTGCTTACCGGCGAAACCGGGGCCGGCAAATCGATCCTGCTGGATTCGCTCGGTCTGGTCCTTGGGAACCGTGCCGACAGCGGCCTGGTGCGGGCGGGCGAGGAAAAGGCAAGCGTCACGGCGAGTTTCGACTTCGCATCGCTCCCCTCGGCGGTCGCGCAAATGCTCGAAGATGCCGATGTCGAAATCGATGCGGGCGAACCGCTGATCGTGCGCCGCCAGCTGAAAGCCGATGGCAAGAGCAAGGCCTTTCTAAACGACCAGCCGGTCAGCGTCGGCCTGCTGCGCGA
>QFNA01000122.1 GCA_003248395.1 Citromicrobium sp.
ATCCGGCCCCTCGCCGAAAGCAAAGGTCTTGATCAGCGCCGAGCCGACCGGGAATTCGAGCAGCCCTTCCGCCGACACGCCGACTTCCGCGCCATCGGGCACATAAACGAAACGCAGTTTGTCCGCCCCGTCCGAATAGAGCGGGGTATTCAGGCGATAGGGAATGACGCCGTCAGCGGGTTGCTGGCGTGACGGGTCGTCCGCGAAGAAGCCATATTCCTGCAGGTCGCGCGGCAACCCTGAAGAGATTGCATTGTCGTTGACGTCGCTTGCCCCGCTCGCGAACGTGATCGCAGCCGCGCATGCTGCCACTGCAACGCCGAATAGTACGCGAGCGATCATGGCGCGATACGTGCATCCAGTTCCGGCGGCGCACCGATGCCCTGTTGGTCGAACTCGCCTTCGGGCGGGGTTGCCTGCACCGGCGCAGGCTTTGCGCTGTCCAACCCGGCAGCCTGCTGGGTCAGGCCTAGCGACCAGGCGGCAATTCCCGGGACGATGCGGATTGCCGTTTCGGGATCACCAAGCCCATCCCACATGACCGGCGGCAGCTGGCCGCCAAAGGCCTGCAGCAGCATTTCCGCACCTGGCAGCTGCGGATCGGTTCCGCCGTCGCGGATCGGGTTTTCGCCAACCACAATACCGCGCGGCAGGGGATCGTATGTGTCGTCGTCGAACGGTTCGGGATAGGCCAGGACCATGATCGGCGCGGTCGGATTGTTCGACAGGATATTATCCTCGATCAAGACCTTTTCGTTCGCCATCACCATGATGCCCGTCCCGCGAAGGACACCTGCGACGATATTGCCCGGAGGCGCGAAATTGGCGGTATCGTTCGCCACCACCAGATTGTGCGCGACGACGACGTTGCCACCGCCCATGACCGGCAGGTTGGGCAGGTCGAAAACCAGTATGCCGCCCGTATTGCGCGTCGCGATGTTGTGCTCGACCCGCGCATTGCGGCTGTTCTCGATCTCGATCCCGGCGACATTGGCCTCGGCAATCGAGTTGCGGACAGTGATCGCGTTCGATTGGCCCACGTAAATTCCTGCGTCGCTTGCACCCGTGACCTTTACGCCATCAACGAGCACGCCGGTGCTTTCGACCGGGTAGATGCCATAGGCACCATTTTCGGGATGCGGTCCGCGGGTCCATGTCACGCGGATGCGATGGTAGACGATGTTGTCGGCTCCCTTGGACTTAACCCCGTCGCCCTTTGGATTTTCCAGTGCAAAATCGCGCAGGGTGACATTGTCGCTGGTGACCAGCAGCCCTTCGCCCGCCCCCTGCTGCCCGGTGAAATCGAGCACGGTGCCGTCCATGCCCGCTCCGCGCACTGTCACGCCATCGATATCGAGGCTCAGCCCGTCGGTCAGCGCGTAGCGACCCTCCGACAGGACGATGTCATCGCCAGGCTGTGCGAGGATCAGCGCCTCCTGCAAACGCTCCTGCGCGCCTTCGCCAGGCGCGATCGTGTGCGTTTCGGCGAAAGCCGGCGAGGCAAGGCATAGCAGCGTTGCGACAAGACTTGTGCGGATCATGAGTTTCTCCCCTCTCACCCGCAATACTGCCGCGTATCGTGTTTATTGCAAGCCTATCTCGCTGGTCGAAAAGGCGCAGATCGCCGCGGAACTGGCCGTGACGTCGATCGCCTCGCGGTCGTCGACCCGGCGCAGGCGTTCGAGGAATTCGGCCATGTTGAGCTGGGTCTCGCCCTCGGACCCTTCCTCGCTGCTCGAAAGGTTCTCAAGCTTGCGCAACTGGTTGAGCGAGAGCCGCTCCGACATGCGCTGCCCCATGCATGCAGCGATCGGTTGCGGAATGCCTTTTGTCACCAGTGTGCGCTCGATCCGGCCCGAGGTGACACGTTCCACCCCGCCGAATGCCACAAAAGCGATACCCACAATCGCGGCAAGCGCGAGCACGATGAGAAGCATACGCTTCACGTCAGTCGAGCGCCTTCACGATTTCCTCGACCATCTTCTTGGCGTCGGAGAGCAGCATCATGGTCTGGTCCATGTAGAAAACGTCGTTGTCGACGCCCGCATAGCCCACGCCGCCCATGCTGCGCTTGATGAAGAAGACCTGCTTGGCCTTCTCCACGTCGAACACAGGCATGCCGTAGATGGGCGAGGACTTGTCGGTCTTGGCCGCCGGGTTCACCACGTCGTTCGCGCCGATGATGAAGGCGACGTCGGCCTGCGCGAATTCGCTGTTGATGTCCTCCAGCTCGAAGACGTTTTCGTAAGGCACCTGCGCTTCGGCGAGCAGCACGTTCATATGCCCTGGCATGCGCCCGGCGACGGGGTGGATGGCGTATTTCACCTCGACGCCCTTCTCCTCGAGGATGTCGGCCATCTCGCGAAGCGCATGCTGCGCCTGCGCCACCGCCATGCCGTAGCCGGGGATGATTATGACCTTTTCCGCCTGTTCGAGCATGAAGGCTGCATCGGCCGCGCTGCCCTGCTTGTAGGGGCGCTGCTCCTTCGCCTCGCCGCCTGCGCCGCCGCTGTCGTCCGCACCAAACCCGCCCGCGATCACGGACAGGAAGCTGCGGTTCATCGCGCGGCACATTATGTAGCTGAGGATTGCACCCGAAGAACCGACCAGCGCGCCGGTGATAATCATCGCGGTGTTGCCGAGCGTGAAGCCCATCGCCGCCGCCGCCCAGCCCGAATAGCTGTTCAGCTGGTCTGATCCGGTCCGGACGCCATGGCAAAGAGCGCGGTCAGCACGATGATCGCCGCCAGCGTGCCGAGGTTGATGACGTGCCGCATGGGCAGCAGGATCGGAGATCCGCTCATGCGGCCGGAAAGTTTGAGGAACGCGATTATCGAACCGCTGAAGGTGATCGCCCCGATGGCTATGCCGAGAGCCATCTCGATCTTGCTGATCGGGCTTATAGCAGTTGTGTAGTCCACCACGCGACCATCGACGGTGGCTATGATGTCTGGGACGAGCAATCCGAAGGCGCCAGGATTCAAATACGCTGCCCAGCCCACAAGCACCGCAGCCAAGCCCACAAGCGAGTGAAACGCAGCCACCAGTTCGGGCATCGCTGTCATTGCAATGCGGCGCGCGATCATTAGTCCGATCACCCCGCCAACAGCAATTGCGATCAGGATTTCGAAAATATTGGCGACGTCATGCGTCACCAGCGTCGTCACCACTGCGATCAGCATGCCGATCATACCGAAGCGGTTACCCGTTCGGCTTGTCGCAGGTGAGGAAAGGCCGCGCAGAGCGAGGATGAAGAATACGCCCGCAATGAGATAGGCGAGCGCCACCCACGGGTTCGTCGACCCATGCTCGAGGGCGGGCAGCGCTACGGTCGGGCTGTCGGGGCCAAACTCGGGTGCGATCGCAGGCGGCGGCGGTGCTGGAAGAGGAGATGTCATCACTTCTTCTCCTTCTTCTTGTACATGGCGAGCATGCGCGCCGTCACCGCAAAGCCGCCAAAAATGTTGACGCTGGCGAGCACGATGCCGAGCAGCCCCAGCCACTTCGCCCCCGGCACATCCGCCGCCGCCGCCGCGATCAGCGCACCGACGATGATTACCGAGGAAATCGCATTGGTCACCGCCATCAGCGGCGTGTGCAGCGCGGGCGTGACCGACCAGACCACGTAATAGCCGACAAAACACGCCAGCACGAAGATCGAAAGGATCGAAATGAAGTCCATTATTCGAAAACTCCAGTCTCTCCCCCTCTGGGGGAGGTGGCAGCCGCGCCAGCGGCTGACGGAGGGGGCTGGTTTGCGCAAAATCGTGCAAGCCCATCGGCGACGTCAGCTGGGTGGCGCAGAACCTCACTTGCAGCTATACGAATGACATCTATCCCCTGCTCTTTGAGCCAGGCGTCTCGCTTGCGGTCACGCTCCGGATTGACACCCATATCGTGCGAGATACCGTCGATCTCTATCGCTAGCCTTTTGCTAGCGCAGTAGAAATCGACAACCATGTCGCCGACAGGATGGTAGTTGCGAAACTTCATTCCGTGAGGACGCTGGCGCAAATGCCTCCAGAGCAGACCCTCGGGCAGCGACATTTCGCGGCGCTGTCGACGGGCAGAAGCGAGCGAGCGGATGGTATGGTTTTCCAAGCTTCGCCCCCTCCGTCAGCGCTTCGCGCTGCCACCTCCCCCAAAGGGGGAGTCTTCCGTGCCGCCTTCGATCAACCTGACAGCCTCTCGTTCACGACCTTCCCGCCATGCGTCAGCCGCACGGCGTCGCCGATTTCCTCGTCAAGCACCGGCTTGCCCGCCTTCTTGTCCCAGAAGGCGGAGAGGAAATTGAACAGATTCCGCGCGAACAGTGCCGATGCGTCGGCGGCGAGGTGTCCGGCGGTGTTCGAATAGCCAACGATTTTCACGCCATGCCTTTCGACCGTCTGGTCAGGCTGTGAACCCTCGACATTGCCGCCTTGGGCCACGGCGAGATCGAAGATCACGCTGCCGGGCTTCATCGTCGCGATCTGCGCTTCCGAAATCAGCCGCGGCGCGGGCTTGCCCGGAATCAGCGCGGTGGTGATGACGATGTCCTGCTTGGCGATGTGCGCGCTGACCAGTTCGGCCTGCGCCTTCTGGTATTCCTCGCTCATCTCGGTGGCATATCCGCCCGAGCCCTCGCCCTCGATACCGGCGACATTCTCGACGAAGACCGCTTTCGCGCCGAGCGACTGGATCTGTTCCTTCGTGGCGCTGCGCACATCGGTGGCACTGACCTGCGCGCCGAGCCGCTTGGCCGTGGCGATCGCCTGCAGGCCCGCCACGCCCACGCCCATTACGAAGACCTTGGCCGCCTGAACCGTGCCGGCGGCGGTCATCATCATCGGGAAGGCGCGGCCATATTCATTGGCCGCAGTCAGCACCGCCTTGTAACCGGCGAGGTTGGACTGGCTCGACAGCACGTCCATGCTCTGCGCGCGGGTTATGCGCGGCATGAATTCCATCGACAGGGCTTCGAACCCGGCCTTGGCGTAGGCTTGAACGCGGTCCGTCTCGCGGAACGGATCGAAGGTCGCGGCGATCCACGCGCCCGGCTTCGCGCCGGTTATCGCGCCGACTTCGGGCGCCTGAACGCCGAGGATGATGTCGGCATCGTTGACGACCTGCGCCGCCGGCCCGACCTCCGCGCCAGCCTCGCGATAGGCATCGTCGGTGACGGCGGCGCGCAGGCCTGCACCCTGCTCGACCGCGACGGTGGCTCCCAACGCGGCGAACTTCTTCGCCGTTTCGGGTGTCAGGGCAACGCGGCTTTCGCCCGCTGCGCGTTCGGCCAGGACCGCGATCCGCATCCGCGCGCCGTCAGCTGGAAATCAGCACGACGACGATGGCGGTAATCACGATAATCAGCGGCACCGTCCATTTCAGCGCCCCGATGAAAGAACCGTAGGTGCGCGAGTGTGCCTTCATATCGTTGGCGGATTCCATTGGTATTTCCCTATCCGTGGATGTCGTTTGGTTGCCGGTCTATAATGCGTTAAGGCCATCGACAAGGGTATTGGGTGCCGGTTCCACCGCCGGTGCACCAGCGGGCGCATCCTGAATAGCCTTAATCGCCCGTTTACCCCTATCCATTAACCGGTGGAGTGAACTTGGGTGCGAGGTCGCACGGCGCAGAGGGAGCGAAACGAGCACATGGCGACACAGGACAGCCGCCAGCTGCTGCTTATCGGGAGCGAGCCGGACGAGAACCGGCTGGTTTCCGGCATCGCCGCTCGCGATGGCTGGCGCACGGCCAGCGCCGAATGCTGCGAGAGCGCGCTCGACATGTTGCGCGGCAACAGCGGCAACGCGATCGGGGCGGTCCTGATCGACCAGCGGGTGTCGAGCGAGGATGCCTGCGAAATGATCCGGCAAATCCGCGCAATCCGACCGATCCTTCCGGTGCTGATGCTGACCACCAGCACATCGCCACTGCTCGCGGTCGAGGCGATGCGAGCCGGGGCGACCGACTATCTGATCAAGCCGATCGCGCCCGAACGGCTGCAATCGGCGCTGCGGAGCGCCACGCGGACCGAATCGCCGCATGACGAGCTCCAGCCGCTGACCGAAAAGGTTTCGGGAGTACTCGAATTCGACGCCATGGTCGGGACGGCGGCGCCGTTCCGCACCGCGCTGGCCAAGGCCGCCACGGCGGCGCGCGGCCACGGCCATGTGCTGGTCGAGGGCGAGCGCGGCACGGGCAAGGAAATGCTGCTGCGGGCCATGCAGAGCGCCTCCACCCGATCTAAGGCACCGATGCGGCTGGTCAATTGCGGCGGGCTCCCCGCGAATTCGCTCGAATCGCTGATCTTCGGTCACGAGAAGGGTGCGTTTCCCGGCGCCTTCGACAGCCAGATCGGCCTGCTGCAGCATTGCGACGGTGGTACGCTGATCCTCGACGAAATCGACCGGATGGATCGCGCGCTGCAGGACCGCCTGGCCGACGTGCTCGAGAGCAGCATCGTGCGCCCCACGGGGGCGGCGCATGGGTTCCGCATCGACGTGCGCGTCTTCGGCGCGAGCGATGTCAGCCTCGACGAACTGGCAGGACGCGACGGGTTTTCCCCCGCCCTGCTCGAAAAGCTTTCCGCCACACGGATCCACCTGCCGCCGCTGCGCGAGCGGATGGGCGACATTCCGGCTCTCACGCGGTATTTCCTGTCGCGCATTGCCGAGCAGCCGGGGCTGACGCATCACTCGATCGCCGACAGCGGACTGACCCTGCTCGAGGCTTACGACTGGCCGGGCAATGTCCGCCAGCTGCATGCGGTGCTGTTCCGCGCCGCGGTCTTCTGCGACGAAGAGGCGCTGACCGCCGACTGTTTCCCGCAGCTTGCCGAACTGCTCGGCGACCACCCCGACCGCGGCGAAAGCCGGGCACGCGGGCTCGGCGTGCTGCTCTACACCGACGACGGCAATCTGCGCTCGCTCGAAGATATCGAGGCCGACATCATCCGGATCGCCATCGGCCATTACCATGGCCGCATGACCGAGGTCGCGCGCCGGCTCGGCATCGGACGCTCGACGCTGTACCGCAAGCTCGGCGAACTCGGGATCGACGACGCCGCCTAGTCTGGCAAATCGCCGAAGTCGGTGAGCGCCGAATCGCGCAAGCCGCGCCAGACATTGCGCGCCTGGACACTCTCCGCCACGTCGTGAACGCGGTGCAACTGGACACCGGCATCCATGCCCTTGACCAACAGAGCCACGCTGCCCCCCAGCCGCGCCTCGGCAGGCGCTTCGTGCGACAGGGCCCCGATCAATCGCTTGCGACTGGCGCCGAGCATGAGCGGGTGGCCGAGTGCGTGGAACAGCGGCAGGGCATTCAGCAGCGCGAGGTTTTCCGCCAGCGTCTTGCCGAACCCGATGCCGGGATCGAGCACGATATTGGCCGCAGCGATGCCCGCTTCGAGCGCAGCATCGCGACGCGCGCGCAGCGCATCGAACACATCGAACACCACGTTGGCGTAGTCGCCGCCATCATGCAGATCGTCGCCCGTCCCCGGCGCATGCATCAGCACGACGGGACATCCCGCACGCGCGACGACTTCGGCGCTGCGCGGATCGTGGGCGAGCCCGGAGACATCGTTCACCAGATGCGCCCCAGACTCCAGCGCGGCCTCGATCACCGCAGCCTTGCGGGTATCCACGCTGACCGCCGCGCCCATCGCCGCACAGGCCGAGATCGCGGGCACGACGCGCTCGATCTCGTCGCCTTCCCATAGCGGCTTGGCACCGGGCCGCGTGCTCTCGCCGCCGACATCGATGATCGCCGCGCCAACCTCCACCATCGCGGCCGCATGGTCTCGCGCCGCGTCGGGGCTGTCATGCACGCCGCCATCGCTGAAACTGTCGGGCGTGACATTGAGAATGCCCATGA
>QFNA01000189.1 GCA_003248395.1 Citromicrobium sp.
CGCGCGATCGGCCAAGGCCCTCGGTTTGCTGAGTCCCCTTTTTATGCCGACGGCACAATGATGTGCCCGGACCACGGTGCTATCGATCATGTCGGCGGCGGTATCGCGCCCTGCCAGCTCGGCCAGCGTCTCGAGCATGGCATCGAACACGCCCGTCGTGACCAATCGTCGATAGCGCCGGAAGACGCTGTTCCACTTGCCATACTCGTCCGGCAGGTGTCGCCACTGCGCGCCGGTTCGCGCGATCCACATCATGCCTTCAAAATAGGGACGGTTATCCTGTGCCGGGCGGCAGCCTCGCCCCCGTTCAGGCGGCAGCAGCGCCCCGATCACTTCCCACTCTTCGTCCGTAACGCCGATCCGTTCGCCCAAGGCCGCCTCCAAAAGCCAGCCTTGAATCAAGGTCCGAGTCCCCAGTCAAGCTTTGTCCACGAAACCTAGGCCGATCAAAATGCTAGGCACCTGACATACGGGGCCGAAGGGGTACGTCAGCTTCGAGCGCCGAAATGACGAGAGCCGGCGTCAGCTCCGCCATTCTCACACTCCCGACACTTCGGCCGGTTGGCCAGCAACTGCCTGGAACCTTTGCGTCGCTGCCGGCATCGGCTTTGCGCGCGGGCTAATCGGAGTCCCCCATCTCTCGCGACCGTCGAATTTCCTCGGCGATACTCAATCCCACGATATCGCCGGGGAATATTGCGGGATAGGACTCCATTCGACGCGCAGGATTCCCGCGACCTCGTGCTCGAATGAATTTGCGATACCGAAAGCGTAAGGCGCGAGCGATGGCACTAAAATTGGCATGCAGGATCCAACGCCGTGCCATCGCCCAGACTCTAGAATTTTACCGACAGTTTCGCGTTCAATTGCCGCCGGGCATTCGGAAAGCCGACATCGGTCGGCGTGCCGGAAAAGAAAGACGAGAAATAATCGGTATCATAACGCTTATTGAACTGTCGGGTCGCCGGTTCCGCGTGCTCAACGTGGTCGATGACGTGACCAGGGAGTGCCTGGCAGCGGTGCCCGATACCTCGATCTCAGGCCGCCGTGTCGTGCGCGAGCTGACGGAGCTGATCGCCCGGCATGGCAAGCCCAGCATGATCGTCAGCGACAACGGCACCGAGCTGACCTCCAACGCCGTG
>QFNA01000007.1 GCA_003248395.1 Citromicrobium sp.
CGCCCGGCGAAACGGTCACGATCCGGATTGAGCACGTCGATACGACGGCGGGCCGGATCGAAGCCCGCATCGCATAGGTGCCTACGGCCCGCGTTTCGCCGGGCAAAAGCACAGCGCGGGGTGACCACTACCGAAGCTCGGCATCCTGCTGTGGCCAAGCGTGGTTGCTTTTGTTACCTGCCGGTCGATGCAAACCGGCACACTGATCTCGCTCGCCCTATATTTCATCCTGATGATCGCCATCGGGCTGTGGGCGTGGAAGCGCTCGACCGACACGAGCGAAGGCTATTTGCTGGCCGGGCGAAATCTCCATCCTGCTGTGGCCGCCCTGTCTGCAGGGGCCAGCGACATGAGCGGCTGGCTCCTGCTCGGACTGCCCGGCGCACTCTATGCGGCGGGACTGGTCGAGGCGTGGATCGGCATCGGTCTGTTCGTCGGAGCGCTGGTCAACTGGATCATCGTGGCACCTCGCCTGCGCAGGCAGACCGAAGACCTCGGCAATGCCCTCACCATTCCCGAATATCTGGCCAATCGCTTCCCCGACAAGGCGACCGCACTGCGCGTCATCTCGGCACTTATCATCGTGGTTTTCTTCGCCGTATATACCGCGGCCGGACTGGTCGGCGGTGGCAAGCTGTTCGAAACAAGCTTCGCCGGACTGCTGCCGAATGCCCCGATGAGCGATTACATGATGGGTATCTGGATCACCGCACTGGTCGTGCTCGCCTATACGATGATCGGCGGCTTTCTGGCAGTGAGCCTGACCGATTTCGTGCAGGGCCTGATCATGGTCACGGCGCTCGTCCTGATGCCCTTGGTGGTGATGTTCGGGCCAGGCGGCACTGCGGGCGGGTCGCTTGCCGAGGTCCCCGTTCCCGGCTTTCTCAGCCTGACCGAAGGGCTGACCGCACTGGGTTTCATCAGCGCAGTGACCTGGGGCCTGGGCTATTTCGGCCAGCCCCATATCATCGTGCGGTTCATGGCGATCGATACCGTCGAGCGGGTAAAGGTTGCCCGCAACATCGGCATGACGTGGATGGGCGTGGCGCTTCTCGGATCGATCGGTATCGGCATCGCCGGCAGAGCCTATGTCGAGCGGAACGGCCTCGTCATAGACGATCCGGAAACGATCTTCATCGTCCTCGCCAATCTGCTGTTCCATCCGCTGATAACCGGATTTCTGCTGGCGGCGCTGCTCGCAGCGATCATGTCGACGATCAGTTCGCAACTGCTCGTCGCGTCGAGTTCGCTCACCGAGGATTTCTACAAGCTCTTCTTCCGCCGCAATGCTAGTGAGCGCGAGAGCGTCAATGTCGGCCGCGTCTGCGTCGCACTGGTCGCGCTTGCGGCGATCTGGATCGCAAGCGACCCGAACAGCGAGGTATTGGGCTTGGTGTCCAACGCCTGGGCGGGCTTCGGTGCCGCGTTCGGCCCGCTGATCCTGCTGTCGCTGACATGGGACCGGATGACCGGATGGGGCGCCGTCGCCGGGCTGGTGACCGGGGCCGCAGTCGTCGCCGCGTGGATTGCGCTCGGCTGGAACACCCAGACGCCCGGTCTCGACGGGGGCCTGTACGAAATCGTCCCCGGGTTCATCGCCGCATGGTTGGCGATCTGGCTCGTCAGCAAGGCGACCTGGCGCGAAACAGTCCCGGCGCAGGCCTGAACCCAATCAGGGTTAGCGTTGCGTTAACCATTGCAAGGCTAGGGATGCCGCATGCGCCGCATCCTTGCCTCGTACCTCCTCTTCCCAATCCTGGCGGGGTGCGGCGTACTTCCCGAAGGCCGTGAGCCAGCCAAGCCGAGGGTAACCGCAGCGCCGGTGACGCCCGCGATCTCGCGGCCGGAAACGCGCGCGTGTTACACGCAACTGGGCCGCGGCGGGGCAACATTCACGCCGCTGCCCGACCGGATGTTCGGTGCGGGCTGCTCCACTCTCAACACGGTCAGTCTGACTCACGTCCCCGGCGACATCGGCCGGTTCGCCGTCACCAATCTCGGGCCGCTCAGCTGCCCTCTGGCGAACGGCGTCGCAGCCTGGGCACGATACGGCGTCGATCGCGCAGCGCGGCAAACCCTGGGGAGCCGTCTCGCACGCATCGAGACAATGGGCAGCTATGCCTGCCGGAATGTTGCCGGAACGGGCCGGTTGTCGGCGCATGCGCGTGCCGAAGCGATCGACGTGTCCGCCTTTATCCTTGCTGACGGGCGACGGGTTTCGGTGCTTCAAGGCTGGAATGCCAGCCGCGCGGAGCGCGAATTCCTGCGCATCGTTCATCGCAGCGCGTGCAAGCGCTTCGGGACGGTCCTTGGCCCGGACTACAATGCCGCCCATCGCGATCATCTGCACATGGAACTGGGCGACGGCAGCTTCTGCCGCTAAAAAATCGGTATCTACTCGTCTTCGCGATAGAAGCTGTAATCGGGCAGCGAGTGGAAGGCGTCTTTCAGAGCATCGCCCCAACTTGAAGAAATCGCCTGGAAATAGGGATCGGAAATGCTGATCCGGTGCTGGTGGCCAGCCTCGTAAGTGTCACGCTCAATCACCTGAAGGTCGAGCGGCAGACCGACCGACAAATTCGCCTTGAGCGTCGAATCGAAGCTGACCATGAGCAGCTTGACCCCGTCTTCCAGGCTCATCTGGCGATCGTAACCGCGGATGATGATTGGGCGGCCATATTTGGTCTCGCCAATCTGGAAGAATGGCGTGTCAAGGCTGGCCTCGATGAAATTGCCCTCGGGATAGACCATGAACAGGCGCGTTTCCATGCCCATGATCTGACCGGCAACGATAACCGAGGCGGTAAACCGTCCGCGCCCCCGCACACCGTTCGCATCCTGACGTTCGGAGATGATCCCGCGCATCAGTCGGCCGATTTCGGTCGCGACCTGGAACATGGTCGGCGATTTCAGGATGATATTGTCGCGCTCGTCGGGCGCCTTGGTCCGCTCTTCGAGCTGGCTCATGACAGCTTGCGTGGTGGCCAGATTGCCCGCCGTCATCAGCGTGATGATGCGTTCGCCCGGTACCTGCCAGGTGAACATCTTACGGAAGACCGAAATATTGTCGACACCCGAATTGGTGCGCGTGTCGCTCATCAATACGAGCCCTTTTTCGAGCACCATTCCCACGCAATACGTCATCGAATTCCTTATTCCCGTCCTACTGCTGTACCTGCCGCTGCTCGACAGCGACGCCCACCTCGAGTTCATGAGCGGCGTTGCCGTAACTGATCCCGGTCACGGGCGCCGCATCGCGATAGTCCCGCCCGGTCGCGACGCGAACATATCGTTCGTCTGGGCTGATGCCATTGGAAATATCGAAGCCGACCCAGCCCAGCCCGTCGACATGCGCCTCGGCCCAGGCATGCCCGGCCTCCTGATCGATGCGATCGTTCATCATCAGGTAGCCTGAGACATAGCGCGCCGGGATGTCGAGCGACCGGGCCGCGCCGATGAAAATGTGGGCATGGTCCTGGCATACCCCCGACTTTGCAGCGAAGCTTTCCTCGGCCGTGGTGTTCGATTGCGTCGAGCCCACGCGATATTCGACACGGTCGAGGATGGTGCGCGACAGCTCGTGCAGCATGTCGAGCGTGCTGTCGCCGCGATCGACGAATGCGCCCAGCATCTTTTGCATGCCGGGGCCCGGCCGGGTCTGGCGCGTCTGGCCGAGAAAGCTCCACAGTGGCAAATGCCCGGCATGGCGTCCGATCACGCCGGCCTGATCCGCCGTATCGACCAGGCCGCTGCAGGTGACCGTGACCTCGGTCGCGCCCTGCTCCACCGACACGAGCGTCGTGGTATTGTGATGCTGGTCTTCATAGCTTAGCTCGGGCTGCGCATTCTCGTAGTCCATCGACCATTCGAGTATCTTCTGGCCCTGCGTTTCCTTGGGCGTCAGCCGGAGGCGCTGCAGGGCATGCTGCACGGGCGCTCCAAAGCGGTATCGGGTCGTGTGACGTATCGAGAGTCGCATCAGGCAAGGAACCTGTAATCCTGCGCAATCGCACTGCCGATTGACGCATTCGTGTTGTTGAAGTCGATCAGGAATTCGTGGAGGCCCTGGTCGAAGATCTGGTCGATGGACAGATCGTGAAGCCGCGTATCGGCCTCGCGCATCAGCGTATTGCTCTCCCCCTCGTGGCCATGGATCCGGGCCAGTGCCGCGAGGTTTTCACGCAGCGCCGTGTGGCAGAACGCGAGGCTGCGGGGAAACCGGTCGTCGAGGATCAGGAACTCGCAGATCCCGCGCGCATCGATCCGGCCGGCATTGAGCCAGCGATAGGCGCGGTCGCCCGAAACCGAGCGCAACACCGTATCCCACTGCCCCGTGTCGAGGCTCGACCCGACATAGGACAGCGAGGGGAGCAGCAGGTAATATTTGATGTCGAGAATGCGCGCAACGCAATCGCCGCGTTCGATGAAGGTGCCGGCCTGCGCGAAATGATAGCTTTCGTCGCGCAGCATCGACCCTTCCATCGCACCATGCGCCAGCGTGCCGGCTCGCCTGATCGTGGCGACGGTATCGAGGACGCGGTTCTCGCCGATGGGCTTGGCGAGCTGGTCCTGGATTTCGAGCCAGTTCTCGTTGATCGCCTCCCACAGTTCGCTGCTGATGGCATTGCGCGCGAGGCGGGCATTCTGCCGCACCTGTCCGAACATGGCCAGGATCGAGGACTGGTTGTCCTTGTCCCGCAACAGGTAATTCCATGCCTGCATGCCGGTGTAGCTGGCGTGTTTCGCTTCGTAGCCGCGTCTGTGCCCGGCCGTCGCGATGACCGATCGCCATTCTTCCTCGGCGGTAACCAGATCGCGCGTCAGCGCCATGCGCAGGCCGGCATCGAGCAGGCGCGCCATGTTTTCCGCCCGCTCGAGATAGCGGAACATCCAATACAGGCCGTTGGCAGTCCGTCCGAGCATCAGTCCTTCAGCACCCAGGTATCCTTGGTGCCGCCTCCCTGGCTCGAATTGACCACCAGCGACCCCTCTTTAAGCGCGACGCGTGTGAGGCCGCCGGGCGTGATGTCGATCTTGTCGGGCGACACGAGGACATAGGGCCGCAGATCGACATGGCGCGGTGCCAACCCCTTCTTCGTGAAGACGGGGCAGGTCGAAAGCGAAAGCGTCGGCTGGGCGATGTAATTGCTCGGATGCTCGACCAGCTTGGCACGAAACTCCTCGATCTGCTTCTTCGTCGAAGTCGGCCCGACCAGCATCCCGTACCCACCCGAACCGTGCACCTCCTTCACGACCAGCTCTGGCAGATTGTCGAGCACGTATTTCAGGCTGTCTTCGTCGGCACAGCGCCAGGTTTCGACGTTCGGGAGCAGGGGTTTTTCGCCGGTGTAGAACTCGACGATGTCGGGCATGAAGGAATATATCGCCTTGTCGTCGCACACGCCCGTACCGGGCGCATTGGCGATGGTTACGCCGCCCGATCGATAGACATCCATGATCCCCGGCACGCCGAGCACGCTGTCAGGATTGAACGTCAGCGGATCGAGGAAGTCGTCGTCGACGCGGCGATAGATGACATCGATCGCCTTGAAACCACTCGTCGTGCGCATGCCCACGCGTCCGTCGACGACACGCAGGTCGCTTCCCTCGACCAGCTCGGCTCCCATCTGGTCCGCGAGGAAAGCATGTTCGAAATAGGCGGAATTGTATATTCCGGGCGTCAGCACCGCCACGACGGGCTTGCTGCCTGCGCAATCGGGCGCGCATGCCGCGAGGCTCTTGGCAAGACGACGCGGGTAATCGGATACGCTTTCGATCGGCACGCGCAGGAAAAGTTCGGGAAACATGGCCATCATGGTTTCACGATTTTCGAGCATGTAGCTGACACCCGACGGGGTGCGCGCATTGTCTTCGAGGACATAGAATTCATCCGGACCGGTACGGACCAGATCGATGCCCACGATATGCGTGTAAACGCCACCTGGCGGCGTGAACCCGACCATGTTGGGCAACCACGCCTCGTTGTCGCGCAACAGGCGCTCGGGCAGGCGTCCCGCCCGCACGATTTCCTGCCGGTGGTAAAGATCGTGCATGAAGGAATTGAGCGCGGAAACGCGCTGCTCGATCCCTCGTGCCAGCCTGCGCCACTCGCCAGCACTGATGATGCGCGGCACCATGTCGAAGGGTATCAGGCGCTCTTCGGCCTCGTCCTCGCCATAGACATTGAAGGTAATCCCGGTCTTGCGAAAATTGGTTTCGGCCTCGCCGTGTTTGCGCAGAAGGAGGTCCTTGTCCTGACCGTCATACCACGTGCAATAGCCACCATAGGCATCGCGCACGCCGCCATCCGATTTGCGCATTTCGTCAAAGAAATCGGCAGTGCCGTTCATGGTCCCCCGTTCGGTCCGTCCCGCATGAGCGGTGTTTCAGATACGGCCGGTTTTCCGCCGCTTACGGAGGTTAAAAGGGTTCAGTCGCGGTCCAGTTCCGAAAGGACTGTCAGAACCGCCTCGTTGGTCATCACCAAACCCATGTGCGAACAGCGGACGGATACGGCGCGGTCGCGCTCGTCGGCCTTCCCCCGAGCCGAACGCGGATGGACGACGCCATCGCGCGGACTCCAGATTGCTACCGTCTCCACGGGAGGCTTCTCGGCGACGACGGTTTCGATCTCGGGCTCGTCGACCCTGTGCCCGGCAATCGCCTGATAGGCGCGCCATCCATTGTTTGCGCGCGGGCTGCCCGAGAAGGGCGAGCCAAGCGTGATGACTTTCGACACCTTGTCGGGATGCCGCTTCGCCAGTTCGCGGGCGATAACTCCGCCCAAACTCCAGCCGAGCAGGACGTGGGGTTCTCCGGTGCGCTCGTACAGGTCGATCAGGCGATTCTCTACGCCGCTGATCCTGTCGGCCGTGGCGCCGAAATTGTAACCCTGGCCCCAGCGCTTGGCCGTATGGCCCGCCTGCTCGAGCATTTGCGCCATCCAGCGCATACGAAATGGGTGCGCGCCAAATCCGGGCAACAGCATGACGTGCCTGGGATTGCCTGCCTTTTCGACCGCGAGCGGATTGCGCCTGCGCCGCAGCGATTCGATCGGCCACAGGAATTCGCGCGCCATCAGGCCCGCTCGCGGCCCTCGGGCATCGTCGGTCCGCGGTTCCCGCGCCAGCGCCCAGCGCCGCGCGAGTTCCTCGCGGTCCAGAATCGGTGAGTCTCTAAACGGTAACGTTGCCATCGCTTCGTCATAATGCACGAAGTGTCTGAACAGGTCCCGAATTTCAAACGGTCATCCCAAGGTCATACGTGACCCGGCAAGGTCACGATGCAGGGCAATCGCCGATCCGCTCCTGCGTCGATTTCATTACCATGTTCATCGCCTGCCCATTGGGGCCGCTCGCTTCCATGGTCATATTCATGCTGGACGACGTTTCGCTACCCGTACCGGTAATGGCCATGCGCGCAGTCGGCTGGCCCTGACCGCCGCCTTCGCAAAGCATGACCGCATCGATATCGCCGCCATCGGCCTCGAATTTCTCGAAAGTGCAGTTTTCCTGCGCCTGCCCTTCCTTCAGCATTTCCTCGAACCCGCGCTCGGCCTCTTCCGGGGTCAGGCAATATTCGGTGGTTTGCGCACCCTGATCCATCATGCCGCGCATCATCTCCTGCACTTCGGCTGGCGCACCCGGCATGTCGAGCTCGACCAGCTCGGCGGTCACGCGCCACTGACCGGGCTGAGGCTTGACCAGATCGTCGGTTTTCGCCGCCGCCTCTTCCATCGTGATTTCGCCATCGCCATCCGCGTCGGCATCGGGGCTGCCACATCCGGCGAGGGCAAAGGTGCAGAGGGCGGCGACGAGCAGAGTGCGCATGGAAATTCCTTTCGGTCTGGGACGGCAAGGCTAGCAGGCCGCGGTATAACCGCAAGCAGCGTTGCACCCGATGGCGATGTTCCCCATATGTGCGCGCATGGCCGAACTCGTTATCAGGCGCGGACTGGAAGAACCGGATACAACCGGCGAATTCGTCCCGCACAAGCCCGCCCGCCCGGAAAAATCGATGGGGGGACGCAAGTTCAAACTGGTGAGCGATTATACGCCGAGTGGCGACCAACCGACGGCGATCAGCGAGTTGGTCGGCTCCGCGCGCGAGGACGAACAGACGCAGGTTCTGCTCGGTGTGACCGGCTCGGGCAAGACCTTCACCATGGCCAAGGTGATCGAGGAATTGCAACGCCCCGCCCTGATCCTCGCGCCGAACAAGATCCTCGCCGCGCAGCTTTATGGCGAGTTCAAGAGCTTCTTCCCTGAAAATGCCGTCGAGTATTTCGTCAGCTATTACGACTATTACCAGCCCGAAGCCTATGTGCCCCGGTCCGATACCTACATCGAGAAGGAAAGCTCGGTAAACGAGGCGATCGACCGGATGCGCCACTCGGCCACGCGCGCCCTGCTCGAACGCGACGACGTCATCATCGTCGCCTCGGTATCCTGCCTTTACGGGATCGGTTCGGTCGAAACCTATTCGGCCATGATCTTCGATATCACGCAAGGGGAATCGGTCGACCAGCGCGAGCTGATACGAAAGCTGGTCGCCCTGCAGTACAAGCGCAACGATGCGGCCTTCGCCCGCGGCAATTTCCGCGTGCGCGGCGACAATCTCGAAATCTTCCCCAGTCACTACGAGGATATGGCGTGGCGGATCAGCTTTTTCGGCGACGAGATCGAAGAGATCAGCGAATTCGATCCGCTCACCGGCAAGAAAGGCGCCAGTCTCGACAAGGTCCGCGTCTACGCGAATTCACACTACGTGACGCCTGGCCCGACGATGAAGCAGGCATCCGAAGCGATCAAGTTCGAGCTGGGCGAGCGTCTCAAGGAATTGCACGAGGAGGGCCGCCTGCTCGAAGCCCAGCGGCTCGAACAGCGGACCAATTTCGACCTCGAGATGATTGCTGCCACGGGATCCTGCGCGGGGATCGAAAACTACAGCCGCTTCCTGACCGGTCGCCTGCCCGGCGAACCGCCGCCGACACTGTTCGAATATCTGCCCGAAAACGCATTGCTCTTCGTCGACGAGAGCCATCAGACGGTGCCGCAGATCGGCGCGATGGCCAAGGGCGACCACAGGCGCAAGATCACGCTCGCCGAATACGGTTTCCGCCTGCCGTCCTGCATCGACAACCGTCCCTTGCGCTTCAACGAATGGGACGCGATGCGCCCCCAGACATTCTGTGTTTCGGCGACGCCGGGTACGTGGGAAATGGAACAGACCGGCGGCGTATTCGCCGAACAGGTCATCCGCCCCACCGGCCTCATCGACCCGCCGGTCGAGATCAAGCCGGTCGAGGACCAGGTCCAGGACTGCATCGAGGAATGCAAGAAGACCGCGAAGATGGGTTATCGCACGCTAGTAACCACACTGACCAAGCGGATGGCCGAAGACCTCACCGAATTCATGCACGAGGCGGGCGTGAGAGTCCGCTACATGCACTCCGATGTGGAAACGCTGGAGCGCATCGAGCTGATCCGCGATTTGCGCCTCGGCGTCTACGACGTGCTGGTGGGCATCAACCTGTTGCGCGAAGGGCTCGATATCCCCGAGTGCGGGCTGGTGTGCATTCTCGATGCCGACAAGGAAGGCTTCCTTCGCTCCGAAACCAGCCTCGTGCAGACGATCGGTCGCGCGGCTCGCAATGTCGAAGGCCGTGTAATCCTTTACGCCGATCGCATAACGGGGAGCATGGAGCGAGCGATGGCGGAAACCGACCGCCGCCGCGAGAAGCAGCAGGCTTATAACGAAGAGCACGGCATCACGCCGACCACGATCAAGCGCAATATCGCCGACATCGTCGCCCACACCGCCGCGCAGGACGGCGTCACCGTCGACACGGGTGATGACGAGCGCAACAATCTCGTGGGTCACAATCTGCGCGCCTATATCGAGGATCTGGAAAAGCGCATGCGCACCGCTGCCGCCGATCTCGAATTCGAGGAAGCAGGCCGTCTGCGCGATGAAATCCGCCGTCTCGAGAATGACGAGCTCGGCTTGGGAGACGACGAGAAGAAGGCGCCGCTCGTCGGTCGCAGCAACGAAGGCAAGCCGGGCACGCGAAAAACCCGCTATGGCAAGACGCGTTACAAAAAGATGGGCGGCAAACCCTGATCGACCGGCGCAATTGACGTGGGGCGAGCGGCTTTGCATACGGCTGGCCGCATGACCTTCCCGAAATTGCTTCGCTCTCGTCTGACTGCCGCCGGCCTTGTCTTCGCCGCCTCCACCGCGACGGTCCCGCTGGCTTGGGCGCAAGAGCAGTCGGAGGCTGCCGACCTCCAAACTGCGACGGCAACGCAGGCCGCTGTCCTCCAGTCGCAAGTCGTCACCCGCGACCTTTCGGGCACCTTCGGCGGCGAGCGCGTTTCCTACCGCGCGACGGTGCGCGATCATATCCTGTCGGCAGATGACGGCACGCAGGAAGCGGTCATCGTGACAACGAGTTACGTGAAGCAGCCGCGCGATGTTTCCCGGCCAGTGTTCTTCCTGTTCAATGGCGGCCCCGGTTCGGGGTCCGTCTGGCTGCAGATGGGGGCGTTCGGCCCCAAACGCGTCGCCATCCCCTCCGACGCACGTGACGACGGCGCCGCGCCCTTTCCCGTGCTCGACAATCCCGACAGCCTGCTCGACGTCGCCGATCTCGTCTTCATCGATCCGCCCGGCACGGGTTTCAGCTATCTGACCCACGGCACCGAGCCGGAGAAATATTACGGCCTCAATGCCGACGCGCGAGCGGTCGCAAAGGTCATTCGGCTCTGGCTGAACGAGAACGGTCGCTGGAACAGCCCCAAATTCCTCGGCGGCGAGAGTTACGGAACCACCCGCACGGCCATGGTTGCCGACGAGCTCGAAGGGGGCACCTATAACGATGTCGGCCTCAGCGGCCTCGTCCTGATTTCGACGATCCTCGATTTCGCCGGACGCGAGCCGACGCCCGGGAACGAGATGGCCTATGTCGTCGCCTTGCCGAACATGGCGACCGCTGCCTGGTATCACGGCAGGATGGAGGCACCGTCGGTCGCCGACGCCGCAGAGCAGGCTCGGCGCTTCGCACTGGGACCATATGCTGCGGCCTTGCTCAAGGGGCAGGACCTGCCTGCAGACGAGCGCGCCAGCGTTCGTGCGGAATTGTCGCGCCTCACCGGCCTGTCGGAAGACTATCTCGACAGCGCCGATCTGCGCGTCACCGATCAGCGTTTCTACAAGCAGCTCCTGCGTGACCGGGGGCAGACCATCGGTCGCCTCGATTCGCGCTACACCGGGACGGACTTCGATGCCGCTGGCGAGACGCCCGACAACGATCCCAGCTTCTATGGCATCGATGCAGGATACACGGTCGCGATCAACAGCTGGCTGCGCGACGAACTCGGCTATCGCACCGATCGCGAATACCAGTCGATCGGCCGCGAACCCGGCCAGAACTGGGAATGGTCGCTGGAGGGCCGCGGCCGCGGCGCCTACCTCAATGTCGCCCCCTTCATCGGCAAGGCCATGCGCGAAAACAGCCAGCTCAGGACCTTCGTGGCGCAGGGCTATTACGATTTCGCCACCCCGTTCTTCGGCGCCGAATATTCGCTCAATCGCACCGGCATCCCGCAGGATCGCGTCGAATTCCACTATTACGATGCAGGACACATGATGTACGTGCGCGACGAGGATCGGGCGAAGCTGTCGAACGATATCCGCACGTTCATTCGCAGTCGCTGACCCGTCGTATCATGCGGTTAGGACGTGAGCATCTTGCTCTGACACACGGCCTGCTGGCGCTGACGCTGCTGTGGGGCTGCAAGCCCCCGGCGTCGGACGATTACCTGCAGCGGACCGAACCTCAGCCCGAGCGCGATGCGCCGAGTGCTCCGATCGGTTCTCCCGACACGCAGGGCGCGCTGTGGGCGCCCGGAACGCAACCGATGCGCCTGATCTATGGCCAGCCGGGCAAACACCCGCTCCTGTCGCTCGAATGCGATGCCGGCACCCTCATCTATACCCGCTACGTTCGCGCCGATGCGCACGCCAAGGCGGTGCTCGCGCTGATCGGCAACGGCCATGTCGAGCGGCTCTGGATCGACGCGCATGAGAATGGCGATGCATGGCTGTGGCGCGGCACGATCTCATCTGCCGATCCGCGGCTCGAAGTTCTGACTGGCCCCAATGCGATCGAGGCAACGGTACCGGGCGCGGGCAGCGTCACGCTCAATCCCAGCCGCATGCCCGGTGAACTTATTCGCGCCTGCCGGCAGGACCTTGTCGCCGTGCCCGCTCGACCAGAAGATCCGGCGTAAGGATCTGCGGCAACTGCTCGGCCTCCGCGCCCGGAGCATACCATAGATAAAGCGGCACACCGGCGGCACCCTGGTCCGAGAGGAAGGTCGCGATGTCCACGTCACGCCGTGTCCAGTCTCCGCGCAATGTGATGACGCCAGCCTTTTCGAAGGCGTCGCGGGTCGCTTCGCGCTCGATCGCGACCTGTTCGTTGACCTTGCACGTCACGCACCAATCGGCCGTGAACCAGACGAACACCGGTCGATTTCTAGTCCGTGCCTCGGCGAGCGCTTCCACCGAGAACGGCGCGGGCTCGAGAATGCTCGCACCGCCGCTCGCGGTCGTCTCAGGCCTCGGCAGCAAGGCGACGCCCAGACCCAGCACGGCAAGAACCACGGCGAGGATCAAACCACCCCCGCCCTTCGCGCGCCGCTGGAAAATTCCCGCCAGCGCGACGCCGATCAGGCCGAAGAGGCCTAGTCCGATGGCAAACAGGAAATAGTCGCGTCCTCCAATTTGCCACAGCAGCCACGCCAGCGCGATCACGGTCAGGCCCATCGGCACGGCCATCCATCGCCTGAACCGCTCCATCCACGCTCCGGGAGCGGGCAAGCGGTTGCGGAATGCCGGCACGAATGCGATCAGCAGGAATGGCAGGGCGAGGCCGACGCCCAGCACTGTAAAGATCGCCAGCCCCTCCAGCGGATCGAGCACCAGCGCAGCGCCCAGCGCGAGCGCCATGAAGGGCCCCGTGCAGGGCGTGGCAACGAATGCCGCAAGCAGGCCCGTGGCGAAGGAGCCCGACGTGCTGGCCTTTCCGCCGGAGACAGCCATTCCCGGAACCTCGAACAGGCCGAGAAAATTGGCGGTGATCAGCGCGGCCAGCAGGAACAGCGCCACCACCACGACGGGTTCCTGCAACTGGAACGCCCAGCCGATCTGCTCGCCGGCTGCGCGAAGCATCAGGATGATCCCGCCGAGCGCGGCGCAGGCCAGCACGATACCCGCCGTGTACGCCAGCGCATCGCGCCGCGCGCTGATTTCGTCTCCGCCTGTGCGGGCGAGCGCAATCGCTTTGAGGCTGAGGATAGGAAACACGCAGGGCATCACATTGAGCAGCAGGCCGCCCACCAATGCAGCCAGCAACAACCAGCCAAACGATGGCGTTTCCTTGCCAGCCGTCACGAGCTTCGCGCCCTGGATCGGCACCTCGCCCGGTAGCGCAGCAAATCGAACGCCCTCGCCGTCGCCGAACGCCAGTATCCCGGTGATGGCGCCCACCGGGGCGCGTGCCGTTTGATCGCGCCGCTGGTCGAGCGGTATGTCGGCGACGAGCAAATCGCCTGCACGCCGGAAAACCTGCCGCGCCGCATAGGCCGGCACCGCTTCGGCTCCAGTGGACCCTCTGGCGACAAAGACATGCGGGTCGGACAGCCTGAGGTCGCGCGGAACCGGAATGCCCACCCGCAAACTTCGGCCCGTCAATTCGAATTGCGCTGTTCGATCGAGCATCGGAGCGATACTCGACCGCCATTGATCGAAGTCACCACCCGTCACGGCCTCCAGCCTTGCATCCTGCGGCACGCAAATCCTGTCGGTGCAGGCGAGGTAGGATACCGTGCCGCGGATTGCTGCAGCATCGATCGGGCGCGCACCCGCCGACGCCGTGAGAGGCACGAGAACCGTATATTCGCCTTCGAAGATATGGTTCATCAGTCCGGCGATCTCGAGTCTCGTCGGGACCGGATACAGCGGTTCGCCAGCGCTCCAGCCCTCCGGAAGATTGAGAGCAAGGTCCATGCCCTGCCCGGCATCACCCGGATTCGACCAGTACCCGTGCCATTCCTCGCTGCGCGGCTTGAAGTGGAGCGCCAGCATACGCCCGCCGTCGGTTTCCGCCTCGCGGTCGACGAACAGGGTTACGGCGATCTTGTCGTCACCGAACCGCATGTCCTGTGCCATGGCGCCAGTCGGCATCAGGCACAGGATGATCAGCAGGAATGCGACGAAAGCGCCTCGCCAGCCGTCCATAATCCTTGCCTCGGTCACGGCGCTCGCTCTAGGGACTGGGGTCATGAACGACAAGCGTGACTTGCTGATCCTGGGTGGCGGCCTCGTCGGCACGACATTGGCGCTCGCAGCGGCAAGACAGGGGTTTTCGAGCCACCTCGTCGATCGCGCCGATCCCGCAACGCTTACCGCCGATGGCTTCGACGGGCGGGCCTCGGCCATTTCGACGGCAAGCTGGCGCCTGTTCCGCAACATCGGTCTTTCCGAAACGCTCGAGCCGCATGGGTGCGCGATCGAAGCGATTGCCGTGCTCGATCAGATGAAACCGGGCCGGATCGAGTTCCGACCCGAAGAGCACGAGGGAACGCTCGGGCGGATGTTCGCCAATCGGCAGCTGCGTATCGCTCTATTGGAGGCAGCCCGCAAAGAACCGCTCATTGCCATCCATGCACCGGCCGATGTGATCGAACGCAAGCGTGACGCCTATGGTGTTTCGGCAACGCTCGGCAATGGATCGGTTCTCGAGGCAGCACTGCTGGTCGGGGCAGAAGGACGCGGCTCGCCGACCCGCGAAGACGCGGACCTCAAGATGGCGAGCTGGGATTATTCGCATCGCGCGATTGTCACGGGTTTCGACCATTCGAAACCGCATGACGGCGTTGCCTGGGAAATCTTCTATCCTGCCGGTCCCTTCGCGCTTCTTCCCATGATCGACGGTCCTGACGGTCAGCACCGCAGCGCGGTCGTCTGGACCGTCGCGGAGAAGGACGCGGCCGGTACGCTGAAAATGTCGGATCGCGCTTTTCTGGAACAGGCCCGCGGCAAGATCGGTGACATCCTCGGCGACATCGCCTTCAACAGCCCCCGCATGTCCTATCCCCTGTCATTCCAGCACACCGCGCGCATCGTCGGCGAACGAATGGCGCTTGTCGGAGACAGTGCCCACGGAATGCATCCGATTGCCGGACAAGGCCTCAACCTCGGCTTGCGCGATGTCGGGGCGCTCGTTCAAGTGCTGGAAGAATCGCGCCGCCTCGGCCTCGATCTGGGCGATGCGCAGGCTCTCGCGCGTTACGAAAAATGGCGGGCGCTTGATTCAGTCATGGTCATGTCGGCGACCGACGGGCTCACTCGGCTCTTCGGAATCTCCGGCAAGGCGGCCAGCACGATGCGCCGCCTCGGCATGGCCGGCGTCCAGCGATCCGGCTGGCTCAAGCGCTTCTTCATGGACGAAGCCCGGGGCATTTCGGGCGATGTGCCCGAGCTGATGAAAGCCTGAGCTATTCTTCTGCCGGGCTCGGCTGCTCGATGCGGTTTCCGGCGCCATCGCGCAACTGACGCGGTTCGAGGACCGCTGCCGTTTCGATCAGGTCCAATGCCCTCTGGGTCGATGCGAAGCGTTCCGCATCGCGCAGCCAGCTTTCTGCATTGGCTGCACCGGGCAGGTTGCGCACCTCGGCGATGGCCGCATCGGGCCGCCCGCTTTCGAGGAACAATCGGGCACGCTCGAGCCGCATCTGCGGCCGCGGCGACGGGGCGGTTTCACGCCGCACGGTAAACAGCTGCCCCAGCTGTTCCATGAACTGGTCGAGACCGCGATCTTCCTCGTTCGCCTGCAGATCAGGGCCAAGGCCGTCGAGCCGGGCGATCAACTGGTCCATAGTGACCGGGCTGCGCGAGAACGTCAGCACCGTGTTGACGGCATTGGGCAGCGCATCGCCGAACCGCAGCCGCAACTGGTCCGCCAGATAGCCAAGCTCGGCGCCCTTATCGACCGCCCGCCGTGTCGCAAACGCGATCAGCAGGCCCTCGGCGCGCGCAGCATTGCCTGCGGCAGCCTGTGCCTGCAAATCCAGCCGCGTGAGCCGCTGCTCGGCGGCGGTCAGTCGCTGATCGATCCCCCCCTGTTGCTCGGCGACCTCTTCCACCGTCTCTGCCGCAGTGGCGCTGGCCGTGGGGGTGGGAGACAGCGGGGCAGCTGGGTCCGACATCGCCGCTTGCGGCGTGTCGATACGCCCTGCTTCCTGATCGGGTGCGCGATCAGCGGTCCACATGACATAGCCGACCAGCGCACCGCCCAAGAGAAAAGATCCGGCAAGCGCGAGGGCCATCGGCCTCAGATTGCGCCCGGTGCGCCGGTTCGTCGATAAATTGTCCATTATACTCCGATCCACGACCCGGCGCGCAGGTTAACGCGCCGGACCCCCGTCGTCGACTTGGCACAAGTCTGCGGCCAATTCCAGAAGCTCGGCATCGCGCGGCTGCTGCGCGATGTGCACGCTTTCCCATCCGGCACCGGCGATATCGGCCACGCGCGGACCGATCACGGCAAGCGTCAGCGTCGTGCGATCGACTTTCAGCCTCTCGCATTCGGCCAACAATCGCCGCGCGGCTTCACCCGAATGCAGGAGGACCACTCCTCCACGCGTTTTGAGCGGCAACGCCACTTCGGGGGTAATTTCCAGCGGCTCGGTTCGATAGACCACCTCGGTGTCGATGCTGGTCCCGGCGGGCGGGGAAAGCTCCACCATCGATTCTCCTGCCAGACGCAGGAAGCGCATGTCTTTTCGCTCGAGTGTATCGAGCACGCCCTGCAGACCGCCCGTCCCCGTCTTCGCGACGCGGAAACCCTTCTCGCGCGCGCCCTCGGCCGTGGCTTCGCCCACGGCGTAGACGGGTAACTTGACCAGCTTTTCGAGCTGGGGCCCGGCATTGCGAAAGACGTTCGTGCTACCCACCAGCAATCCGTCATACATGTCGGGATCGGGAAGCTGCCAGCCAACCGCCTCGACATCGAACAGGGGGCAGCCGATGGCCTCCAACTCCATAGCTTCGGCCGTTTCCAACGTCACCGACAGGCCGGGTTCGGGCCGAAAAACATACAGCAGGCGGGTCAAGCGGAACCTCCAAAGAGGGCAGTCACGTGCTCGGGCGCGTCTTGCAGCAGACGCCGCGCGAGCTTTCGCGGTGTGTCCAGATCACCCGGCAGGAAACTGTCCTCGCCAGCGATGCGGATCGCACCATCCGGGCTGTAAATTGCTGCATGCATATGGATGTTATCGCCATCGCGGCGGGTCAGCGCAGCGATCGGGCTGTGGCAGCTCCCGCCCAGTCCTTCGAGCAAGGCGCGTTCGGCCATGATTTCCTCGCGGCTGGGTCGATGGTCGATTTCAGACAGCAATGCGATCGTGCGCTCGTCGTCGCTGCGACATTCGATGCCGATTGCGGCCTGCGCGGGGGCTGGCAGCCATTCACCGGGATCGAGCCGCGTGCCGACGCCCTCTTCGCCTAGCCGCACCAGCCCCGCTGCTGCCAGAAATGTCGCGTCGGCGTCCCCGGCCTGTAGCTTGGCCATGCGCGTGGCGACATTCCCGCGGATACCGACGATCTCCAGATCGGGGCGTAGATTGAGCAATTGCGCCGCCCGGCGCGGGGCACTCGTGCCCACTCTCGCTCCCCGCGGAATGGTTGCGATCGACGTGGCACCCAGCAGCACGTCGGCCTTGTCGATCCGCGGCAGGATCGCACCGATCGCAATAGTCTCGGGGCGAATGGTCTCGACATCTTTCATCGAATGAACCGCGCCATCGATCCGGCCATCGACCAGCCAGGCGTCCAGTTCGCGCGTCCACAAGGCCTTGCCGCCCAGCTCTGCCAGCGGCCGGTCCTGCACCTTGTCACCGCTCGCCAGCACCGGCACCAGTTCGATCGCGTTCTCGTCGCAGCCGATTGCCGCACACAGGCGCGCACGCGCCTCGTGCGCTTGCGACATCGCAAGCGGCGAGCGGCGGGTTCCGAGACGCAGGAGGGGTGTAGCGGCCATGACGCACGCTTGCCCTAGCGAGCGATACGGCTAAGGAAAACCCGTAATGACGCTCGTACTCGGCATTGAAAGCTCTTGCGACGAAACCGCCGTGGCACTGGTCGACGGCGAACGGCGGATCGTTGCGCAGCGCATCGCGTCGCAGGACGACCGGCATGCCCCCTACGGTGGCGTTGTCCCCGAAATCGCTGCACGCGCCCATGCGGAACGGCTCGCCCCGATGGTCGAGGCCGTGCTCGACGATGCCGCTGTGTCGCTCGCAGAGTGCGATGCGATTGCTGCAACCGCCGGGCCGGGCCTGATCGGCGGCGTGATGGTCGGTCTTGTCACGGCAAAGGCTCTCGCCATGGCAACCGGCACAGCCCTGATTGCCGTCAACCATCTCGAAGGTCACGCCCTCAGCCCACGTCTTGCCGATCCCGGCCTCGAATTTCCCTATGTTCTCCTGCTTGTATCGGGCGGCCATTGCCAGATCCTGCGCGTCGATGGCGTCGGACGCTATCGCAGGCTGGCGACGACGATCGACGACGCACTCGGGGAAGCTTTCGACAAGACGGCGAAGATTCTCGGCCTCGGCTTTCCCGGCGGCCCGGCGGTGGAGCGGCTGGCGAGCGAGGGCGACGCCAGCGCCGTCCCCCTCCCGCGCCCGCTGGTCGGAAGCGGAGAGCCGCATTTCTCCTTCGCCGGCCTCAAGAGCGCGGTCCTGCGCGCCCGGCAATCCGGACTTTTCCGCGCCGAAGACATCGCTGCGAGTTTCCAGCAGGCCGCCATCGATTGCCTGATCGACCGCCTGCGTATTGCGCTGGCCGGTCTCGATGATGTCGGAAGCCTCGTCGTCGCCGGCGGGGTTGCTGCCAATCGGAGCATCCGCCGTGCACTGGAAGATCTCGCCCAGGACCACGCAATGCGTTTTTCTGCTCCGCCGCCCGAACTGTGCACCGACAATGCTGCGATGATCGCCTGGGCGGGCATCGAACGGCTGGCGAGCAGCGATTTCACGCCCGACCCCCTCGACACCGCGGCGCGCCCGCGCTGGCCGCTCGATCCCGATGCGGATCCGGTTCGCGGTGCAGGGGTAAAGGCGTGAGCGACGTCGGCGTCATCGGTGCCGGAGCCTGGGGAACAGCGCTCGCGCAAATGCTCGCCAGCGACGGGCGCGAAGTCCTGCTCTGGGCGCGGGAAGCCGCACTGGTCGACGAACTCAATGCCACCCGTTCCAATTCGGCCTACCTTCCCGGTGTCACTTTGCATGACAGCGTCCGGGCGACCAATGACCTTGCGGACATGGCACGGCTCGCCGCGGTGCTCGTCGTCACGCCTGCCCAGCACATGGGCTCCGTCCTCGGCGCCATGCCCGCCTTTCCGCGCGATCTCGTCCTCTGCTCGAAGGGGATCGAGGCCGGGACGGGGCGTCTGATGAACCATGTCGCGCGCGATATCTCGCCCGACAGCATGATTGCGGTGCTGTCCGGCCCGACATTCGCGCATGAAGTCGCTGCAGGCCTGCCGACGGCGGTGACGCTGGCCTGTTCAGGCGGCGCGGCCCAGTGGGAACGGCTTTCCCCCGTCATCGCGCGCCAGTCCTTCCGCCCCTATTACACCGACGATGTCGTCGGCGCCGAAATCGGCGGGGCGATCAAGAACGTCCTCGCCATTGCCTGCGGCGTCGTCGACGGGCTCGGTCTGGGCCAGAACGCCCGCGCCGCGCTGATCGCACGCGGCTATGCCGAAATGTTGCGGTTCGGCGAGGCACTTGGTGCGCAGGCGGAAACGCTCTCGGGCCTCTGCGGCCTCGGCGATCTCGTCCTGACCTGCTCATCGACCTCCAGCCGCAATTTCTCGCTCGGCAAGGCTCTCGGCAAAGGCAAGACCGCGCAGGAACTCATGTCCGATCGGCGAACGGTCGCGGAAGGGGCGCACACCGCGCCCGTGCTCGTCGAACTCGCGGCGCGGCACGGCGTCGCCATGCCGATCGTGACTGCGGTATACGGCCTGCTCAAGGGCGACACGCCCGCGATGGTCGTCCGCGACCTTCTCTCCAGGCCGCTGAAGGCAGAGCAGGAACCGGCTGGATGACATCCGGTCAGGCCGACGAGGACCTGTCCGCCCTTGCCAAGGGCGGCAGGCAGAATTTCGCGGGCTTCCTGCTGCGCCTTCTCGCCCGGCTGCCATTCCTGTTCATTGCCGGCCGGCACTATGGCGCCTCCGAACTGGGCCGCTTTGCGTCGGCACTGGTCGTCGTCGAACTCGTCGCGCTGCTCTGCTCGATGGGTGAGAAGCGCGGGCTTGCCCAGCGTCTCAGCGAAGGCGAGGGACAGCATCCTGCCAATCTCGTCTATGACGGTATGCTGCTGGCCTTGCTGTTCTCCGTCCTGGCGGCGCTCTTCTTCTGGCTGGTTCCCGCGCCGCTCTTTCCGGGCGGGCAGTATTCGTGGATCGACCGGCTGATCGTGCTGGCGATTCCCGCCTATGCGCTCACCGAAATCGTGCTGGCGGCGCAGGCCTATAAATACGACATTGCGACGACCGTGCGGGCTCGCGCCGTGGTCGAACCGTGGACCATTTCGATCATGGCCGGCGTGTTCTATTTCATCCCGGGGCTGGCTGAATCGGGACTGTCGCTGGCGTATCTCGTTTCGATCTACGCGGGCCTGGCAACCGGCCTGTGGTCCTTTTTCCGCAGCTATGGCGCGCCGAAGCAGTGGCGGCCCGAGGCGAGCTATATGCGCAAGGTCACCATTCGCGCCCTGCCGCTCGCCACGGCGGACGCCATCGAATGGGGCACGCGCCGCGTCGACATCTTCATCCTCGGCCTGTTCGCCGCCCCCAGCGCGGTCGGCGTCTACTACATCGCGCAGCAGGTCGCGAGCCTGCCGCAAAAACTCAAGACCAGCTTTGAACCGATCCTCGGCCCGGTGATTACCAAGAACCTCAAGACGAAGAACTACGAGGCGATTGCGAAGCAGGTTTGCCAGGTCGGTTTCTGGATCATCGCGGCACAGGCCGGCATCGCGCTCGCGCTAGGTGTTCCGGGCGAGGCGGTCATGGGCCTGGTCGGGCCGGATTTCGTCGGCGGGACCGGGGCGCTCGCCTTCCTGCTGGCCGCCGAAGTCATCGCCGCTACGGCGGTCGTGTCCGAAGCGGTGCTTATTTACGTCGCGCGCGTGCGCAATTTGTGGATCTCGATCGGGACGATCGCGCTGCAGGCGGCTCTCACCGTCGGCTTTATCCTGCTGGTCGAACGGTATGGTCTGGGCGAACCGTTCAAGGCCGCTGCAGCCGCCATCGCGCTGATGATTGCCCTGGGCATCGCCAGCCTCGTCAAGGCCCTGCTGCTCGCACGCATATTGGGCCATCCGATCAACAATTGGCGCTGGGCGCTGGTTTATGCCGCCGCACCCGCCTTCCTCGTCGGCTGGCTGGCCACGCAATTGCCCGAATGGGCCGAACTGGCATTCGGCATTCCGGCGATCCTGCTTTCTTACGGCTTCATTATCTGGAAACGCGGTTTCGGACCCGAAGACCGCGTGCTTTTCCGGCGCAATGCCGAAGGGGACACCGCGCAAGGACTTTGATCCGTCACACTAATCCTCAATTCATGGTGCATTCAAGCGGGAAAGATGTAACATCATATCACCAACCACTGAATGGGGGAATTCGGAAATGAGGATTGCAGCTTCATGCACCCTGCTCGCGGCAGCGGCGTCGATCGCGGCCTGTGCCACGCAGCAGAACGACGAGATCATCGTCACCTCCGGCAAGGCCGACACTGCGGAGGGTCAACGCGTTCCCGCACCACCACCGCCGCCGCCCCCACCGCCGCCTCCACCACCACCATCGCGCCCGTCGATGCAGGCAAACGTCACCATGCACTCACCTGTTGCAATTCAGGTGGCGGGTTCTCGGATCGCGGGACAGCCAGCTCAGCCGGTCAGCGAGGCGCCCGGGGAGGTCCGCTATCGCTATTTTCCCCCGGTTTTCGTTCCGCAGCCGCCCAGCCGCGACCAATACGCGGGCGAAGACGTCTCGCCTGTCAAAATCGTCGGGCAAGAACCCGTCTCGACGTTTTCGGTCGATGTCGACACCGGGGCCTATTCCAACATGCGTCGCTTCATCGCCGAAGGGCAAGTCCCGCCGAAGGCCGCCGTGCGCACCGAAGAATTCGTCAATTACTTCCGCTATGATTACGATCTGCCGCGCGATCGCACCCAACCGTTCGCGGTAAACACCGATGTTGCGGTAACGCCGTGGAACACGAACACGCGGCTCGTGCGTATCGGCCTTGCCGGATACGAAATGCCGATGCGCGAACGCCCGCCCGCCAATCTCGTCTTCCTGCTCGATGTCTCGGGCTCGATGTCGAGCCCCGACAAGCTGCCGCTCGTCAAGACCGCCATGCGTCAGCTGGCGACCCAGGTAACCGCTCGCGACAAGGTCTCGATCGTCGTCTACGCCGGGGCCGCCGGCGTGGTGCTCGAACCGACCAGCGATGCGGGGGCGATCCGCAATGCTCTCGATCAGCTCCAGGCAGGCGGCTCCACGGCCGGCGGGGCAGGGATCGAACTGGCCTACAGCCTCGCAGAACGCAGTCGCATCGAAGGCGGCGTCAATCGCGTCATCCTCGCGACCGATGGCGATTTCAACGTCGGCCTTTCGGATCGCGATGCGCTGATCGATCTCATCGAACGCAAGCGCGACAGCGGCACCACCCTGACCGTGCTCGGCTTCGGTCGCGGCAATCTCAACGATGCGATGATGGAACAGATCGCCGATCACGGGAATGGCAATTACGCCTATATCGACAGCGCCCTGGAGGCGCGCAAGGTTCTCGGCGACGAGATGGGCGCGACGCTGTTCACCATCGCGAAGGATGTGAAGATCCAGGTGGAATTCAATCCGGCGGTGGTCAGCCAGTACCGCCTTGTCGGATACGAAAACCGCATCCTGCGCGAAGAAGACTTCGACAACGATGCCGTCGATGCCGGCGATATCGGAGCCGGGCACCAGGTCACCGCGCTTTACGAGGTCGTTCCCGCCGGTAACGAGGGCTGGATTTCCCCGCGCCGCTACCAGACCACGCCCGACAGTCGCGCCCGCCAGTACGCAACCGAAGCGGCGCATGTGAAGCTGCGCTACAAACTGCCCGACGAGGACAGCTCGAAACTCATCACCTATGCCCTGCCGGCCAGCGCGCTCCAGACCCGCAGCGCGCCCAGCGGCGATTTCGCCTTCGCCACCGCGGTCGCTGCCTATGGCCAGAAACTGCGCGGCGACACGCTGATGGGCGATTTCGGCTACCCCGCCATCGTCAGCCTCGCAGGGTCGCAGAGCGATTTCTGGCGCCAGGAATTCATCCAGCTCGTTCGCACGGCAGACACGCTCGATTGAGGCATTGGCGCGACGACGCTTGGCATCGCGGGGCTGCCTTGGCTAAGGGACCCCGCGATGCACATGCGTTCCGCTCTTGCACTTTCACTTGGCGCAGCCCTCGTCACCGGCATCGGTTTTTTCGGTAGCCGCGACGGTGGCACGCAGATCGCTGCCGAACTCTCTGCTGCCAGCGCGCGTGGTCTCGCCGGTGCCGGGCTCGGTTCGGTATCGGCAGACTTCACCACGCGCGGCGGCTGGGCCACGCGCCATCCGCTGCTGTCGGGCGGAGAATCGCTCAACGAGGCCGACCGGGCGCAGGCTGCGCACATCGTGGCCGGTGTCAGCGGCGTCGGTGGGATCAGCTGGGCGGACGGGTCCGGGAATGCCTCGGCGGGCGAGGTGGTCTACGAACCGCTGCATTGTCAGGAAGATGTCGAGGGCCTGCTCCGCACCCGCTCGGTGCGGTTCGAGGAAGCCAGCGCCGACTTGCTCGACGCCAGCAATATGCTGCTCGACGAGGTTTCCGACGCGCTGCGGCCCTGCCTCGGTTCGATCATCGCGATCACCGGCCATACCGATCGCTCGGGGACGGAGCCGGGCAATCTCGAACTGAGCCTCGACCGGGCCCGCACCGTGCGCGAAGCGCTGGTCGAGCGCGGCATCCCGCGCGACGGGCTCCGCGCGCGCGGGGTCGGATCGAGCGAACCTGTCGAAGGGCTCAGTCCCGAAGATCCCGCCAATCGCCGCATCGAATTTTCGGTGGTCCGGATGGAACCGCTCAAACCGACTCCGGTCGACACGCCGGGGCCGCGCTGACATGCCCATCTGGCTTGAGGTCGTTTCGCTGATGCTCGCCTGCTATGCTCTCGGCATTGTCGCCGGCTGGCTCATCTGGGGTCGCATAGACACGAGTGCCGAACGCGAGATAGCGTCCGAAAACGATGGAGAGGATATCTGACATGAACCAAATCCTGGCCGAATACTGGATCCTGCTGGTTATTGCCCTGATCGTCGGGCTCATCGTCGCCTGGTACCTGTTTCACGCCTCGCGCAAGACGCGGGTTACCGGATCGGGCGGCGACGTGCTCGACGAAGGTGCCAACCGCGCCGAACGCAACAACGCGCTGATCGACAGCGCGCCCGCCGCCACGCGGGACGCGGCGCCTCCACCCCAGGCGGAACCGGTCGCGGCAGAACCGGTTGCGGCTCCCGTCCCGACACCAACACCGGAACCTGCGACCGCGACCGAGCCGTCCTCCGTGCCTGTGTCCACGCCGCAAGGTCTCGCGGGAACGGGTGCTGCCATCGCCGCGGCATCGGAACTCGATTCGCCGCCTGCCGCCGCTGCCGACGACCTCACCCGGATCAAGGGCGTCGGGCCCAAGCTTGCAACTCTCCTCGCAGAGCTCGGCGTGACCCGTTTCGCGCAGATTGCAGCATGGGACGACAGCGAGATCGACCGGATCGACGCGCAGCTCGGGCGGTTCCAGGGCCGCGTCCGCCGCGACGACTGGGTCGGCCAGGCGCAGCTGCTCGCGCAGGGCGATACGTCGCAGTTTGCACAGAAATACGGCGCAACTTCGTAACAAAACTGGAACATTCCTCGGTCGACCCGATTGTGTTATTCTAGGTCGTTAAACACGAGGAGAGCTGTATGGGACAGCAGCAGTTCCGCATACTCGTGGCCGAAGATGAACCGATCATCGGCCATGACCTGTGCGATACGGTATCCGAAGCAGGCTATATCGTCGAAGGTCCTTTCGACGACCTGTCCGCCGCGATGCTGGCCTATCAGAAAACCAAGCCCGACATTGCCATTCTCGACGTGCAGCTCGGCGATGGTATCGTCTATCCGCTGGCCGAACAGATGCTGGCAGAAGATGTCGCGGTGATTTTCCATTCGGGGCAGATCGACAGCGCGGACGTCGTGAAGCGCTTCCCCACCGCACAGGCGCTCAACAAACCCTGCCCACCTGCGCAGGTCATCGCCTCGCTGGAGCGTGCCCGCGCCAGCTGATCGCGCCTCCTGTTGATGGCTGGGCATACCGGCCGATGATGGTTCATTCCTGCGTACACTGGCCTTGCGCGGCCTGCGCTGGGCTGGCATCCGCCCTTGCAGGATCAAAGGAGACCCCATGGCCGGAATGGTGCCGTTCGACTGGCAGGACCCGTTCAATCTCGACGACCAGCTGACCGAGGAAGAGCGGATGATCCGCGACGCCGCGCGCGGCTTTGCGCAGGGCGAATTGCAACCGCGTGTGATCGAGAACTTCAGCAAGGAAGTGGACGATCCCGAACTCTTCCCGATGATGGGCGAAGCCGGCCTGCTCGGATTCCGGCTACCGCTCGATGGCGTCGGTCCAGTCGAGCCTCGTGATGTATCCGATCCACGCCTATGGTTCGGAGGAACAGCGCCGGAAATACCTCCCTGGCCTTGCCAGCGGCCAGCTGATCGGCTGCTTCGGCCTGACCGAGCCCGACGCCGGTTCCGATCCTGCGGGCATGAAGACCACGGCGCGGAAAGTCGACGGCGGCTATGTCCTCAACGGTTCGAAGACCTGGATTTCGAACTCCCCCTTCGCAGACGTGTTCGTGGTCTGGGCGAAGAGCGAAGCGCACGGCGGCGGCATTCGCGGCTTCGTGCTCGAGAAAGGCATGAAGGGGCTTTCGGCGCCCAAGATCGAAGGCAAGCTGAGCTTGCGCGCCAGCACCACCGGCATGATCGTCATGGACGACGTCGAAGTGGGCGAAGATGCTCTTTTCCCCGAAGTACAGGGCCTGAAAGGGCCCTTCGGCTGCCTCAACCGCGCGCGTTACGGCATCAGCTGGGGCGCGATGGGTGCGGCCGAATTCTGCATGCACGCCGCCCGCCAGTACGGCCTCGACCGGCACCAGTTCGGCGTGCCGCTCGCATCGAAGCAGCTCTACCAATTGAAGCTCGCCGACATGATGACCGAGATATCGCTCGGTTTGCAGGGCAGTTTGCGCGTCGGCCGCCTGATGGACGAAGGCAAGTTCTCGCCCGACATGATCTCCATCGTCAAACGCAACAATGTCGGCAAGGCGCTCGATATCGCCCGCAAGGCGCGCGACATGCACGGCGGCAACGGAATTTCAGAGGAATACCAGGTCATCCGCCACATGGTGAACCTCGAAACGGTCAACACCTACGAGGGCACGCATGACGTCCATGCCCTGATCCTGGGCCGCGCCATCACGGGGATTGCAGCATTCTGATGAAGCTTCACGGATACTATCGCAGCTCGACCAGCTATCGCCTGCGCATCGCGCTGGAACTGAAGGGGATCGACTACGAATATGTCCCCGTGAACCTGCTCAAGGCGGAACAGAAAGGCGAGCCCTACACCAGCCGCAACCCCTTCGGCAGCGTCCCCATGCTCGAGGCCGACGGGCGCGACCGCGTGCAGTCGATGGCGCAGCTCGAATGGCTGGACGAAGCCCATCCGGACAAACCGTTGCTACCCTCCGATGTGGAAGATCGCTACCTCGCGCGCGAGCTGGCCTATGCCATCGCCACCGAACTCCACGCGCCGCTCAACCTCCCGGTGCTCAAATATCTCAAGGACCCGCTGGGCCATTCGCAGGACGAGATCGACAACTGGTATCGCCACTGGCTCGCCCGCACGCTCGATCCGCTCGAGGCGCGCCTTGCGCAGCTCGGCACCGGCGATTTCCTCTTCGACAGGCCCGGTTTCTTCGAGGTCGTCCTGCTGCCGCAGGTCTATAACGCGCGCCGCTTCGCCTTCGATTTCGCCGACAAGCCGCATATCGAACGGATCGAGGCCGCTTGCCTCGCCCTGCCCGAATTCCAGCGCGCCCATCCGGACGCGCAGCCCGACAATCCCGAAAACCAGTAAGAGAGGACACCCATGAAACTCGCCACGCTCAAGGACGGAACCCGCGACGGCAAGCTGGTCGTCGTCTCGAAAGACCTCACCCGCTATTGCGCCGCCGACAATATCGCGCCCACCCTCCAGGCCGCGCTCGACAATTGGGAAACGATCGCACCCAGGCTGGAGGCGCTCTACACCGACGTCCAGCACGAGGCCGTCCCCTGCGAACGCTTCCACGAACGCGAGGCGCACTCGCCCCTCCCCCGCGCCTACCAGTGGGCGGACGGATCGGCCTATATCAACCACGTCGAACTGGTGCGTAAGGCGCGCAATGCCGAGGTGCCCGAAAGCTTCTACCATGATCCGCTGATGTACCAGGGCGGCAGCGACAAATTCCTCGCCCCGCGCGACGATATCCCGCTGAAAGACACCAGGTGGGGCTGCGACATGGAAGGCGAGATCGCGGTCATCACCGACGATGTGCCGATGGGCGTGTCGAGCGAGCAGGCCGCCGATCACATCAAGCTGGTCATGCTGGTCAATGACGTGTCGCTGCGCGGCCTGATCCCGGGCGAGCTGGCCAAGGGTTTCGGCTTCTTCCAGTCCAAGCCCGCCAGCGCCTTCAGCCCCGTCGCTGTCACGCCCGACGAACTGGGCGATGCGTGGCAGGACAGCGTGATCCACCTGCCGCTGATGGTCGATTACAACGGCCAGCCCTTCGGCCGCGCCAATGCCGGCGTCGACGCCACCTTCAGCCTCGCCGATCTCGTCGCCCACGCCGCGAAGACCCGCGACTTGGGCGCGGGCACCATCATCGGCTCGGGCACGGTGTCCAACCAGGACGAGAACGGCGGCGCGGGCAAGCCGGTCGCCGAAGGCGGCCTGGGCTACAGCTGCATCGCCGAAATCCGCATGATCGAAACCATCGCCAGCGGCGAAGCCTCGACCCGCTTCATGCAACCAGGCGACACGGTCCGCGTCGAGATGAAGGACGCCGAAGGCCACTCGATCTTCGGCGCGATCGAACAGAAGGTGGTGGAGGCTTGAGCAAAGCGTAAGCGCGGCGGAGGAAACAGCAAGATCCACCCCGCGCCCGCTTTCGGACGGTGAAATTTCAGGCGCCAATGGCTGAGATTGGGGTGGTTTTGCGACGGTCGGCTTTTGGCGACGTTGGAAGCCAAGTCGCCGCCCAATTCAACTTCTCGGTGGATGGCCTTCGAATTGCTTGGCTCGATCGCAGATTTCATACCACGATGGCTTTTCGGCCACGAACTCGTGAAAACCGTTTCGGACGACGGGATCGTCGTCGAGTGCGTTCGCCGCAATCGGAAATATGGGTTCGTCTGATATGATTTCACCCAATGCCGTTCCGCATGTTCTGCAGAAGCATCGAGCATACTTGTAAGGAGGTTCGGGCTCATAGCGCTGAACCATTTCGCGGCCCGAAATCCAGAGCAGATCATCCTTCTTGACGAAGACGAAAGTGCTGGCCCCAACTTTGCGGCAGCGTGAGCAGTGGCACGTGCCCATCATACTCGGTGGCGAAGTCAATTCGAACTGAATGCCGCCACAGCAGCAACTTCCTCTCATTTCGCCCTCCTGAAGCAGCATAGAACATGCTGTGAACATTTAGCTGAGTCAATGTCGGCAAATCGGAAGTTGGCGCAGCCAGCGCAATGACCGACATTAGGGTCGTAAGCTGACAAGCCGCTCTTGGATGAGCTTGGTCAAAAGCAGAAGGACCGTCAGGCCTACCCAGCACCACTATACAAGCCGCAGCACCCCACGATAATGCACGACCCGTCCCACGAGCGGCAGCGTTATCGGTACGTCGAAATGGAACGCGCCATCCTCCTCCCACTCCCGCGCCAGCGAACGCGGTGCCAGTGCGAGTGGCAGGGGTATGCCGAAGAGTGACCAACGGCGCATGACCATCGCAAGCCCGGCTTCGTCGCCGGGTAAGTCGAATTGAAATCGCGCCGGGCCGAAGCGTTCGACGAGATGACCGTCCGCTTCGCTCAGCTCGCTGGTAAAGCGCGTCGTACCGAACCAGCGAGTCCAACGCTCGGTCTGTTCGCTCTCGGCGAAAGTGACGTGGAGCGGATAGCGCCCGGCACGCGGGAAATCGACGACGCGGGCGATCAGTCCGCCCACGACGTTGGTGGGGCCGGCCACTTCGACCTCCCCCTCGGCCCCGCCGTCGCTGATGACGTCGTGCATCGACCGGACTGCGGAAGGCAATCGGTCGAACCTCCCGCCCATGACGCGGGCGTAGAGCGAAGGAAGAAGTGCGAACTCTTCGCGCCAATGGTGCACCGCCAGATTGTCGAAGGCAGCGGTGAAATCCGTCAGGCTCAGCGCTTCGCCGGCGTCGCGCGCACCGGCCGTCTCCAGACCTGCGAGGATGCGCGCGGCGATTGGGGCGATGGCGAGGGTCGGGATTTCGGGACCGTCACCATTCTCTGCGATGAGAGTCCAGCGACGCTCGACCCTCTCACCGCGTGCACGGCCAAACATCCTCACGATCATTCCCGAACGGTCGCTTCCCATCCGCCGGGTCAGTCCCTGCAATGGTCGCAACCAGCGCGCGAGGCCGCTCAAACCCTTCAGCCAGCGGCAGCGCACCGGCCACGACAGCAGCCATAGGGCGACGTTTTGAAACCCCAGCTCACCGCCCGCGCGAAAGACCACGCTCGGTCGGCCGGGAAGCCGATCGGAAAGCAGGTGTACATCGGGCACGTCGACCAGCGCGACGCGGCGACCGATAAGGGGATCTCGCCCGGGTAGGGCAAAGTCTGCCCGCTCCATTTCCTGCCAGCCATGTACCGTCTCACGCCGTCGCCCTCGCCATAGGCGAAATGGCTGGCCGACCTGCCCGATGATTGCCGCGGCGACCGATCCGCCCGCCGTCGCCTGGTTGGATGCGCTGATCGCCAATTTGACCGCCGTGACCGTATCGAGTCCCGCCGCAAGCTCGCGCGCCACCGCGCCCGACAGAGCCGGAACGCTCGACGCGCCCGACAGAACGACGACGCCCGCGGCGCGGGCCGCATGGTCGAGGTCGGTGATTCCGGTGACGAACGCGCTGCCGTCGGCGATATCGCAATAGTGCACCCCAGCCGCGATCGCCGCGCGTGGCACGCTATAGTCCATCGACTGGAACGGACCCGAGGCGTCGACGACCAGCGCAGGGCGATGCAAGGCCAGACCAGCGGCGATGTCCGACCGGTCGAGTTTCGCGGGCAGCAATCCGGGATCGCCTGCGCAAAACGCCTGTGCCTTTGCAAGCGACCGACCAGCGACCACGACCTCGTGCCCGGCATCGCTCAGCCTGCGGCTGATCCGACCGCCAAACCCGCCATAGCCGCCGAGCACAAGAATACGGCTCAAGGAATCTGGTCCTTCCGCCGTGCCTTCGCCAAACGCATTATGCAGTGGCCGCCATACAAAATAGACGGGGGCATATCGACCCGTGGCCTATCATGGTTCAGGAAACATCGGTCAGGCATGGACCGATTTGAACGGCGATACATCATGCGGCCGGATTAGCATTGCCAGGTCGTTTTTCCCAAGCATCGCACACAAATTCGCCGCGACCAACTCTGTCTCCGATCTCCCCTTTCCTACACCCGCATGCGCCGTTAGCTTCACATCGGCTCTTTCTCACCGTTGTTCGGGAATTCCGCACGCGTCGCTCGCCTTTGGAACGACAAGCCGCATGGGTTTCATCAACTAACGCGCCCGATCGCGCGGTTTTGACGCAAGGCGACCGCCGAATCGCGCCATGATCGCTATCCGGCGGCCGCTTGTTTGTAGGATTGGCGTCCTGTCGGGTGGTCAGATGCTGCGCGCGATGACCATCTTCATGATCTCGTTCGAGCCGCCGAAGATCCGGCTGATCCGGCTGTCGCGATACATGCGGGCGATGGGATAA
>QFNA01000123.1 GCA_003248395.1 Citromicrobium sp.
AGTCCGGGGCTTGCATTCTGGCGTGAAAACGCTAAACGCGCGCCCTTCACCGACACGTGATTCATCCGCCTGCCTGGCTGAAAGGGCTGCCAGGGCCGGTTCGGACGTGTCTCTGACCAAGGAGATGAAAATGCCCAAACTGAAGACCAAGAGCGGTGTGAAGAAGCGCTTCAAGATCACTGCAACCGGCAAGGTCAAGCATGGCGTGGCCGGCAAGCGCCACCGCCTGATCAGCCACAATGCGAAGTATATCCGCCAGAACCGCGGCACCACTGTCCTGTCGGAAGCCGACAGCAGGACGGTGAAGAAGTGGGCGCCTTACGGCCTCGACTGATCGCGAATTAAGGAGATATTGATATGCCTCGCATCAAACGCGGCGTGACGACGCGCCAGAAGCACAAGCGGATTCTCGACCAGGCCAAGGGCTATCGCGGTCGCCGCAAGAACACCATTCGCATTGCGCGTCAGGCCGTCGAGAAGGCCGGCCAGTACGCCTATCGCGACCGCAAGATCAAGAAGCGCAATTTCCGCGCTCTCTGGATCCAGCGAATCAACGCCGCCGTGCGAGCCGAAGGGCTCACCTATTCACAGTTCATGCACGGCACGAAGCTGGCCGGTATCGAGCTGGACCGCAAGGTGATGGCCGATCTCGCCATGAACGAAGCGGCTGCTTTCAAAGCGATTATCGATCAGGCGAAGAAGGCTCTGCCCGCCTAACCCGCCGATCGTAAGGTTCAAGCGAAGGGCGTCATCCTGCGGGATGGCGCCCTTCCTTTTTGCGTGGGCGACACGCGGCCGCTATGGCGCGCATATGGACGAGCGCGGTCAGGTCAGCCCCGGTGTACTCGATGTACGTTTTTTCGCACCGCCCGACGATCTCGGCCCGTGTTTCACCACATTCTACCGGCTTGAGGTGAACCTCGCGCCCGACGCGTTTCTCGAAGATCTTCTCCAGCCCGAATGGGCCAACCTGCGGTTCTTTGCCGGCGATCCGCCCAGGGCGCAGTCCGGCCTTGGCGAGAAGGTCGAGGGCAAGCGATTCCTGGCGACGGGGCCCAGCGCGCATCCGACGCGGTTTCGCCTGCGCCGCACGCGCATGTGGGGTATCGGACTGTTGCCGCTGGGCTGGGCGCGGTTCGTCGATCGCAAGGCCAGCGAGCATGTCGAACTTGTCACCGACGGCGATCGCCACGAAAGCTTCGCGCGGTTCCAGCCGCTTGCCGATATTCTGTGCGATCCCGAGGGCACCGACGACAAGCAATTCACGCAGATCATTGGGTTCTTTCGCAAGCTGGCGCCGCCCCATGCGGACGAAAATCGCATCCTTTCCATCCATCACACGATGATCGATCCGCACCTGCAGCTGATCACCGATTTTGCGAGGCGCGCGGGCATGACCAAGCGGACGCTCGAACGGCTGTGCCTCAAGCATTTCGGCTTCTCGCCGCAGGTCCTCTTGCGGCGTCAGCGGGTCATGCGCAGCCTGGCGGCCTACATGCTGGAACCGGGCAAGAACTGGTCCGAAACCATCGACCGGCTTTATCACGACCAGTCGCATTTCGTGCGCGCCTTCCAGGATTTCATGGGCATGACGCCGAGCGAATATGCCCGCATGCCGCACCCGGTGCTGTCGGCCTTCATGGAAGAGCGGCAGCGCGTCTGGGGATCGCCGGTACAGACGCTCGACGTGCCCGCGGGTCAGACAAAGGGGCGCGGGTAACGCATGTCGAGGGGGGTGGACGATCAGCGGGTGGAGCTTGCATTCTTCATGCCGCCGGAGGCGCTGCGGCCCTATATCACGACATTCTATCACGCCCGGATCGTCGGCAGCACCTCGGGCGCAGTGGTAGATCGGCTGCATCCCGAATGGGCGAATCTGCGATTTGTCACAGGCGGTGAGATCCGGGCCGCAGTCGGATTCGACGAGGAGGTCTCCGCCATCCCGACGCTGGCGGTGACGGGGCCGACCAGCCTCTCGACACGTTTCGAAGCCGACACGATGCAGGCATGGGGGATCGGCCTGCTGCCGCTTGGCTGGTCACGCCTGTTCGGCGTCGGGGCGGCCGATTACGCCGACCGTATCTTCGACGCGCAGCGCGAGCCCGGGTTCGACTGGCTATCGGGCATGATCGAACTGTGCCGTGAGAATAGTGGCGGCCTGCAGGGCGAAAGCGATGCGATTGCGGCGTTCTTCCTGCGGCACATCGGCCCGCCGTCGCGCCGCGACGCAAGAATCGTCGGCGTACAGCGCGCGCTGGTCGACCCGGAAATCCAGCATGTCGGCCAGCTGGCCGACTCGGTGGGGATGACCAAACGGACGCTCGAGCGGCTGTCGCGCGAGGCGTTCGGTTTCCCGCCACGGCTGTTGCTGGCGCGGCAGAGGTTTCTGCGCAGCCTTGCGCAATTCATGCTCGACCCGACGATGAAATGGACCGCGACGCTCGACCCGCAATATTACGACCAGGCGCATTTCTATCGTGATTTCAACCGCTTCATGGGCATGAGCCCGCGCGAATATGCCAGCCGCCCGCACCCCGTCCTGGCGGCGGCGGCGCACGCGCGGATGGCCGCGGCAGGCGAGGCGATGCAGGCGCTGCACAAGCCGGTGGCGCCGATTGCCGACCCGGCGTGAGCGGTGCAACAAGGGGCTTGGGCAGTGCCGCGCTTGCCGCTAGGGGCTGTGCAGCAGCTTTTCCGGGAATGGCCGAAAACCGAAGAAAATGACCCAGTTCGACACCATGAAAACCGACGCGCTGGCGCGGATCGACGCCGTTTCCGATGCAACGGGGCTGGAAGCCCTGCGGGTCGAGTTTCTGGGCAAGCAGGGATCGATCTCTGCCCTGATGAAGACGCTGGGCAAGATGAGCGCCGAGGAACGCCAGACCGAAGCGCCGAGGATACAGGAATTACGGGCAGATGTTGCCGATGCCATTGCGGCGCGCAAGGCAGGTTTCGAAGCTGCCGAACTGAAGCGCAAGCTGGCTGAAGAGCGTCTGGACCTGACGCTGCCCGCGCCAGAGGCGCCGAAGGGCAGCGTGCATCCGGTCAGCCAGGTGATGGACGAGCTGGCGGAGATCTTTGCGGACCTCGGCTTTTCTGTCGCCACCGGTCCGGAAATCGAGGACGACTGGCATAATTTCACCGCGCTCAACATGGCAGAGTCGCACCCCGCGCGGGCCATGCACGACACGTTCTATTTTCCGGACCGCGACGGTGACGGCAACCGCATGCTGCTGCGCACGCATACATCGCCGGTCCAGATCCGTGCGATGGCCAAACAGGGCGCGCCGATCCGCATCATCGCGCCGGGCCGCGTCTATCGCAGCGACAGCGATGCCACGCACACGCCGATGTTCCACCAGGTCGAAGGGCTGGTGATCGACAAGGGCATCCACCTCGGCCATCTCAAATGGACGCTGGAAACCTTCCTCAAGGCTTTTTTCGAGCGCGACGACATCGTGCTGCGCCTGCGCCCCAGCTATTTCCCCTTCACCGAACCTTCGGTCGAAGTCGATGTTGGCTGGGAAGACGTGAGCGGGCGCAAGGTGCTGGGCGGGGACGGCGATGCGCCGGGCCACGGCTGGATGGAGCTGCTCGGCAGCGGCATGGTCAATCGCCGCGTCATCGAATTCGCGGGACTGGATCCCGACGAATGGCAGGGCTTTGCATGGGGCCTCGGTGTCGACCGGCTCGCCATGCTCAAATACGGGATGGACGATTTGCGCGCCTTCTTCGACGGCGATTATCGCTGGGCCGGTCACTACGGCTTCTCGCCATTCGACCAGCCGACGCTTTCGGCAGGTGTGGGAGCGGGCGCATGAAGTTCTCGCTCGAATGGCTAAAGGCCTATCTCGACACCGATGCCAGCGCGGCGGACATCGCGGCGGCGCTCAACCGCATCGGCCACGAGGTCGAGGGGATCGAGGATCCGGCCGAAAAACTGGAAGGCTTCCGCGTCGCCAAGGTGCTGACCGCGGCCAAGCATCCCGATGCCGACAAGCTGCAGGTGCTGACGGTCGATACCGGTGAAGGCAGTCCGCTGCAGGTCGTCTGCGGCGCGCCCAATGCGCGGGCGGGGATGAAAGGCGTGCTGGGCCTGCCCGGCGCGGTGGTCCCGTCCAACGGCATGGAATTGCGCAAGAGTGCGATCCGCGGGCAAGAATCGAACGGCATGATGTGCTCGGTGCGCGAGCTGGAACTGGGCGATGCGCATGAAGGCATTATCGAGCTGCCCGACGATGCGCCGGTCGGCCAGAGCTTTGCCGACTATCACGATGCCTCGCCGATCTTCGACGTGGCGATCACCCCGAACCGCCCCGACTGCATGGGCGTGATGGGGATCGCGCGCGATCTGGCGGCCGCGGGGCTTGGGACATTCAAGCCGGTCGAAGTGCCGGACATTGCTGGCGCGGACGCTTGCCCGGTCGAAATCCGGACCGACGATCCCGCAGGCTGCCCCGCTTTTTATGGCCGCGTCATTCGCGGTGTGACGAACGGGTCCAGCCCCGAATGGATGCAGCGCCGCCTGATCGCGGCGGGCCAGCGCCCGATTTCGGCGCTGGTCAGAGGGCGAGACGGTCGAGGCGCTGAACGAGAAGACCTATAGGCTCGACGACACGATGACCGTGATCGCCGACGACAATGGCGTGCACGATATCGCCGGCATCATGGGCGGCGAGCATTCGGGCGCGACCGAAAACACCACCGACGTGCTGCTGGAGATCGCCTATTTCGATCCCGAGCGTATCGGCGTCACGGGCCGCAAGCTGGGCCTCGCCTCGGACGCGCGCACGCGGTTCGAACGCGGCGTGGACCCGCTGTTCCTCGACGACGGTCTCGCCATTCTCACAAGCCTCATTACCGAGATCTGCGGCGGCGAGCCGAGCGAGGTGGTGCGCGCAGGCACTCCGCCGAGCGAGGGGCAGACTGTCACATTCGATCCCGACCTGACCGAGCGCCTTGGCGGCATCGCGGTTTCGCATGAGGAGCAGCGTGCGATCCTGACGGCACTCGATTTCGAAGTGGGAGCGGACTGGACCGTCACCTGCCCGCCGCGCCGTCATGATATCGAAGGACCGGCCGACCTCGTCGAAGAGGTGGTCCGCATCCACGGGCTCGACAATGTGACAAGCGTGGCGCTGCCGCGCCGCCCCGGCGTTGCGCTGCCCACGGCCACGCCCTTGCAGCAGATGGAGCGCAAAGTTCGCCGCGCCGCGGCCGCTCGCGGGCTGAACGAGGCGATTAATTGGTCCTTCCTGCCGACCGACGAGGCCGAGCATTTCGCCCTTCGACAGGCTCAGGGTGGTCGGGAGCAGTTGTGGGTGCTCGAAAACCCGATCAGCGAGGACATGAAGGCGATGCGCCCGTCGATCCTCCCCGGATTGCTGGGCGCGGCCAAGCGCAATGCCGACCGCGGTGCAGACCGCGCCCGGCTGTTCGAGATCGGTCGGCGCTATTTCCGCGGGGAGGGCGGCGCGAGCGACGAGAAGCCGACGCTGGGCGTGGTCCTCTCGGGCGAGAAAACCCGCCGCGGCTGGAATAGCGGAAAAGCCACGGGGTTCGACGCGTTCGACGCCAAGGCCGAAGCCGAGGCCCTGCTCGAAGCTGCGGGCGCGCCGGTCGCTAATCTGATGGTCATGGGTGAGGCCGGTGACCAGTTCCACCCCGGCCAGTCGGCGACCCTGCGCCTCGGGCCCAAGAACGTGCTCGCCCGCTTCGGCGCGCTGCATCCCAATACGCTGAAAGCCTTCGATATCGACGGGCCGGTCGTGGCGATCGAAATCTTCCTCGATGCGATCCCGGCGAAGAAGAATGCCGGTTTCGCCCGCACGGCCTACTCGCCGCCAGCCTTGCAGGCGATCACGCGCGACTTCGCCTTCCTCGTCCCCGCAGACCTTGCGGCGGGCGATCTGGTGAAGGCGGTGCGCGGTGCGGACAAGCAGGCCGTAGTCGATGCGCGTGTGTTCGACGTCTTCACCGGACAGGGCGTGCCCGATGGCAAGATATCGGTTGCGGTAGAGGTGATCCTCCAGCCGGGCGAAAAGAGCTTCACCGACGAGGAGATCAAGGCGATCTCGGACAATATCGTGAAGAACGCCGCCAAGCAGGGCGCGGAGTTGCGCGGATGAAAACTGCCTTCGTCACAGGAGCAACCGCAGGCATTGGCGAAGCGACCGTGCGCACGCTGGTCGCCAGCGGGTGGCGCTGCGTGGCGACCGGGCGGCGCAAGGAGAGGCTCGATGCGCTGGTGAAGGAACTGGGGGCGGACAAGGTGTTTCCCGCCGTGTTCGACGTGCGCGATACGGCGGCGATGGAGGCTGCCATTGCCGACCTGCCGGAAGGCTTCGTGGACATCGACCTGCTGGTGAACAATGCCGGGCTGGCGCAGGGGCTGACGCCCGCGCAGGAGGCCGATCTGGACGACTGGCAGACCATGATCGACACCAATGTCACCGCCATGGTGCGGATGACGAGGCTGCTGCTGCCGGGCCTGATCGAGCGCAAGGGCGCGATCATCGCCATCGGATCGGTGGCGGGCAGCTATATCTATCCGGGCGGCAATGTCTATGCCGGGTCGAAGGCCTTCGCCAACCACTTCACGCTGGCCCTGCGCGCAGACCTGCATGGCACCGGCGTGCGCGTGACCAGCATAGAGCCGGGCATGGTGGAAACCGAATTCACGCTGGTGCGCACCGGCAGCCAGCAGGCAAGCGACGATCTTTATCGCGGTGCCGAACCGATGACCGGGCAGGACATCGCCGACACGATCCGCTGGATCGCCGAACTGCCCCCGCACCTCAATATCAACCGCATCGAACTTATGCCGGTGAGCCAGGATTTCGCCGGTTTCAGGGTGGCGCGGGATAACTGATGCGGAGGATCGAAATCTACGCCTTGGTCGTGGCTATTATCGGATTTAGCGCAACGTGGTTTCTTGCATCCAGCGTGTTGGGCATGAGTGGCAATATTTTTGCGATTGCCCCATTTTGGTATTTTGTCGGGTTGTGGGCCGCTTTTCCGGCTTTGCTAGCCGCAATAAACAAGCGTGCCGCAATCTTATTTTTGTTAGCGGTAGTTTCGCTGCTCGGTCTCTGGGCATTCTATTTGTCCAGCATGACTAGCGACGGCGGGATCGCGATGGGCATCTTTCTCTTGGCAGCGATTGGCACCGCTGTGTTCGGAGCGGCGTCCATTTTCCTGCGCTCTATATTCCTCGGAAAATCGAATAACTAGAATGACTTCAGATCGCCGTACATTCGCGATTATTTCGCACCCCGACGCGGGTAAGACCACGCTGACCGAGAAGCTGTTGCTGACCGGCGGCGCGATCCATCTTGCGGGCGAGGTCAAGGCGCGCGGGCAGGCGCGGCGGGCGCGGTCGGACTGGATGAAGATCGAGCAGCAGCGCGGGATCTCGGTGACCAGCTCGGTCATGACTTTCGAGCGCGACGGCATAACCTTCAACCTGCTCGATACGCCGGGGCACGAGGACTTCTCCGAAGACACCTATCGCACGCTGACCGCAGTCGACAGCGCGATCATGGTGATCGACGCCGCCAAGGGGATCGAGCCGCAGACACGCAAGCTGTTCGAAGTCTGCCGGTTGCGCAGCGTGCCGATCATCACCTTCGTCAACAAGGTCGACCGCGAGGGCCGCCCGGTCTTCGAACTGCTCGACGAGATCGCCGACATGTTGGCGCTGGATGTCAGCCCGCAGATGTATCCGGTGGGGATGGGCGGCGAGTTCCAGGGCATCCTCGATTTCGCCAGCGGCGATGTGGTGGTGCCCGAAGGACCGTCGAAGGAATTCAAGGGCAAGCGGGTAGCCGATTTCGACCTGCCCGAAGCGGTGGCCGAGAATGTCGAGCTGGCGCAGATCGGCTATCCCGAATTCGATCTCGAGGCTTATCGCAATGGCGATCTCACCCCGGTCTATTTCGGATCGGCGCTGAAGAATTTCGGCGTGGTCGAACTGATCGAGGCGATTGCGCAATATGCCCCGCCGCCGCGTCCGCAGCCCGCTGGCGACGAGCAGATCAGCCCGGATCGCGACGAGGTGACCGGCTTCATCTTCAAGGTGCAGGCCAATATGGACCCCAACCACCGCGATCGCATCGCCTTCATGCGGCAGGTGTCAGGTACCTTCAAACGCGGCATGAAGCTGACGCCTTCGGGCCTCGGCAAGCCGGTGGCGATCCATTCGCCGATCCTGTTCTTCGCGCAGGATCGCGAGGTGGCCGATACAGCGGAGCCGGGCGATATCATCGGCATTCCGAACCACGGCACGCTGCGCGTCGGCGATACGCTCAGCGAGAAGAACCAGGTCCGCTTTACCGGCCTGCCCAACTTCGCGCCGGAAATCCTGCGCCGTGTGGCGCTGGTCGATCCGACCAAGACCAAGCAGTTGCGCAAGGCGCTCGACGATCTGTCCGAAGAGGGCGTGATCCAGGTGTTCTACCCGGAAATCGGCGGGCAGTGGATCATCGGCGTGGTCGGCCAGTTGCAGCTCGACGTGCTGATTTCGCGGCTGTCCGCGGAATACAAGGTGGAGGCGAAGCTCGAAGCCTCGCCGTTCGCCACGGCGCGCTGGATCAAGGGCGAGGAAAAGGCGCTGAACGAGTTCGAGAAGTTCAACCTCTCCAACCTCGCCAAGGACCGCGATGGCGACCTGGTGTTCATGGCCAAGAGCCCGTGGGACGTGAACTACCAGGAAGAGAAGAACCCGGACCTCATGTTTTCGGCGACCAAGGAGCGGTGAGGCGAGCGGTGGGCTTGCGGGTCATGTTGCAACGCGGCATGAGGCGCGCATGACACTAACCGGCCCCACTTCGCAGACCTTCATTTCGCAGCGCCTCCGGCTCAACTATCTCGACTGGGGCAACCGCGGCAAGCCGCCGCTGGTGCTGGTGCATGGCGGGCGCGACCATGCGCGCAGCTGGGACTGGGTAGCGCAAGCATTGCGCGACGACTGGCACGTCGTGGCGATGGACCACCGCGGGCATGGCGACAGCGATTGGGTGAGTGATGGCAATTACCACGCCAACGACATGGTCTATGACCTCGCGCAGCTGATCCACCAGCTGGGCGTGGGTCCGGTGACGATCGTCAGCCACTCGATGGGCGGCAATATCGCGCTGCGCTATGCCGGGACCTTCCCCGACATGGTAACAAAGATCGTCGCCATCGAAGGCCTCGGCCCGAGCCCGCAGAAGCAGGCCGAAATGCGCGAGACCAGCTATCCCGAACGGCTCAACGAATGGATCGGCCAGAAACGCAAGGCATCGGGCCGCACCCCGCGTAAATACGAGAGCATCGAGGCGGCTTTCGCCCGGATGATCGAGGAGAACAGCTATCTCACCGAGGAACAGGCGCGGCACCTGACCGTCCACGGGGTCAATCGCAACGAGGACGGCACCTACACGTGGAAGTTCGATCCGCACCTGAATGTCTGGCCGGTCGAGGATATTGCCGACGAATTCCTGCACCAGACCTGGGCGGCGATCAGCGCGCCGACGCTGCTGCTCTATGGCGCGGACAGCTGGGCCTCGAACCCGGAGGGCGACGGTCGGCTGGAGCATTTCGCCAATGCCGAGGTCATCGAGTTCGAGAACGCCGGGCACTGGCTCCACCACGACCAGTTCGACCTGTTCATGAAGACGATCCGGGATTGGCCGTGGGGCTCGATCGCAAGCGCGATCCGGAGCGGATCCTGTCGGTGCTGCACGAGATCGATGCCGACGTGATTGCGCTGCAGGAGGTCGACCGGCGGATCGGCGACCGTGCGACCACCATCCCGCGCGCCGAGATCGATGACACGCCGTGGCGGTTGGTCGAAGTGGCGCGGCGACCGAGGAGCATCGGCTGGCATGGCAATGCGCTGCTGGTGCGACGCGGATACGAGGTGCATTCGGGCGAATCGCTCGAGATGCCGACCATCGAGCCGCGCGGCGCGGCCTGCGGCGAGATTACTGTCGAAGGCCAGCGCATCCGCATCATCGGTACGCATCTGGACCTGTCCGGGCTGCGGCGGCGGGCGCAATTGCAATCGCTGGTGGAGTTTGTCGGCGGATGCGAGGACTGCCCGACCGTCATCATGGGCGATTTCAACCAGTGGGGTCGCCAGACCGGGGCCATGCGCGTGTTCGGTGAGGTTTGGCAGGTGGTGACGCCGGGCAAGAGCTATCCGAGCCGCCAGCCGGTCGCGACGCTCGACCGGATCGTGGCAAGCGAGCATTGGTCGTGCGTGGATGCCAAGGTCCACCACACCGGGCTTTCTTCCGTGGCTTCGGACCATTTGCCGGTGGTTGCGACACTGGAATTGAACAAAAAATAGGCAGACGCCTATAATTTAGGCAATTATACTGCGTGGCAACGGGCGTGTGGCGCACTGCCCGGCCCGTCAGCGGGCGCCCTCTCCTCAGGTTTAGCACGTCTCTGCAGTCCATATTCCCGTTTGGCACGGTTCATGCTGCAGTTGCGAAGGCCGGCACCGGGACCGGCGGATAGCCAAGGGGTGAACGCGTGAAATTCATCATCGCCGTCATCAAGCCATTCAAGCTCGACGAGGTGCGCGAAGCACTTGGCGGCATCGGAGTGGCCGGAATGACCGTTACCGAGGTCAAGGGCTTCGGCCGCCAGAAGGGTCAGACCGAAATCTACCGCGGCGCCGAATATTCGACCAATATGCTGCCCAAGGTGAAGCTGGAAATCGCGGTGTCCGATGATCTGGCCGCGCTGGCGGTCGAGACGATCCAGCAGACCGCCAGCACCGAAGCCATTGGCGACGGGAAGATCTTCGTACTCGATCTCGCCAGCGCGACCCGCATCCGCACCGGCGAAACCGGCGACACCGCGCTGTGACGGCTTGGAGGGACACAATGACCATGGGTAAATTCATGCGCGCCGCCGCAACGGCAGCAGCCGCATTTCTCACCACCAATGCACTACACGCGCAGGAAGGCACCGAGGCGATCGCGCCGGTGCCCGATCCCGGAAACAATGCCTGGATGATGACCGCGACCATCCTGGTGTTGCTGATGATCCTGCCCGGGCTGGCCCTGTTCTACGGCGGGCTGACGCGTGCCAAGAACATGCTGTCGACCATGACGCAGATCGGCGCCACCGCAGCGCTGGCGATGATCATCTGGGTGATGTGGGGCTATTCGCTGGCATTTGGCGACACGACATACGACGGCGCGCTGGGTCTGTTTGTCAGCGGGGGCAGTTACTTCCTTGCCGGAACCGATGCCAGCAGCACGGCGGCGACGTTCACCAGCGCTGATCCTGGGCGCGACGGCCGAGCGGATGAAGTTCAACGCGGTGATGGCCTTCGTCCCGATCTGGCTGACGATCGTCTATTTTCCCATCGCGCACATGGTCTGGGGGGGTGGCGGCCTGCTGTTCGAGGACGGCGCGCTCGATTTCGCGGGCGGCACGGTGGTGCATATCAATGCCGGTATTTCGGGGCTCGTGCTGGCCTGGCTGCTGGGCAAGCGGCGCGGCTATCCGGCAGAGCCCATGCCCCCGCACAGCCTGACGCTGACCATGGTCGGCACCGGCCTGCTGTGGGTCGGCTGGTTCGGCTTCAATGCCGGGAGCGCGCTGGAGGCCGACGGATCGGCGGGGCTCGCCATGATCAACACCTTCGTTGCCACCGCAGCCGGAGCGCTGACCTGGATGGTGATCGAGCGCGGGGCCGGGCACAAGGGATCGGCGCTCGGCTTCTGTTCGGGCGTGATCGCTGGCCTTGTCGCCGTGACGCCTGCGGCGGGCAACAGCGGCCCGTTCGGCGCGATCCTGCTGGGTATCGTGTCTTCGGCCGTCTGCTATGTCTTCGTGGCGAAGGTGAAAACAAGGTTCGGCTATGACGACAGCCTCGACGCCTTCGGCATCCACGGCATCGGCGGCATCGTCGGCGCGATTGGCACTGCGGTGGTCTACCAGCCGTTTCTCGGCGGACCCGGCGACGGATCGACCGCGCTGGGCACGCAGCTGTGGGTGCAGTTCTACAGCGTCGCCGTGACCATCGGATGGGCCGCGACCGGTACGCTGGTCGCTGGCGGAATCGTCAAGCGCCTGATCGGCCTGAGAGTGAGCGAAGAGGAAGAGGTCAACGGTCTCGACATCTCCGACCACGGAGAGCGCGCCTACAACTGATCGCGAGCTTGGCCGGGCGGCCGTCCACCCTCCTCTCCCAAAGTCGCCCGGCCAGACCATGTTCCACCTGCGAACACCGCCTAGCGAGGGCCGGTTTCCGTTACGGACCGGCCCCTTTTTTGCCCACCGGCCTGTGACTCAAAAGTTACGCGTTGCTGGCAAAATATTGCGCACGAGTGAATAGACCTTGCGTCTAGTAAACCTAAAGGTGCATTTACTTGAACCGCAGACGAGGCGCGATGCCTCGCGCGGAGGAGAGGATTATGAAAACGCTCAACAAAGGCGCGCTCATGCGTGCCGCATCGCTGCTGACCGGCTGCAGCCTGGCTGCGCTCGCAACCCCCGGTGTTGCGCAGACTGCCGACGAGGAAACCGTCGAGCAGGAGGTCATTATCGTCACCGCGACCAAGCGCGATTCGACGATCCAGGACGTGCCGTTTTCGATCAACGCGCAGACCGAGGAAGACATCCAGAAATCGGGTGCGGTCACGCTGGAAGACCTGTCGCGCAATGTCGCCGGGCTGTCGGTGCAGAACCTCGGACCGGGCCAGAGCCAGGTTTCGGTCCGTGGCGTCTCTGCCGGTCAGGTCGTGCGCGACCAGCCGGGCGTAAAGGAGCAGGTGGGCGTCTATCTCGACGAATCGGTCATCTCGCTCTCGCTGTTTACTCCCGATCTCGATCTGTTCGACCTCAACCGCGTCGAGACCCTGCGCGGGCCGCAGGGCACGCTGTTCGGTTCGGGTAGCGTCGGCGGGACCATCCGCTATATCACCAACCAGCCGCTGGTCGGCGTGACCGAAGGTCTGGTTGAGGCCAACGTAAACCTGGTCGATGGCGACGACATCGGCTGGCACACCAAGGGCATGGTCAACCTGCCGCTGGGCGACAAGGCGGCGTTGCGCGCCGTGGGATATTACACGCAATACGGCGGCTTCATCAATGCGATCGGCCCCGCGGGCGGCGAGGACGTCAACGATGGCGAACGCTATGGCGGACGGTTGGCGCTGACGGTCGATACGGGCGAGGGATTCAGCCTGACGCCGCGCCTGATTTTCCAGACGGTCAAGGCCAACGGGTTCAACCGGCAGGACGTCTACAACCTCTACGCCAACGAATTCCGCACCGATCCGACCACCTTCGACGAGCGCGAGCAGTATCTCCTGATGCGCGAGGCGTTCGAGGACGAAACGCTGATCGCCGACATGGTGGCAGAGGCCGATCTGGGCGCCATCACCATGACTTCGGTCAGCAGCTATACCAAGCGCGACATCATTGTCAGCCGCGACGGCAGTGCGCTGACCGGATCGGTTTCGGTCGATCTCGGCTTTCCCGACGCCGGCGTGCTGTTGCCGGCCAATCTGTACGACACGACCGATGTCGAATCGATCACGCAGGAGGTGCGATTTGCATCCGACGGCGATGGCCCCCTGCAATGGGTTATCGGCGGTTTCTATTCGCAGACCGACCGGTTCTACAGCCAGCGGCTGCCGACGCCGGGCTATGACGCCTTCACCGACGCGACGCTGGGTGACGGGACGGCGCTGGCCGTATCGAACGGGTTCGCCGGCGATTCGCCGTATAACGCCGACCTGCCTTACGACCTCGAACAGATCGCCATTTTCGGCGAAGCGACTTACGCGCTGAGCGATGCCTTCGACGTCACTGTCGGCGCCCGCTATTACGATTTCGAGGAAAAGCGGCAGTTCAAGTCGGGCGGCCTGTTCGCCAATAGCGACAATGTTTCCGACCGGACCAAGTCGGACGGTGTAAGCCCGCGCGTGCTGCTGAGCTATGACATCAGCGACGTGGTGACGCTGAACGCGCAGGCGTCGAAGGGATTCCGGCTGGGCGGCGTGAACGATCCGCTGAACATCACGCTGTGTTCGGCCGACGACGAGGCGCTGTTCGGATCGTTCCAGAGCTACGAGGACGAGACGCTGTGGAATTACGAGGTCGGCGCGAAGGCGCAGGGTCGCGGATTCTATGGCAATGTTGCGGCATTCTATAACGACATCAGCAATCTGCAGGTGACGCTGGATGCGGGCAGCTGTTCGTCGCGCATCGTCTTCAACGTGCCCGAAGCGCATACGATGGGGGCGGAAGCCGAGATTGGATTTTCGCCGACGCCGGGACTCGATTTCGTGCTTTCGGGCAGCGTGATCGAGGCGGAATTCGATTCCACCCTGCCGGGCGTGCTGACCGCGGCGACGGGCATCCGCGAAGGCAATCGCTTGCCGTCGGTGCCGAAGGTGCAGTTCACTGCATCGGGGAGCTATGAATTCCCCGTATCGGATACGGCCGATGCCTATGTCTCGGCATCGTGGAGCCACGTCGGCAACCGCTATACCCAGCCTGCCGACCAGGAAAACAACCCGCGAACCTTCGTCCACGGGCTGCCGTTTGGCGGCGCGCCGGCGGATGCCGCGACGACGGTCGACCTGCTGTTGCCGTCATACGACATGATCAATCTGAATGCCGGACTCGATCTCGATTCGGGCACGTCGTTCGTGGTCTATGTCAACAATTTGCTCGACGAGAATGCGCTGCTCAGCTTCGACCGCGAACGCGGCGGCAGGGCGCGACTGGGCTATAGCGTGAGCACGCCGCGTACCATCGGCGTGACGATGCGCCAGTCGTTCTGACGCGATCGGGCATCTGATCGAAAAGAGGGGCGGGCCGCCGGTCCGCCCCTTTTGCGTGGGGTCAGCGAGCCAGTTCCGCCTGCACGAAATCGGCGCAACGTTCGCCGATCATGATGCTGGGCGCATTGGTATTGCCCGAAACCAGGCGCGGCATGATGCTGGCATCGGCCACCCACAGCCGGTCCACGCCGCGCGCCCTGAGCGTTGGATCGACCACCGACGCCTCGTCCGCCCCCATGCGGCAGGTGCCGACCGGATGATAGACCGTGTCGGCGCGATTGCGGATCAGATCGTCGAGCGCCGCATCGTCGTCGAGGGCGACGGGGTAACGATCGCGGGGCGCATACTCCGCCAGTGCCGGGGCCGCGGCGATGCGATGCGACAGGCGCACCCCTTCGCGAAGCGTGGCGATGTCGCGTTCGTCGTCGAGGAAATTGGGATCGATGCGGGGGGCATGGGCCGCATCGCGGCTGTCGAGGCGCACGGTCCCGCGGCTTTCGGGACGCAGGACGCAGGCATGGAGCGAGAAGCCGTGCCCCTTCACCTTTGTACGACCGTGATCCTCCAGCATGGCGGGTACGAAATGCCATTGCACATCGGGCGCTGGTGCATCGGGCATGACGCTCCAGAACCCGCCCGCCTCGGCATAGGGGGTGGTCATCGCGCCCGTCCGGAAACGGCGGTGTTCGAGCACGGCCTTCGCCATGCGAATCGTGCCCGCCAGGCTGTCACCGAAGAAATCCTGGTTGTCGGTCTGCCAGCTCGAAACGTAGTCGATATGGTCCTGCAGGTCGGAGCCGACCGCGGGCCGGTCGACCAGCACCTCCAGCCCGTGTTCGCGCAAGTGGGCGGCGGGACCGATGCCCGACAGCATGAGGATCTGGGGCGAATTGAACGCGCCCGCAGACAGGACGACACCGGCATTCGCGCTCACCGTCCGTTCGCGTCCGCCGACCGAATAGGTGACACCCGTGGCGCGCCCTTCGTGGATCGCGATGCGCTGCACGGTCACGCCGATGCGCACGTCGAGGTTGCGCGACTTGCGCAGCGGTTCGATATAGGCGCGCGATGCCGACCAGCGCTCGCCATCCTTCTGCGTGACCTGGTAGAGACCGAAGCCGGACTGGCTCTCGCCATTGAAGTCGTCATTCCGTGGCAATTGCAATTGCGCCGCCGCCTCGACGAAGGCGAGACTGCCGGGGTTGGCCCATTTCTGGTCGCTCACGCAAAGCGGCCCGTCGCCGCCGTGAAAGCCGTCGGCACCGCGCACGTTGTTTTCGGCACGCTTGAACCACGGCAGAACGTCGGCAAAGCCCCAGCCG
>QFNA01000008.1 GCA_003248395.1 Citromicrobium sp.
ATAATCCGCTCTTCTGAAAACCTCGTTCGCTTCATCGTCTGTCCTTCCTTCAAGGCCAGACTCTAATCGCTCGGGGCGGAAAATCAGAGGGTCACGTCAATCGGTCTCCATAATTTTAGTCTGGCGCACACCTTATCTTTTCTGAACAGGATGAAGCGTCATAATCTTATCGCTTACGCTTCTACCTGCCCTTGGATGATAAATCCCATGTTTCTAGCTATAAGGCGGTGAATTGCGATAGATTAACGCTCGGCACGTCATCCGTGTCGCCCCCCCTTAGGGGGTGACCTAGCCTTGCAACAGAAAGCACTGTACCGGGCCGTCACAACTTGATTCGTGAGACACACCAAATGGAAATTCAATCGGTCCTGATAACGGGCGGCACGGGATCTTTTGGCAAAACTATGCTGAACGCGCTCCTGGCGGACGGTGTGCCGGAGGTTCGCATTCTCAGCAGAGACGAAGAGAAGCAGGACGCGTTACGCAACCACCTGAATGACAGCCGTGTTCGGTACTACATAGGCGACATCAGAGATCGAGAAAGTGTCAATCGCGCCATGGCTGGCGTCGATGCGGTATTCCATGCAGCTGCTCTCAAGCAGGTGCCTTCGTGCGAGTTTTTCCCGCTCGAGGCCGTTCGGACCAATATTCTCGGCTCCGAAAACGTGATCCGCGCCGCTATCGAAGCTGGGGTCGGTAGCCTGGTGTGTCTTTCGACTGACAAGGCGGTGCATCCTATCAACGCGATGGGCATTTCCAAGGCAATGATGGAAAAGCAGGCACAAGCAGCCGCCCGCGAGATTGGCTCCAAAGCTGATACGACGATCTCGTGCGTTCGGTATGGAAACGTAATGTATTCTCGCGGTAGCGTTATTCCGTTGTTCATAAGGCAGATAAAGTCAGGCCTGCCAATCACAGTCACCGCACCTGAAATGACCCGGTTCCTGATGCCTTTGCGCGACAGCGTGTCGCTGGTGCGTTTTGCTTTTGAGCATGCGCGTCAGGGCGACTTGTTCATTCGAAAAGCGCCGGCATCGACAATCGGTGATCTGGTCACTGCGCTCATCGGGCTTTTCGGGCGGCCCAAACATGACGTGAAGATCATTGGGTGGAGGCATGCTGAAAAACTGTATGAAACGCTGGCTACCAAACAGGAACTGTCCACCGGCGAAGACATGGGCGACTATTGGCGAATTCGAGCTGACGAGCGCGACCTGAATTATTCTAGCTACTTCACGGAAGGTGAAGTGGACGAAACTCCTACAGAAGACTTTCATTCGCACAACGCTGAGCGGCTCACTGTGAGCGAGGTGAAAGATCTGCTGTTGTCGCTGCCAGAAGTTCGTGCCGAATTAGAGGCTTGGGGTAGCTGATGAAAATTGCAGTCACCGGGTCGCGGGGTCTTATAGGTTGGCACGCATCGGCGCGGATACATGCGTTGAATTGTGCAGCAAAATTTCGCGGCGAGCCAGAGCCGCATAAATTGGTTCAAATCGATCGCGCAACCTTCACAAATCCGGACGAATTGGCCGGGGCTCTGAGTGATGTTGACGCAATTTTGCACTTCGCAGGTGTGAATCGCGGCGATGAGGCCGAGGTGGAAGCGGCAAACCCCCACATTGCCGAAAAACTGGTTGCGGCGTGTGGCGCGGCCGGCATCGCGCCGCATATTGTATACGCCAATTCCACCCATGCGAACTCCGACACGCCTTATGGCCGATCGAAGCGGATCGCCGGAGAGATCATCGAGCAAGCTCTTCCGAGATATACCGAAATGGTCTTGCCGCACATTTTCGGCGAATGCGCGCGTCCGTATTACAATAACGTGACTGCCACATTGATTGATCAGATATGGAAAGGCGAGCAGCCCACTATCAACGCCGATGGACGTGTTAGCTTGTTACATGCTGGCGCTGCGGCACAGATGGCGATCGACAACGTTTTGGCGGGCGATGGTGGTCGGTTAGGTCCAAAAGGCCAAGATATGAGCATCGAAGAGCTCTACAGTCGGTTGCTGGGCTTTCACGAGCAATATACCGCAAATATCTTTCCCGATCTAACTGATGCTTTCAGCTTGGCTCTGTTCAATAGTTATCGCACTGCCGCATTCCCCCATCATTACCCTCGACCGATGAAAGTGAACGAGGATGAGCGTGGCAAGCTGTTCGAGAGTGCAAAGGGGGGTAATGCCAGCCATACGTTTCTATCCACTACCCACCCCGGAAAAACGCGAGGGGATCATTTCCATTTTGACTTGGTGGAGCGTTTTCTCGTCGTTAGCGGAGAAGCCGTGATCCGGATTCGGAAGGTTTTGACCGACGAAATCGTGGAGTTCCGCGTCAGCGGCGATAAACCGGTGGCGATCGACCAAATCCCATTGCACACACACAATATCGAGAACGTCGGCCAAGAACCACTCGTGACGTTTTTCTGGACCCATCGCATGTTCGACGCCGCGCATCCCGATACCTATGCTGATCCCGTTTGAGGTCACTTATGAATAAGTTGAAAGTTACGACCGTTCTGGGAACTCGCCCGGAAATTATCCGCCTTTCGCGCGTGATGGCTTTGCTCGATCAGCATACCGACCATCGCATTGTCCACACCGGTCAGAACTGGGATTTCGAACTGAACGAAGTGTTCTTTCGGGACCTGGATGTGCGCAAGCCCGATAGTTTTCTGGGTGTCGACACGTCTAGTCTTGGTTCGGTCTTGGGCGGTATTCTCATAGAAACTGAGAAGGAACTGAAGGAAAATCGGCCAGATGCGCTGTTGGTGCTGGGCGATACGAACAGCGCCATTTCTGCCATCATGGCGAGGCGAATGAAAATTCCAGTCTATCATATGGAGGCGGGCAATCGGAGTTTTGACCGTAATGTTCCAGAAGAGACAAATCGCCGCCTCGTGGACCACATAAGTGATTTCAATCTAGTATACACGGAGCATGCTCGCCGACATCTGCTAAGCGAAGGCATGCAACACCGACGGATCTACCTGACCGGCTCTCCGATGCGCGAAGTGCTAGATCATTATCGGAAAAAAATTGAACAATCTCAAATTCTTGCGGAGCTTCGGCTGGCAAAGCAGCAGTATTTCATAGTTTCACTTCACCGCGAGGAAAATGTCGACAGTAAACCTCGATTGGCACAACTAGTCGAAGCACTGAACATGCTGGCTGAGGGGCATGACATGCCAGTCATATTATCAACCCATCCTCGCACCCGTAAAAGGTTGGACGCGATGGACCTGCGGTTCGATTCACGTATTCGCGATTTGAAGCCCTTTGGCTTTCATGACTATAATAATCTGCAGAAAAACTCATTTTGCGCCATCAGTGACAGCGGCACAATTGCCGAAGAATCCTCGATACTGGATTTTCCAGCCATTACGCCTCGAGATGCTATCGAACGACCAGAAGCGATGGACACGGGTAACATCGTTGTGACCGGATTGAATCCGGACACGATTGCCGAAGCAGTTGATCTTGTTACGAGTACGCACTCGGACCGAAAGGCTAATGACCAGCACTGTACGATCCCGACCGACTACGCAATTTCCGATACTTCGGAGCGCGTGGTAAAACTGATCCTTGGCACTGCACGCTTGTCGAATACCTGGGATGGTATTCGGATGCATGATTATGTTTGACGGCAGATTTTGAATGACTCAGCCTGTGATAATTTTGGGTGCGGCTCGATCCGGCACTAAGTATCTTCGCGACATTTTAGCTACATCAGCGCAAGCTAAGGCGGTGCCGTATGATATAAATTATATTTGGAGATATGGATCGGAAGGTGCGCCTGACGACGTACTGTCGCCGGAATTGCTGACGCCACGCAAAATAAGTTTCATCCGGAATCAAGTTCATCGCCTTGCGAAATTACCACCCAGTTCCGGCGACGTTCTTTTAGAAAAGACGGTCAGTAACACACTGCGTGTTCCATTTTGTAACGTCGCATTCCCGGACGCTCTTTTCGTGCATCTAGTCCGAGATGGTCGCGCTGTGACGGAAAGCGCCATGCGACAATGGCAAGAACCCCTGCGCGCAAGCCGCCTTTTCGAAAAACTGAAGGGATTGCCGCTTCAAAATCTTGGTTATGCAGCTTGGTTTGGCGGTAACTTGATCAAAGGTTTGTCTTCTGGTCGCGGCGGCGGCAAGATTTGGGGGCCGAGGTACCCGGGAATTACGGAGGATGTCGCTGAGCAGCGAGATCTCGTCGAAATTTGCGCCAAACAATGGTCGTTCTCGATCGACTATGCCCTCGAGGACCTAAGTTCCATCGAGGGCGCAAGGCAGATTACTATAAGGTATGACGATCTTGTTGGAGGAACGGACGCCCTGCGCCGCGTAATTGATTTCTGCAACATCAAAGACGCAGACAATATCCTTGCGATGCATGACAAAAAAGTTCGCAAAGGTGCTGATACGAAGTGGAAAGATGAGCTCGATTTAAAGCAGCAACGTCGCATGATGAGAATTATCGAACCTAATCTCCACCGGTTAGGCTATACATAAGAGATTAACCGATGACAAAAAATCAACCGAGAAGTGTAAATGGGGTCCCCTTTTTTCGCCCTACCATCGGGAAGGAAGAGATAGCAGAAGTCGTCGATTGTTTGGAGAACGGCTGGCTCACCACAGGAGCCAAGGCGTTAAAGTTCGAGGACGAGTTCGCATCATTTATCGGTGGCGACGGACTAGAGGCTGTGGCGGTAAACAGCGCTACTGCAGCAATGCATCTTGCGTTAGAGGCGCTAGGCGTGGGCCCCGGGGACGAGGTTATTGTTCCGAGTTACACTTTCACAGCAACTGCGGAGGTCATTCGTTATCTCGGTGCGAACCCAGTGTTTGTGGATTGCGATTACGCAACATTCAATATGAGGCCATCAGATTTCAGCGGAGCTATAACGTCAGCTACGAAAGTTGTCATGCCGGTGCACTTTGCGGGCTTGCCGTGTGACATGACCGCAATTTGCGAAATTGCCAGTGAGCACGGCATCAAGGTTGTCGACGATGCGGCGCATGCACTGCCGGCGCGCCATAAGAGGCGCATGATTGGCGATTGCGGAGCAGACGCTACAGCGTTCAGTTTTTATGCCAACAAGACGATGACTACTGGCGAAGGTGGAATGCTGGTCACAAGAAACCCTCACATTGCTGAGCGAGCCAAGCGAATGAGGTTGCATGGGATCAGCCGGGATGTTTTCAATCGCTTTACCGATCGAAAGGCTAGTTGGCGCTACGATATCGTAGCGCCAGGTTTCAAATATAACTTAACGGACATCGCTGCAGGGATCGGCTTGCATCAGTTGAAAAGGGTTGAGGAATTTCGGAAAGACCGAGAGAGACAATGCGCACGCTATGATGAGGAATTATCCGACCTTTCGCTCATTTTGCCCGCAACGGCGGAAATTGGCGATTTACATAGCCGTCATCTCTATATCGTTCGACTAGGTGACAGCCATCCAATTGCCCGCGATCGGGCAATTGAACAGTTGCAAAGCAGAAATATTGGCGTCTCCGTGCATTATACACCTTTGCATCGCATGACCTACTGGGCTGAGAGTTGCGGACTTATGCCGGATGACTTCCCCAATTCCGAGAGTATCGGCAACAGCTGCATCAGTCTCCCGTTGTTCCCGGGAATGACCGTAGATGAGCAAACCTATGTCATTGAAGCGCTGCATGATATTTTTTCCTAGAAAGCAACACTTGTGATGCGGTTCTTGGATATAGCGGTTTCGGTTCTGGCCTTGCTCGTCACCCTGCCTCTACTTTTGGTTGCGGGTTTGGGCATTCGCCTAACTTCTCCAGGACCGGTGCTATATTGGGCACAGCGAATGGGCAAAGACTGCAAACCGTTTCGCATGGCAAAATTCAGGACGATGCACGTTGGTGCAGATGTGGGCGCGCAGATTTCCGGCCGCAACGATGCCAGGGTTTTCCGGTTCGGCGCCATTCTTCGGCTAACCAAAATTGATGAACTGCCACAGTTTTGGAATGTGCTCATTGGCGACATGAGTCTGGTTGGCCCGCGGCCCGAAGCAGTAGACATAGTGAGAGCGCATTACTCAAACTGGATGATGCGCACTCTTGAAGTGCGGCCCGGAATTACGAGCCCCGGTGCAATTTACTATTACACATCCGGTGACCGGCTCATCGATGACGATAATCCGGAAGCGAGCTATTTGGCCAAAGTGTTAGCTCCGAAATTGGCAATCGACCTGGCTTATATTGACCGCCGCAACGTACTGCGTGACATTGGCGTACTTTTTCGAACAGCGATTGCGATTATTCAGATCATTTTGGGAAAAGAGGATTTTGCGTTACCTAAAGAGGCCAGAGAAGCCCGAAAGTGGTTCCCGATAGAAGAATGATCTTCCGCGACAGGTCTGCTATCTTAGCGATTGCAAATATTCAATCTCGCTAGACATTCTGTTTAAATATGAAGGCAGCCCAAAATCTTTCTGCGCATTTTTTACGATTACTCGCTTTGCTGCAATTTTAGCGTTCCGAATTTCGCCAAGTTGACTCGCCGCGACATTGATATCGCTAGGATCAAGGGGCAGTCCGTTGCCGCTTTCCAAAAGCCATTGCCAATCAGGACCATCCGTTTGGCACATCATCAAGACTGAAGTCCCGAGGCTCAGGTAAGTGGCCATTTTGCTTGGGAAGGCATATTTCATGAGTTCGGGAACGGCACCAACCAACCCGAATCTTGCCATGCGAATTTCCTTCGCAATTTCATCTCTGCTTATGCCGTCATGAAATTGTAGCCAATTGGTCAACTCGAGCTCTTCGGCAAGCGACATCAAAGTAGATTTTTCCGAACCTTCACCAAAGAAGACCGCTGTCGGGCGTTTGGCGACAGGGACGAGCGCCAATGCCTTTACAAAATGTGTCAAATTCTGCGCTTTGCCGTGTGCACCAGCGTAAATTACGTCGGCGGTCGGCGTATCCGCGCTGTATTCTGGAAGTTCGGAGGGCGGAAACGTATTCGGGATCACAGTGACGCGCCCTTTATCTGCATGGCGAGGCGAGAAGTCCCTTAGTTGACCATGCATTGCTTCAGATAAGGTTATAGTTGTCGTACTGGCCCTGACTGTCCAACCTGTCAGTCTTTCGTATATGGTTTTGGCGGCTTTATTGCTTATGCGGTATGAAAACATATCCTGGACATAGAAAATCGTCTGATCAGCCGCTCCAAACAGGCGGTTGAAAAAAATCATGATCGTCGCAAAAAGAGGGGGGTAGCTAAGAACATACATCAGATCGAAACGATTTCTTACAATTTCGACGAGAGCAAGTTTGCCCAAGCGGAACGCGTTAATCATACGTCGAAATGCTGACTGGCCGCGATCATTGTCAGCTACAAAATGGCGAAACTGAACCTTTCCGCCAAACTCGGCGCTCCACTCAGCGGTGAAATCATCGCTGGTTCCTGTCACTACGGTGACGTGGTCGCCTCGGCCCAAGTGGAGCCAGGCGATGTCCTTGAGCTGAAAAGGCGTTTGAGAAATATTCTCAGGCCAAAAATAGCGATGAATGATTAATATTCTGCGCTGGGACATTCTCACCTGCAATTTGAAAAATCTTCAACCACGGCAGACAAACCGATATTTCGGCGGATCCGCCAACCATCTTCACCGAAGACCAACAGGATTGATTGGTCAAACAGGCATTCGCGAATTTGCCGGTGGATGCAAATGTGGGTTTTCGGTATGGGGACGTGCGTCACGCGGCAAGCGTAGGAAATAGGGCGTTTAGGGAAATCTCCCCTAATGTAACAGCTCTGATCGAGAAGTTGGAAAAGTTCATGCTTTTAGTATGTTGTGGAATGCCACGGTCTGCTTCGACCTTGCAGTTTAATCTTGCATGGCAAATCGTGGAGCACGCGAAATTGGGCACGCGGGTAGAGTGGCGCCCAAGCTCAGAGTGGGAGGGCGCAACGGACGAAATTGTCAAACTAGCAGAAAGTAGCAAATATCACGTCGTAAAAATGCACTTTCCGCCCAAGTCCATCCGGGAGTATGCCGAATCTTCGGATCGCTTGCATTTCGTTTACGTTCATCGCGACATTCGCGACGTGATTGCATCAATGCAAATAAAGTTCGCTTTCTCCATTACGCACGCAATAAGTCGTGTGCGCGACGCCCTTGAAACTGAGCATTGGTTGCAGAACGGACCAAAGGGAAAGGTTCTTGTTCAAGAATACCAACTTTTATTGACCGATCTTTCGGCAGCAATGGAGCAGCTTTCTTCCTTTGTGTCCGCCAATTTGGACGACGCACAAAAGGCGCAGCTGCTAAATGAGCTGGGTATTGATTCTGCTTACGAAAAATCTCGGCAAAAGCGCGTTCCTTTTGAACACTTCCGTAGACGCATCGGACGTTTGCTGGGGATGAAGACGGTTTTCGCCGACGAAAAACTGATGTTGCACCCAAATCACGTGTCTGCACACAAAGGCGAAATGGGCATTTGGCAGACAGCTCTTGACCAGTCGGACGTTGAACTGATCGAAGCTCAATTCGGAGATCGCATTCGCCAAGGATTTGAAATTGTCTGAGACGCCGCGCTTCAGTCCGGTTCAAAGGCCAATTGTTGAGGCTTGCGAGTACTTGGGGCCGGATCTTGTGATATGGTCAAAGGGCGCATCGCTTTACTCAAGCCGAGGCATTGATGCTGAGCCCGTCGAAATTGGACGCATTCGGCGTCCATTGATGCGTCGCTTGCTAGGTGCAACTCGATTGGGGCGTCGTCTTTCGAGAGAGACCTTTTACGTTGCTCGACCGGTAGGCCAGGAGATCTTTTATTGTTTCGGCAATGAGATCGGGTGGTTTAGCAATGGCGAATTTTGCCCCATTGACGGTCTGATCAACGAAAGCAAAGTTCTGCGCGACGGAATTGCTCTCATGCCTGATGGGTCGCTCATATTTGGCGAGTATTTGCCTAATGAGCAGCGTGGGCCTGTGCACCTATACCGGGTGAAACAAGGCGTACGGCATGCGGAAATCGTGAAAACATTCGGGCCAGGCGAGGTGCGCCACATACATCGATGCACATGGGATCCCTTCAGCAAACGCGTTATCGTCACTACCGGGGACATTGATGGCGAGTGCCGTTTGCTTAGCTTTTCGCCTGACTTTGCAAATTCCATTGCGCTTGGACGTGGTGGTGAGAATTGGCGGATCATCACCACGCAATTCACAGACGATGCGATATATTTCGGAACGGACGCAGAGTTCCAAGTTAACACCATCAATAAACTCAAAAGATCTGACAAGACAGTTTCAGTTTTAGCCGAAGTTAATGGCCCAATTTTCCACTCTATATCCTTCAGTGGTGGGATTTTGTTCTTTACAGCCGCCGAATTGTCGCCTTGTCAGGCTTCTCCGGAAGCTATCGCTTATTGGCTAGACTTGGCTTCCGACGAAATCATCGCCGTTAAATCGTGGCAAAAAGATTCGTTATCAAAACGATATTTTCAATTTGGCACGGTATCCGTTCCAATCGTCGAGGGAGCGCATAGCAGGGTGCCAATTTCTGGTGTGGCGCTACAGGGCTTCGACGCACAGTTTGTTGATATCTCAGTGTTATCTAATTCTTAGTCGGTTTGCTAATTTGATGAGATCGTCTCTTTTTATTGAAAGGATCGATGGGTCTACCTTGAGCGTCTGGCGACATCTGGCCAACAGCACGAAATTCCATAAGATAGCAGCAAACGCAGTCGCTATTGCGGCACCGACCGCTGCATAATCCGGCACCATTAGCCACAGTACCCCCAAGTTCAAAACAAGAGTTATCGTCGCTGTAGCTGCAGTAAACCTTTCTTGGCCTGTCATTGCCGTAACCATGCCGACTGATCCACAGGCGCCAGCGATAAGCTGTCCGAACAAAAGAATGCGCAGCGGCATTACCCCCTCGGCTGCCACTCCTCCGAAAAGGGAAAGCAGCCAAGGCGCCGTTATAATTCCGCAGAACACAAATATTGCGGTCAGGCTAAACGCTACCACTGCCGCCTTCTTCAAAGTGGCCTGCAACAGCGACTTTTGACCGTTTTTGTACATCACAGCAACATGAGCGGCGAGGGCAGCGTTAATTCCCATTTCGGCAACGAGCGCGAAGTCACTGATGCGAAGAGCAGGATAGTACGCAGCAACGACCTCCGGACCGTGCGTGCTTCCCAGGACGGACACACCGATCTGCCGGTTCAACAGCTGCATCCCGCCAACGATCATCAGGGGCAGCGACAATGAAAGCCATTCTCGGACAGGATATCCGGCAACCTTGGCTGTCAAAATATCGCGAAAGCGCCAAGCGACAGTTCCCAGGCCAGCAAGCGTTGCGGCAAATGCGCCGTAGACCAGGATCTCGAACAGCCCGAACTGCGAGGTTGTCGAGCCGACTGCCAAAAAGCAGAATAACCCAATGAGCAAGCCAAGGGAGGGCAACCCCGTCTGTGAAAAAGCCCCGATGAAGCTCCGGCTTTCGCCAAGCAGAACGCCTGAGATAATTCGGCAGATTGTCATCGGCAATAAAAGGCCCGCAGCGAGTAAGGCGGTCGAAAATTGCAATCCGTCAGATTCACCTTGAACATGGAGGAGTGCAAGCAACGCGATCGAGCCTACACATGACGCAAATGTTGAAATTGCGAGAGCGAAAATCAGGAAAGCTTTCAACCCGCCGCTATCATCCGAGGCGCGCGTTGTTGCGACAATCTTGGTAGAACTACGCAAGAGGCCAAGCTGTGCAAATTGCGATCCAATCGTTGCCCATGTGAGCGCGATTGCGACGGCACCAAATGTTTGTGGGGGCAAGGTGCGCGACAAGACTACCGTAAGGCCAAAGCCAACAGCGGCCGCAGCGATCACTCCGGATCCAGAGCTCGTAGCTTTGCCGAGGACCTGGCTCATCTTCATGAATTTCTGGATCCTGAAAAAAGGTTGAGGGTTCACTTGGACGCACGGATTGCAGCGCGGTGACGCAGTTCTGTTGCTATGACAACGGAAATCATTGTCGCTTGCTTTGTCGGCATTCAACAGGATAGCGACCAGGGTATTGCCCTACCCACAAAAAAATGCTCGGATAACATGGCTTGCCACGCCGTGCGATCAGTGCGGTCAACTCGCGAACGACACGGCGACCGGAGATCGAGGTGTCCGGCACCGCTGCCAAGCACTCCCGGGTCACGTCATCGACCACGTTGAGCACCCGGAACCGCCTGCCCGACGCCATCTGGTCGTGAACGAAGTCGAGGCTCCAGCGCTGGTTCGGTAAGGCGAGCATCGGAGCAGGTGCCCTCGTGCCGACAGCGCGCCTGCGGCTTCTTCGTCGCCTGACCGCCAGCCCTTCCTCCTTGTAGAGCCTCTGGGTCTTCTTCCGATTGATCATGACCCCCTCCCGGCGCAGCAGGATGTGCAGACGGCGATAGGCGAACCGACGACGCTGGTTTGGCCAGCTCGCGCAGCTTCTCACGCAGACCGGCATCATCGTCCCGGGTGGAACAGTAACGCACGCTTTTGCGATCAGCATCGATGACACGGCACGCCCGCCGCTCGCTCATCCCGTGGCACGCCTGGAGATGAGCGACAATTTCCCGCTTCGCGGCGGGCGTCGAGCCTTTTTTGCCAGAAGATCCTTCAGAGCAGCCTTGTCCAGCATCGCATTGGCCAGCAGCCGCTTGAGATTGGCGTTCTCGCTCTCGAGTTCCTTCAGTCGGCGGGCATCGGACACTTCCATACCGCCATACTTCGACTTCCAGTTGTAGATCGTCGCTTCAGATACACCGTGCCGACGGGCCAGGTCAGCGGTCTTGGCTCCCGCCTCGGCCTCCTTCAGCACGCCAATGATCTGCTCTTCGGCGAACCTCAATCTCTTCATCTCGTCGGTCCTTCCGTCAGGGCCGGACTCTAATCGAGACTGGAGGAAAATCAGGGAGTCACGTCAGCCGATCCGTTCGCCCAAGACTGCCTCCAAAAGCCAGCCTTGGAAGCGAAGCTGTGCAAAGCAAAATCAGCGACCAAGTCCACAGTCAAGCCTTGTCCACGAAACCTAAAGGTGTATACCGTCGGTGGTGATTCCGCCTCCCTGCCATCACCCATGCGCCCCGAAAAGGTTGGCGATCGCGATCGATATCCGGACCGATAGCGCCTGGCTGGTTTCGATCGGATCGATGTAGTCCCGTCTTATAGCGGCGTAGCCTTCGCCGTGGCCTTGCGGATAATCGCCTTGCTCGTCGACGGTGAAATCATCCTTGCGTGGGAAATCCACCGGATAGGCACGGCGTAGCTGCGCCAACGCCTCGTCGATGCGCAGGGTGAATACCATCTCGAGGACATCGGTGCGACTGACGTCGTTGGCGCGACTGAAGGCCGGCACGGATACCGCCTTTAGGAACATGTGCTGCATGAGCGCCAGCCTCAGCGCCTGCAGAACGCCTATCGTGCGGCGCAGTTCTTCGCGCGAACTCACGGGGTTCTCGTCGGGGATCAATTCGAACAGGCGGTGAAGCTTCAAAGCATCAACGCGCAGGCGAGAGGCGAGCCGGCGGAAAACACCATTGCGGTCATCTTGGATGAGATACTCGGCAAGGGTCTCGCACGCGCGTGCGAGATGATCTTCGGTGCCGCGGTAGGGACGGCTCGCCCAGTAAGCGGAGTTGAATAGTTCTCCGTACGCGGCAACCGTTTTGATGCTAGCAAGCGCGTTGGACTTTCTAACCAGTCGCATGATCTGGCGACCCCGCGGGGAATCTGCCAACAGGTCGGCAATATCGTCATACTTTCCCACTGCCGCGGTTCCGATGCCGGCAATGATGTTCACGGGATAGCCGAGCTGCTGGAGTATGGCGTTGTGCGGGATCGCGCGGATCTGGCGCAAGCTCATATCGCGATCGGCGTTGATATCCGATTGCCGGCGGGAAACGCGGCTGCCGGTCGTCGGGAGCAACCCCAGTCCAAATGCCGTGATCGCGCGGCTGTAGGTGCGGCTCTCGAGATGATCGTGCTGATGTTCCTTGATCGCGCGATAGAAATCGAGGCTGAGGTCAGTGCGTCTGTAGAACGGATCTACCGGCGCGTCGGTATCGGTCGCGGCGGGTGCCAGTTCTATAATGCTCGACAGCGTCGCCAGCGCTAGGTCAGGGGAATCGAACGGCAGGTAGCCGTCGCCTCCTTGGAAACTCGCTTCGGGCTCCAGCCTGATATCGGCCCGCGCGAAACGTCGTCGCGCCCATGGGCTCAGCGGCCATTCAAAACGATCGCTAAAGCTGGCCGGATGCGCGCCGCGCCCCATGCCTTCACCGTGCGTATTGAAAATCAGCGCTGCGACATCGGTCAGGCCGTTTTCGACCATCGCTTCGGCAAGCCGTCCCTGCAGCCGTTCGATTGCGAGGCTTGCGGGGATCTGCCCGACGAATCTCCCGGCATCGGAGAAACCTGTCTGGATCGATATTCGTCCGCGCTTCCGTGCATAGTTGCGATAGATGTCTTCGGCGAGCAGGGCGTCGAGAAACCGTCCGCCATGCTCCAGCGCTGTTTCAGTTTCGAACAGCGGCGAAATGTCGATCTTGTCTTCGATCCCGAAACGGCGCGCGAAATAGAGTGCGGCTAGTACGGTCGCAGGCTGTTCGCACTCCGCCACGAGGAGCCGGATCGGGGCATCGGCATCCACATGCTTGAGGATCTGCGCGATGGCGAGGAACTGCCGCACTGCGGTCGAACTCTCGACTGCGAGGCTGGCGAAGTTCGCCGATATGGGCTCTGCACGCTCGACCAGATCGCGCAATGCGGCAACCGCGCCATGGCTGCCCAGATCCAGGTCGACGCCGTTGTCGAGGCGGGACCGGACCGCATTATGAAGCTGCTTGGCATTCACGCGGAAATGAATGCCGCCCATGCCGAGCCCGTCCGCGCGCATTGATGCGGCGAGGGCCCTCAGCGCGACCGCTTTTTCGACGCTAGTATCGGCAGCCTCACGCTCGAGATCCGCAATCAAGGGGGCAAGCGAAAGCAGCTTTTCCGGATTGTCTTCGGTCAGACGATTGGCAATCGCCGAGAGAGCCGACGCATCCTTGACACCCGCAGCAAAACCTTCAGCGGAAGCCTCGGTATGCCGCTGTGCGCTGCGCAGTTTCGCGAGCAAAGGGTGGTGGGCGTCGATCCGAGCCAGACTTTCGGCATAACGTCCCAGTCGCTGTGCTTTCTCCGTCAGGCGAAAGGCGATGGACGTGGTCCATTCGATGTCGGTCCGCCCATCCATGTCATAGCCGACCCAGGTCGCAAAGCGGAACGGAAGGGGCTCAGCTTCGCGCCACTGATCCGGCCAGTTTTCCGCAGCAGAACGAAGAACGCGCGCTACGATCGTGTCACGGGCATCCTGAGCATTTGCGAGAGCCTTCATTGCTTCGCCGTGTTCATAGTTTAGCGTGATGTCGGCCCGTTCGCCATGTGACGCGCGGACAGGGCCTCTGCTAACAACTGCACTAGCGACCGCATCTGTCTGTACAGGGTCGAGCAGGAACGTCGGATGTGCGGTGAAGACCACGTGCATTTGTGGTTGTGACCAGAACGCTTTGAATGCGTCGAAACTGTCGGACTTTCGACAAACATTCTTCAGCCGCTCTTCTGTGCCATCCGGATCGATCAGTTCGCGCAGACGATCGGCGCGGTTATCCAATGAATAGGTTTCGAGCTCGCCGATCAGGCGATCGAAATCGGTCAGGGGGACCGTGTCGGCCTCAAGTTCGCGCGACAACTCGTGAGCTAGCTGGAATACCGGATTGAACAGGGGCGTCTGTTGCGTCCGCTCGTGCAGTTCGCTCAATCTCCGGGCGAGTTTTTCTAGGGTCAGCGGGATTAGGTCGGACACGTGTTGCTCCATCGAAGCTTGTGGCCGATTGCGCGGGAAAGTGCGACGCGAGTCAAGGCGCAATGCTGCTATGCAGCATGAATAGGTTTGCGGACGCTTCTATCGGAAGTCGCGGTGACCTTTCAGCCTGCCTGACGCGCCTCAATCCCCACTGAGTATCCGTTGATGAGAGCATCGATTTCCGCTGCAGGGAGCGGCTTGCTGAGGAGAAACCCTTGAATATACTGGCAACCTTCGCGCCGCAGCACTTCGCGCTGCTGCGGGTCTTCGACGCCTTCCGCCAGCGTATCCATGCCTAGCGCTTCGGCCAGCGTCGTTATCGCGCGGATGACGGCGTGCGCATTGTTTCCTTCCTCGGCAAGGTCGCGGACGAAACTCCGGTCGATCTTGATCTTGTCGAAGGGGAATTGGCGCAGATAGCTGAGTGAGGAGTAGCCGGTTCCGAAGTCGTCGAGCGCGATGCGCACGCCAAGTTGGCGCAGTGAGTGAAGCATGCTCAGCGTCTTTTCGACCTCGGCGATGAAAATGCTTTCGGTAATCTCCAGTTCGAGCCTGCGCGGCTCGAGCCCCGAGCGCGAGAGGGCCTGCATGGTCGTGCAGGTCAGCCCATTGGCCAGGAATTGTTTCGGCGAAACGTTGACCGCGACGGTCAGCTCTCCGGGCCAGAGACTGGCGGCGCGGCATGCCTCGTGGACGACCCATTCGCCGATCTGGAGAATGAGGCCTGTCTCTTCGGCGAGTGGAATGAACTCCACCGGGCTGATGAGACCCTTGGTCGGGTGTTTCCATCGCACAAGCGCCTCGAAACCCTGCAGTTTTTCTTCACGCAAGGAGTAGAGCGGCTGAAAATGCAGTTCGAAATGGCCTTCCTTGATGGCCAGTCGCAAATCGAGTTCCATTTCGCGCCTTCGACGCGCCTGCTCGTCGAGCGCGGGTTCGAAAAAGTGGAAGTTCGATTTCCCTTCGCGCTTTGCCCGGTATAGCGCGAGGTCGGCATGCTTCAGCAGCGACACGCCGTCTTCGCCGTCTCCAGGAGCGACCGCGATTCCGATGCTCGCCGAACACTCCGTCTGTCGCCCCTCGATCAAGGTCTGGCGCTCGAAACATTCCTGGATCCGCTCTGCCAGGGGCATCAGGCTTGCACCGGGATCCTTTTCGACCATCATAATCGCGAATTCATCGCCGCCGAGCCGCGCCACCTGCGCGTCGCCCAGTGTCGCTGTTAGGCATTGGGCAATTTCGCGCAGCAGCGCATCGCCCGCCGGATGCCCCAACGTATCGTTGACCACCTTGAAATCGTCGAGATCGCAATAAGCGATTAGCAGACGATCATCGCCGCTGCGTCGTGCCAGGGCATGTTCCAACTGTTCGGAAAACAGCTTGCGATTTGGCAAGTTGGTCAGACCATCGTGCAGCCCTACGTGAATGATTTCGCGCTCGCGTTCTTCGATTGCACCGACCATCTGGTTGAAGCTTTGGGCAAGCCGCCCGACTTCATCGTTGGTTTCGACCGGCACAACGATCTCTTCGCCTGCACCGAAGCGCCGCACTGCATCGTCTAGTTTGGCCAGAGGGTTCGTGATACCACGCGCAATCCGCATGCCGACCATGATCACCAGTGCGATCCCTGTCAGCGCAACACCGATAAGCAGATATTTGAGGCTTGCATATTCCTTCAGCGCGGCGCCCAGCGAGTGGCGCAGGACAAGGCGCGGCTCGACGCTCTCGTCGAGGCTGGGCAGTCGCGACATGTAGTAGAGATTGCGAGCCTCGTCGTCGGCCTCGATGACGGTATCGATCGGCTGGGCCGCCAACCCCGGCTCCAGATCCGCCGTGGAGCGGATTGTCGCATCGGTGTCGATCGCCGCTAGCCGCGCAAGGCCGCTCATGGCAGTCCGGTCTAGCGGATGAGCTATGACGAGCCAGCCCACTGTGTCGGGGGCCTCGATCGGCGATGCTGCGGCAAGAGCGAGGCCCTTGCCGAGGCGCATGATGCCCCGCTCTTCGCCTGCATCAAGCTTGTGCCAGATATCTTCCATCTGCGGCAGGCCGGCCCGACCGTCGCCAATCAATGTGCCGTCGAGACCAACCACGAAGGCTCGCGAACTACGGGATCGCGACCGAAGGCTGCGCAGTGCGCTCGCGATCGTTGGTTCATCGCCTGTCGCGACAGCTTCGCGAAATCCGTAATCACGACTCAAGACATCGGCAGCGCCACGCATCTGTCGCGCGCGAAGGTCGATGATCTCGTCGAATACCCGTGAATTGGCGGCGAGGTCGCGCGTCGCGGAATTCTCGCCAAAGCGTTCTATCCCCGCGCTGACGAGGATCATCACCACGGACAGAACGATAGCGAACAGGCTCGCATAAAGCACTGCGATGCGCGTTTTGAGCGATCCGAACCGTAGGTTGGGTAGCCGCGCCGAAACAGGTTTCACCGCAAACGCACCGCGATACGATGGCGATTGGAGCTTGCCGCCACTGCTATCGCCCGCTTCATTTCGCCGCCGGGCGCTCGCAATTGTGGGTGCCACACCGTCAGGGCGGCCCGGCCTCCGGATACGCCTCGCAGCGTGACAAGGCCATTGGAATCGGTGCGCGCGGCGTGTGGCGTATTGACGACCCTTATATAGCCCCGCATCTGGTCATGGATATTGCATCCCAGCTTTACAGTGCCGCTTGCCGGAAAGTTTTGCGTGCGTGTCTGATTGCGGCCGTAGAGATCGATTTCGAATCGGGCCGGTTTGGAAAAACTGTAAATCGAATGCCGCACCCGATCGAGATTGGGGAAGGCCACTGTGCTGCCCTTGGCTACGATCAGGGTGCCGGGGATGAAGGTCTCGTCTTTCTGACCCATCGCCATGCGCCAGGGAAAGGTAATCCGCCCCTTTTGCTGCCCAGCCGAGTGTAGCTCGACGACGGCATCTTTTATCGGCACGCCGCGGGCGTCGACGACCTGCACCTGCACCGAATGCGACGTGGCTGCCATCAGGCTGACGGGTAATGCGACGAGCGAAAGCAGGAGAAGGAGCGTGCGAACCATAATCAAGGGGTTAGCCAAGATGGGTTAATGAAGTATCCATGCAGGCTTAACGCCTTCTCAACCGCGTTTTGCGAATTACGCCAGCATGTTAGGTCGTTCCACTCCGAGGTTCGCGCGAAATTGCGCGAAATCCGTGCCTCTGCTGTTCGTAGCCGTCCTTGCGCAGCCACTGGTTGCGCAAGACGGCGATGCCGATCCCACCCCGCTCGATGAACCGCCCCCCGCCGAATACAACGCCAAATTGATGCTGACGAACGGCATTTCGGCAATCGACGGAGCAAGCGGAGGCGGCATCGCTAACTGGGCGACGATTGCTGGTCGACAATCCGATCGCGGTTTCGGCATGCAGGTTCACGCGACCGGTGTGGAATTGGCCGACTTTCGCTGGCAGAGCCATGGCCTAGCCATCGGAATCGCAGACCGCGTGGAGCTGAGTTACGCAAGGCAAAATTTCGACACGCGTGATGTCGGTGCCGCGCTCGGCATCGGGCAAGGCTACGTCCTCAATCAGGATGTTTACGGTGCCAAATTCCGCCTGGCGGGCGATGTAGTTTACGGAGATCCGCTTCTGCCGCAGATTGCGATTGGCGTGCAGTACAAGCGCAATCTGGATGGCGGTGTGGCGCGCGCTGTCGGGGCAGCGAATGACGAGGGGCTCGACATTACGCTCAGTGCCACCAAGCTTTTCCTCTCGCAAAGCGTGCTCGTCAACACGACAGCGCGCCTGACCAAGGCGAATCAGAATGGCTTGCTCGGCTATGGCAGTGCGGCTCACGACGACCTCGCGCTGCAGTTCGAGGGTGCGGTTGCCTATCAATTCTCGCGCCGTTTCGTGGTTGGCGGCGAGTTTCGCAGCAAACCCGATAATCTCGGCCTCGGTGAAGACGATTGGCTCGATATTTTCGCCGCTTACGGCGTCAGTGAGAACATTACGCTGACTGCTGCTTACGCCGACCTCGGCTCGATCGCGACTTTCGAAGATCAGCGCGGTGCCTTTCTCCAGGCACAACTCGCATTCTAGGGATATTCAATCATGAATTTCATCGCCGCCTTGCCACTTCTTATTTTGCAACAGGCTCCGGCCGAAAATATCGACTGGGACGCCGAGTTCGGGGTCGAGAAGGAGGTCCGCGATCCGGTTACCGGAGAATTGCCGGTCGAACCTTACGAACAGAGCAATGCCAATGCGGGCGCCGAACCTTTCGAAGGTCGCGCGATGGCTGATCACTTTGGTGGTGCCGACGGCATTCGTGCTGTCGCCGATCGGTTCGTCGATCTCAATTTCTCGGATCCCCGCGTCGCAGCAATCTTCACCGGCCACGACCAGGTCAGGCTTCGCCGAACGATTTTCGAACAATTCTGCTACGTTCTCAACGCAGGTTGCATCTACTCCGGGCGCGACATGCGGACCGCGCACCAGGCAATGGGCGTGCGTCGTCCGGACATGAATGCCGTGGTCGAGAACCTGCAACGCGCGATGCGCGAACAGGGCGTTCCCTTTGCCGCACAGAACCGCTTCCTTGCCAAGCTCGCGCCAATGAGCGGTAAGATCATCGAACGCTAAACGTCACGCAAGGGGCGGTCTTCTCCAATCGTTCAGGTCATGGTAGGCCCTGCACCATGAGCGGCCCGGTCGACCTGCTGGTAATCGGTGGCGGAATCAACGGGGCCGGTATCGCGCGCGACGCCGCAGGGCGCGGCCTGTCCGTGGTCCTCGTCGAGAAAGACGATCTTGCCGCGCATACGTCATCGGCAAGCACCAAACTCATTCACGGGGGTTTGCGCTATCTCGAGCATTACGAGTTCCGCTTGGTCTCGGAGTCCCTGCGCGAACGCGAAGTCCTTTTGCGCAATGCCCCACACATCATCTGGCCGCTGCGCTTTGTGCTCCCTCACGAAGCCGACATGCGCCCCAGATGGATGCTGCGGGCAGGCCTTGCACTCTATGACCGGCTTGGCGGACGAGGCAGCTTGCCTCGGTCGCACGCAGTCGACCTCACGCGTGCGCCGCATCGTTCGATCCTTGACGAGAAACTGACCAAGGGTTTCGAATACTCGGATTGCTGGGTCGAAGATTCGCGGCTCGTCGTGCTGACCGCGATGGATGCACGAGAGCGTGGGGCGCAAATTCTGACGCGCACCGAATGTATTGCACTCGAAAGACAGCCGGATTCTTGGCGCGTCACTGTCCGAAACCCAGGAGGGGTCAGCCAGATAGAAGCACGCGCCATAGCCAACGCGGCGGGGCCTTGGGTCGATCGGGTCGCGAAAGCGGCACTGGGAGCGAGAAGTTCTGCCCATCTGCGGCTGGTCAAGGGCAGCCACATCGTCATCCCCCGCGCATACAGCGGCGACCATGCCTATATTTTCCAGCAACCCGACGGGCGCATCGTTTTCGCCATTCCCTACGAGCGGCATTTTACGTTGATTGGCACGACCGATGTAAGATTCGAAGGCGATCTCGATCGTGTCGAGATCGACGGGGCCGAGCGAGAGTACTTGCGCGCCGCCGCCAGCCGGTATTTCCGCACGCCTGTCGCAGAGGCGGATATCGTTCATAGCTATGCGGGTGTCCGGCCGCTCTACGACGACAATGCGGCGAGCAACGCCGCCGTCACACGCGACTATGTTTTCGAACTCGATAAAATGGGCGGAGCGCCGATCCTGTCGGTCTATGGCGGCAAGATCACGACCTATCGAAAACTCGCGGAACATGCGCTCGATCGACTCTCGGACGTTTTGGAAATCCCGCGGGGTGCGTGGACTGCAACGGAGCCATTGCCGGGTGGTGATATTGGTTCCAGCTTTGCTGATTTCCTCTATCGCCAGACTCGACTCTATTCGTGGGCGCCGCCTGAGATGCTGCTAAGCCTGGCGCGGGCTTACGGTACGCGAATGACGGCAATCCTTGGTCCTCATTCAGACCTCAGCGACCTTGGGCAAAACTTCGGCGGCAATTTGTATGAAGCCGAAGTGGCATACCTGATCGAACAAGAATTTGCCTGCACGGCGGAAGATGTCTTGTGGCGTCGTAGCAAACTGGGCTTACACCTCGACACAGCAAGCGAGCAGGCTCTGGTCCGCTGGTTCGCAAAACGCGCTTGATCGCCGCTACGTAATGCGCGACGTTCACAAGGCTTGAAAGGGCGCTTCCGCGGGTCCAAGGGGCGGATCTCACATCAACCTGTCTGCCCGGAGTCGTATGGCTTTGCACGATCCTGCCCGCATTTCCCAGATTTCTCGTCAAGCTCTGCGTGAAGCTTACCGCGCGGAGGAAAATTCCTGCGTTGCGGAACGCATGGAGCAGGCCGCTCAGGCGAGCGCGAAACATGCCGAGGCCGCCACCCTCGCAGGCAAGCTCATTGAGGGTGCGCGCAGTCGTAAAGCCAGCGGAATCGACGCGTTTCTTCACCAGTATGGCCTGGCCACCGACGAAGGCGTCGCGCTGATGTGCCTAGCAGAGGCTTTGCTGCGTGTCCCCGATGCGCCCACGGCCGATGCCCTGATTCGTGACAAGATAGGCGACATCGACTGGTCAGAACATCTTGGCGAAAGCTCGTCGACATTCGTTAATGCAGCCACGTTCTCTCTGATGCTCACCGGGGAAGTCCTCGATCGGCCAGAAGACGCGCAGAAGGGGATGGGCACGTCGCTTAAACGTGCGGTCAACCGGCTGGGCGAACCCGTCATCCGCAAGGCGACATTGCAGGCCATGCGCATTCTCGGGGGTCAGTTCGTCTACGGGCGAACGATCGAGGAATCGCTCAAGCGCGCTGCGCCCGAACGCGCGAAAGGCTTGACCCACAGCTTCGACATGCTTGGCGAAGCGGCAATGACTTACGACGACGCCGAACGTTATCGTCAAAGTTACGAACGTGCGATCGACCGCCTGGCTCGCGAAGCCAAGGCCGGCGTCAAGCGTTCGCCCGGGATTTCGGTAAAACTTTCGGCCTTGCATCCGAAGTATACCTTTCTCCACGCCGATCTCGCGGTTGCGGAGCTCGTGCCGATCCTGCACCAGCTTATCGCGAAGGCGCGCGATGCTAACATCCATTTCACCATCGATGCCGAAGAGGCCGACCGGCTTGAGCTCTCGATGGATATCATCGAAGCGCTATCGCGAGACGATACGCTTTTCACGCGTGCCGACGGCAGCCGTTGGGCGGGCTTCGGCATTGCCATCCAGGCATATCAAAAACGTGGGCTGCAGATGTGCGACTGGATCGCCCGCCTCGCTCGCAAGTACGATCGGCAGTTCTTTGTCCGATTAGTCAAGGGCGCTTACTGGGATACCGAGATCAAGCTGAGCCAGGTTGGCGGGTTCACCGATTTTCCGGTCTTTACGCGCAAGGTCGCAACCGATGTGAGCTATCTCGCTTGTGCGGAAAAGCTCCTTGCGTGCGACGATGTCATCTATCCAGCGTTCGCCACGCACAATGCTTACACGATCGGCGCGATCAAGGCTCTGGCCGTCGGCAAGCCTTTCGAATTTCAGCGCCTTCACGGCATGGGCGAGGATGTCTACGGCGCGCTCGCGCAAATTGAAGGCAATGCGCGCACCAATGTGCGGATCTACGCGCCGACCGGCACGCATAAGGATTTGCTCGCCTATCTGGTGCGGCGTCTTCTCGAGAATGGAGCGAACAGCTCTTTCGTCAATCGCATGGCCGATGCAGATGTGCCGGTGCAAGAGCTGACCACCGATCCTGTCGCCGACATGCGAGAAATGCAGCCCTATCGCAATCCGGCCATTCCTCTTCCTGCCGATATCTTTCCTAACCGGCGCAATTCGGCAGGCGTAGATCTGTCGGATCCGCTGGTGCTCGAACCACTGATGGACAGGCTCGCCGCGTTGGAAGGCAAGCACTGGCGGGCAGAACCTACCTTCATGTCGGGCGCTCAAGGCGAAGTTGCGCCGATCAACAAGCCGCACGACCTGTCGGCCGAGGTCGGCACCCGCCGCGATGCGCTCGACTTCGAAGTGGAAGAAGGAATTACTCGCGCGGAGGCCATCCAGCCAGGCTGGAATGCGCTTGGCGGTGATCGCCGCGCCCTCCTTCTCGAAGCAGCTGCCGATCTGTTCGAAGAGCATACCGACGAGTTTCTGTCGCTTTGCCAGCGTGAGGCAGGGAAGACGCTGCAAGATGCGGTGCTCGAGCTTCGAGAAGCTGTCGATTTCCTGCGCTATTACGCGGCAGAGGCGCGCCGGCTCTTCGCGGCACCGATCCGCTTGCCAGGACCGACGGGCGAAGAAAACCGGCTGTCGATGAGCGGTCGCGGCGTTTTTGCGACGATCTCGCCGTGGAATTTCCCCTTGGCCATTTTCATCGGGCCGGCCGCAGCGGCGCTTGCCGCGGGCAACACGGTGGTGGCGAAGCCTGCCGAACAGACGCCCTTGATCGCGGCGTTGGCAGTGAAGCTATGTCACGAAGCAGGCATTCCGGAAGAGGCCTTCCAGTTGTTGCCGGGTGCCGGCGAAGTAGGCGAGATGATCACGTCCGATCCTCGCATTGCGGGTGTCGCCTTCACGGGTTCGACCCAGACCGCGCAGGCTATCAATCGCAGCCTTGCTGCCCGCGAGGGACCGATCGCGACGTTCATCGCTGAGACTGGTGGTCAGAATGCGATGATTATCGATTCTACTGCTCTGCCCGAACAGGTGACGCGCGACGTGGTCGCCTCGGCCTTCCAGAGTGCGGGGCAGCGGTGTTCCGCACTTCGCGTCCTCCACATTCAGGACGAGGTCTATGACGACATGCTGCATATGATCCGCGGCGCCTTCGAGGCCCAGCAGATCGGCAATCCCGAGCACCTCGCGACCGATGTCGGCCCGGTCATCGACCCCGACGCCAAAGCCGCGCTCGAACGCCACGTCGCGCGTCGCAAGAAGGCGGGGCGGCAAGTATGGCGCAGACGCCTGCACAAGGGCGCAAGCGCTGGTTGCTTCGTCGCGCCGACGATCATCGAAATGGATTCGATCCTCGATCTCAAGCGCGAAAACTTCGGCCCGATCCTTCACGTGGTAAGGTATGGTGCGGGGGAGCTGGCGCGGGTGATGGACGAGATCAACGCGACTGGATACGGTCTCACGCTGGGCCTCCACAGCCGAAACGACGATACGCGGGCTTTTGTCGAGGCGCGTGCGCGCGTCGGCAACTTTTACGTCAACCGCAACCAGATCGGCGCCGTGGTCGAAAGCCAGCCTTTCGGCGGTGAGGGGCTGTCCGGGACGGGGCCCAAGGCAGGCGGACCGCACTACGTCGCACGGTTCGCGACGGAGCGGGTGGTCTGCATCGACACGACTGCGGCGGGTGGCAACGCTACCTTGCTCGCCAGCTAGGCGAGGAACAAGGCGGCCGGTCATTGCGAATTCAGGCGTTGCTGCGATAAGGCCGCGCCATGATCCGTGGCTTGAGAAATCTGTTCGTTCTATGCGCGCTGACATGGGCAACCATGTCGGCCGCGGCAGTCGACATCACCTTCCATTCGTTCAACGGATCGGTCCTGGCGGGCCGCTATCCGCACACTTTCGTAGCGATGAAGGGCACCTTGGAGGATGGCACGCAAGTCGATGAGAATTTCGGCTTTTCCGCCAAGAAGGCGACGATCGCCGTCCTGCGCGGCCCGGTCGAGCATATTGTCATGACCGAGAAGCGCAAATGGCTGGAGAAGACCAACCGGCATTTCACTCTCACCATGACCGATGAGCAATACTGGCAGGTTCGCGAGCACGTCGCCGCATGGCGCGATGCTCCGGGCAAATTTTATGACCTCGAGACGCGAAACTGCATCCATTTCGTCGGCGAGATCGCGCGGATCATGGGATTGCAGGTCGCCTATCCGAAAGACCTGCTGCGCAAACCGAAAAGCTGGCTCAACCACATCGCTTCGCTCAACCCGCAACTGGACGCGAAGCAAATCTGATCTCGGTCAGCCGCCCTCTGGCGGTATCGGCGGTCCGACACCGCGCTTTTCGCGCAGGATCGCCCAGGCCGCGAGGAACAGTCCGGCGATCAGTGGGCCCACCACAATCCCCGACAGCCCCATCAGCGCCAGCCCGCCGAGCGTCGTGACGAGCACCATCCAGTCGGGGATGCCGGTGTCACGACCGACGAGGATGGGCCGCAACAGATTGTCGACCATGCCAACCAGCGCCATGCCCGAGGCGATCACGACGATACCCTGCCAGATCGATCCGGTCGCGAGCAAATAGATCGCCACCGGTACCCAGACGATTGCGGGACCGACCGCGGGGAGGAGCGAGGCAATCCCCATGATCACGCCGAGCAACAGTGCCGAAGGGATCCCGACGAGCCACAGCGTCAGACCACCAAGCGCGCCCTGTGCGATGCCGACGATGACAGAGCCCTTGATCGTCGCGCGGACGATGCCGAGAAAATGTGCCGAAAGGCGATCGGCGATTTCGCGTTCGAAGGGGAGCGATGCGAGGATATTTTCCCCGATGCTCCGTCCGTCGCGCAGCAGGAAGAAGCTGGCATAGAG
>QFNA01000190.1 GCA_003248395.1 Citromicrobium sp.
GGCGGGTCTTCGATGCTGGCGCCGCCATTCGCGACCGCGACATCGTGCAGTTCCTTCACCTGCTCGGGCGAACTGCATTTGAATCCGATGGTCATGCCATTGGCGCACGTCGCTGCTTCGCCGTCGATCGGCTGGCTCAATGCAAGGATATTGCCGTCGTGAATGAAGAAAACGCGTTTCGTTCCGGCCTGTGTCGCATTGTCGATTCCGGCAGGCGCACCGAGCACGCCGAGAATCTTGTCGTAAAATGCCTTGGCCTTGTCGATATCGTTGGTGCCGATCATGATGTGATTGAACATCTCTGTCTCTCCTCCAGTCAGGTTCAGTCGTAGACCACGACGCTGCGGATGCTCTCGCCAGCATGCATGAGGTCGAAACCCTTGTTAATTTCCTCCAGCTTCAGGACGTGGGTGATCATCGGGTCGATCTGGATCTTGCCGTCCATGTACCAGTCGACGATCTTGGGTACGTCGGTGCGGCCCTTGGCCCCGCCGAAGGCCGTGCCGCGCCAGTTGCGACCCGTCACAAGCTGGAAGGGGCGTGTCTCGATCGTCTTGCCAGCTTCGGCCACGCCGATGATGATGCTGGTGCCCCAGCCCTTGTGACAGCATTCGAGCGCCTGCCGCATGACGTCGGTATTGCCGGTGCAGTCGAAACTGTAATCCGCCCCGCCGTCGAGCATCTCGACCAGCGTCGCCACCACGTCGTCGACCTCTTTCGGATTGACGAAATCGGTCATGCCGAAATGTTCGGCTCCTCGCGCCCTGTATGACATTGAGACCGATCCCGCCCAGGCCGAACACCACGACATTGTCTCCCGGCGCCACTCGCGCCGTGTTCACGGCGGCACCTACGCCGGTAGTCACGCCACAACCGATATAGCAGCTCGTGTGAAAGGGCGCGTCCTCGCGGATCTTCGCCACCGCGATTTCGGGCAGGACGGTGAAGTTCGAAAAGGTCGAACAGCCCATGTAGTGGTAGATCGGTTTGCCGTTGTAGCTGAACCGCGTCGTCCCATCGGGCATCAGCCCCTTGCCCTGCGTTTCGCGGATGGCGCTGCACAGGTTCGTCTTTCCCGACAGGCACATTTTACACTGGCGGCATTCGGGGGTGTAGAGCGGGATGACATGGTCGCCCGGCTTCACGCTGGTCACGGCCTTGCCGACCTCGCGCACGATGCCTGCACCTTCATGGCCCAGAACGCTGGGGAACAGGCCTTCGCTGTCCAGCCCGTCGAGCGTATAGGCATCGGTATGGCAAATGCCGGACGCCTTGATTTCGACCAGCACCTCGCCCTCTTTCGGGCCTTCGAGATCGAGTTCGACGATCTCCAGCGGCTGCTTGGCTTCGAAGGCGACGGCGGCCCTAGTTTTCATGTGGGGTCTTCATATGAAACGAATCTCCTTTGCGCGATGGGGGTAGTGAAGCGGCTGCTGCCCCGCAAGTTGCTTGCAGTTCATGACCGCACTTGTAGGAGGAGCGCCATGAAGATGCTTCTTGCCTCTCTTGCCCTTGTACTCCTTGCCCCTTCCGCGATCGCACAGGATGCAACCCCTGCCGCTCCATCGAGCGGATCCGCTGTCATGCCCGAACTCACCGCCTCGCAGAACACAGCATATAGCTGCGCGATGACCTTTGCGCTCGTGTCCAAATGGCAGAAGGCCGATGATGATCGCGGTGCATCCTATCCCGATATGGAGGAAGGAGGCGGAAAGGAATTTTT
>QFNA01000191.1 GCA_003248395.1 Citromicrobium sp.
CGCCGTATCCTGGTCGATCGTCTGGTTGACGGTGACCATCATGTCGAGGTTGAAGAGTTCCTTCACGAGGTCGGCGCCCTTTTCGCCCATCCGCTTGGCGAGCTCGCCAACCGTGATGGCCTCGGGCACGACGACATCGCGAACCTGCTTTTCGCGCGGCTTGTTCGAACCGCCGCCCTGCATGCGACGTTCCTTTTCGCGCGCACGCTTGAGCGCGGCGAGGCTACGGGCGCGGCGGCCTTCGTCCTCGTTGAGAGCCTTTTTGACCGAAAGCTTGCCCGAACGGCGCTTGTCGGGGTTTTCGGCGCCGCGCTCGGGCTTTTCTTCCTTCTTCTTGCGCTCCGGCTTCTTGATTTCCGGACGCTTTACCGGGGTGAAGCGGCGCGGTGCAGGCGCAGGGGTGCCGTCATCCGACGCTAACTCTTCCTCAGCCGCAGGTGCCTCCTCTGCAGGAGGTTGCTCGGCATCCTCTTCGGCCTTCCTGGCAGCGACTTCCTCGGCCTTGCGATTGTCCTCGACGCGCTTTTTCTCGTCCTCGGCAGCCTGCTTCGCCTGCTCGTCGTCGCGCTTGCGGGCCTCTTCGGCCAGCCGCAGACGCTCTTCCTCGGCCTCGCGCTGGAGACGCGCGACGCGCTCCTGCGGCGTTTCCGCAGGCGGTGCAGGTTTTTTCGGTGCGGGCTTCGCAGCCGCAGGTGCCGGAGCGGGCGCCGGGGCCGGTTCCGGAGCGGGTGCAGGTGCAGGCGGCGGTGCTGCCTCGCCCGGCTTCACGAGCTTGCGGCGGCGCTTCACCTCGACCGCCACCTTGTTGGTGCGGCCGTGGCTGAAGGTCTGCTTGACCTCGCCCGGCTGCGCACCCTTCAGGGTCAGCGGTTTACGGGCCGGTTTCTTGTCGTCGTCGCTCATTCTAGCTCGTTTCTCTTCGTTCAATCGTTCGTATCGTCGGGGCGGCGCGAAGGCGCACGCCCGAATTCTTCCGGAATTTCCTGCCCCAGATAATGCAGGAGCCGCTTCAAGGGCTTGACCACCCGAGCGGCTGCAGCATCATTCGCAAGGCCCAGATGGACCACGTTGTCGCGGCCCAATGCCACAGACAGTGCGTCGCGGTCCAGTGGCAGCGTCCA
>QFNA01000192.1 GCA_003248395.1 Citromicrobium sp.
GATCGGCGAGGGCGTGGTCTCCTACACCTACGAGCTGACCACCAACACCGACGGCGACGATACCTTCGACAGCTTCGCCGTGACGATCACCGACCAGGACGGCGACAGCTCCACCGGAGATCTCGTCATCGATATCGTCGACGATGTGCCCACGGCGCGCGACGACTGGGCGAGCGGCAGCGAGAACGCGCCGGTCACGGTCGATGCGCTTGGCAACGACACGCCGGGTGCCGACGGGGTCGATCTGGCGACGCAGGTGGTCGTGGTCGACGGCACGCTGACGGGTGCAGGCACGGTCGTCTACAATGGCGACGGCAGCTTTACCTATACGCCCGCACCGGGCGAAGAGGGCACGGTCAGCTTCGATTACGAGATTACCGATGGCGACGGCGACCCTTCGATCGCCACGGTGACGATCACCCTGCCGGAGGATTCCGCGCCCGACCTGTCGGCCAGCGGCGGGAACGAAGTCGACGAGGCGGCGCTGGGCGCGCGGCCGGGCGAGCCCGAAGGTTCGAACGCGGCGAGCGATGGCGAACACACCAGCGGCACCATCGAGGTGGCGACGGGCAATGACGGCATCGGTTCGCTGGTGATCGACAACGTCGATGTGACCGGTGGCGGTACGGTGATCAGCGACAAGGGCGTGCTGACCGTCAGCGTGAGCGGTGGCAGCTACAGCTATAGCTACGAACTGACCGACAACACGCTGGCCGATCCCGACAGCGACAGTTTCGACATCGTGCTGACCGACAGCGACGGCGACAGCGCGAGCACCACGCTGGTGATCGACATCATCGACGATGCGCCCGAGGCGCGCGACGATGCCGACACGGTCCCGGCAGGCGAGTATGGCCCGATCGGCGGCAATGTGCTGGCCAACGATACGCAGGGCGCGGACGGGACCGATGTGACCGGCTTCAGCGGCGCAGGCGGCAGTGCCGCAGCGGGCGGGACCGTGCAGGGTGCCTATGGCACGCTGACGCTCAACGCCGACGGCAGCTATAGCTACACCCGCGATCCGGGCACACCGGCCGATGTCAGCGACAGTTTTCCCTATACGATCACCGATGGCGACGGGGATACATCGGATGCGGTGCTGATC
>QFNA01000193.1 GCA_003248395.1 Citromicrobium sp.
CGGGCCGGTCACGGTCCCGTCCATGTTCATGCAGGCGCTGCCCTATATCCTGACCGTCGTGATCCTTGCGGGGTTCATCGGCCGCGCCACGCCCCCCCGCGCCGGAGGAGAGCCCTATGTCAAAGAGCGCTGAGCTGGCGCGCCTGGTCCGCGACCGCGCCGGGTCCGAGCCGCCAGCCTACGGGCTGGTGCTGGGCTCGGGGCTGGGCCATCTCGGCGGCATGGTCGAGGGGGTGGCGATCCCCTATGCCGACCTCGACGGGTTTCCCCATGCGGGGGTCTCGGGGCACGTCCCGCAGCTTTACCTCGGCCAACTCGAGGGGCGGCGCGTGGCGGTGTTCGGCGGCCGGTCGCATTACTACGAGACCGGGCGCCCCGACGCGATGCGCCTGCCGCTCGAGCTGCTGGCCGAACTCGGCTGCGACCGGCTGATCCTGACCAACGCCGCCGGCAGCCTGCGCGAGGACATTCCGCCGGGCGAGCTGATGCTGCTCTCGGACCACATCGCCTTCGCCGGCACGAACCCGCTGATCGGCGAGCGCGACGAGCGCCGCTTCGTCCCGCTGACCGACGCCCACGACCCCGGCATCCGCGCCGACCTGCGCGCCGCCGCGGCGGCCGAGGGGGTGGCGCTGCCCGAGGGGGTCTATGCGTGGTTCTCGGGTCCGTCCTTCGAGACGCCGGCCGAGATCCGCGCCGCCCGCGTCCTCGGCGCCGACGCGGTGGGGATGTCCACGGTGCCCGAGATCATCCTCGGCCGCTTCCTCGGCCTGCGCTGCGCGGCGGTGTCGGTGATTACCAACATGGGGGCGGGGCTCTCGACCGAGCGGATCAGCCACGACCACACCAAGCAGATGGCCCCGATCGGGGCGGAGAAGCTCGAGCGGGTGCTGCGGCGGTTCCTGCGGGACTGAGCGCGGCGCGGGGTGGCGCGCGCCTGCCGCCGTCGACACCCCGACCGGACGGCGCCGTGACGCCGGACGGATGGGGGGCGCGTGGGCAGAAGCCCACCAAATCCTGTGTCATTGCGTGACATTGGCGGGGGCGGTCGCTATATGATGCGGGTCAATCGCAGGATACCAGACGCATGACCGCAGTCCCCGC
>QFNA01000194.1 GCA_003248395.1 Citromicrobium sp.
GGCGCAGGGCGAGGGGCACCGCTTCACCACGCTGTCGCTCGCCCGGCCGTTCGAGCTGTCGCCCTGCCAGCTCATCTCGCGCGCCGCCCGCAGCCTGTCGCCCGCCGCCGAACGGATGCGGGCGCTGGTGCGCGAGGAGATCGCGCGAGGCGGGCAGGGGCGGTGAGGCGGCGACTGTCGGTTGGGGGCGGTGCTGACCTGCAGGGGGCGGCGTCGGTGTGCGCGCGAGAACGGACACCTTCTAGTCTCTCTAGCAGCCGCAATCCCCCGGACCGACGCGGAATGCGCCCCCCACCGCCCCCACCCCGCGCAGGGTTGCGGCACGCCCCCCGCTCCGGCACATCCGGGGGGTGGAGACCCCGATGCCCGCCAAGCCCCCCCGCGCCCCGCGCCCCGCCGCGTCTGCTCCCGCCGTCCCCGCCGGCGCGGCGACGCTGCTGCTGATCCGCCACGGGCCGGTGGAGGATCAGGGCCGGCTCGTCGGACGCCGTGACCTGACCATCCGCATCGACCCCGCCGCGGTGGCGCGTCTGGGGCGGCGGATCGGGCCGGTAGACCGGATCGCCGCCTCGCCCGCGATGCGCTGCCGCCAGACTGCCGCCGCGCTCTGGCCCGACCGCGACGCCGCGCAGCTTCCCGCGCTCTGGGAACAGGATTTCGGCGCGTGGGAGGGGGCGTCCTACGCCCATCTGCCCGACCTCGGGCCGCTCTCGGCCGACGACCTCGCCGCCACCGCGCCGCCGGGGGGCGAAAGCTTCGCCGACGCCTGCGCCCGCATCGTCCCGGCGCTCGAAGCGCTGGCTGCCGGCGGGGGCCGGGTCGCGGTCGTGGCGCACGCGGGCACCGTCCGGGCGGCGCTCGCCCGCGCGCTGGACAGCCCCGGCGCGGCGCTCGCGTTCCGCATCGCGCCGCTGTCGCTGACCCGGATCGAGGCGTCCCCCGCCGGCTGGGCGGTCAGCTTCGTCAACCTGACCGCGGACGAAAGCACCAACGAGAGCACCGACGAGGCCGGGTGATCGCCGCCCCGCTTCGCGCTATCCCTCGGCCCGAGGAGAGCCCCCATGACCGATTCGCCCGACCCGACCCTGCCGCTTGCCGGCC
>QFNA01000124.1 GCA_003248395.1 Citromicrobium sp.
TGCGGGCTCCGCTACGCAGCCCATTGCTTCAACCGCGCTCATGCGCAACAACGCGGTCCGGCTCTAATCCCAGCTGGAGGAAAGCTGGGGGTCACGTCATAGGATTGCGAACGGCGAGGCCCGGATAAGATGTCTCATTTATCGGAATGAGCCAGATTTCGTGCCCTTCGAATTCAAAAGATTGAGCCATCGTGGGCCACGACATTCGCGGTTCGATGTTGATAACGAGCCAGTCTCCCGGCTGTTTTAGGCCAGGCGATTCCTCACGGATTTCTTGTAGTGTTCTGATCTCGATCTTCATCGAATAAGAAATTAGCGATTGGCCCTCATCGCGCCAACAGAGTGGAGCTCATTTTCGACTAGTCACGCTCCCGATCCCCCTGTCCCATGTAAAGCTCGCGCCCCGTTTCTTCGTAGACGCGGCTCATCTCCTCCATGCCCTTCTCCGCTTCCGCCGCCTCCTCGGCTGAGGTCTCCCCTTCGACAGGCTCAGGGTGAGCGGGGGCGGTGGCGGCCAGGTAGCTGTCCGAGTTCTGCTTCGCCGCGAAGTCGCGCACTTCCTGGGTGATCTTCATTGAGCAGAATTTGGGGCCGCACATGGAGCAGAAGTGCGCCGTTTTGGCGCCTTCCGCGGGGAGGGTCTGGTCGTGATATTGCTCGGCGGTGTCGGGGTCGAGGCTGAGGTTGAACTGGTCGCGCCAGCGGAATTCGAAGCGGGCCTTGCTTAGCGCGTCGTCGCGGACCTTGGCGGCGGGGTGGCCCTTGGCGAGGTCGGCGGCGTGGGCGGCGAGCTTGTAGGTCACCACGCCCACTTTCACATCGTCGCGGTCGGGCAGGCCCAGGTGCTCCTTGGGCGTGACGTAGCAGAGCATCGCGGTGCCGTACCAGCCGATCTGCGCCGCGCCGATGCCGCTGGTGATGTGGTCGTAACCGGGCGCGATGTCGGTGACGAGCGGGCCGAGCGTGTAGAAGGGCGCCTCGCCGCACGCCTCGAGCTGCTTGTCCATGTTCTCCTTGATCTTGTGCATCGGCACGTGGCCGGGGCCTTCGATCATCACCTGCACGTCCTGCTCCCAGGCGCGCTTGGTCAGCTCGCCCAGCGTGTAGAGCTCGGCGAACTGCGCTTCGTCATTGGCGTCGGCGATACTGCCGGGGCGCAGACCGTCGCCCAGCGAATAGGCGATGTCATAGGCCTTCATGATCTCGGTGATCTCGTCGAAGCGTTCGTAGAGGAAGCTCTCCTTGTGATGCGCGAGGCACCATTTCGCCATGATCGAGCCGCCGCGGCTGACGATGCCGGTGACGCGTTTCGCGGTCATCGGGACATAGGGCAGGCGCACGCCGGCATGGATGGTGAAATAGTCGACGCCCTGTTCGGCCTGTTCGATCAGCGTGTCGCGGAAGATCTCCCAGGTGAGATCCTCGGCAATGCCGCCGACCTTTTCGAGCGCCTGGTAGATCGGCACGGTGCCGATGGGGACGGGCGAGTTGCGGATGATCCATTCACGCGTGTCGTGGATGTTGCGGCCCGTCGAGAGGTCCATCACCGTATCCGCGCCCCAACGGATCGACCACACCATCTTGTCGACTTCGCTCGCGACGTCGGATGCCACGGCGGAGTTGCCGATATTGGCGTTGATCTTGACGAGGAAGTTGCGCCCGATTGCCATCGGCTCGCTCTCGGGGTGGTTGATGTTGTTGGGGATGATCGCGCGGCCGCGGGCGATCTCGTCGCGGACGAACTCCGGTGTGACATAGTCGGGGATGCTCGCGCCCCAGCTCTCGCCGCCGTCGCGGTCGTAGTCGCGCCGCATCTCGCGCCCCAGATTCTCGCGTTCGGCGACATATTCCATCTCGGGCGTGATGATGCCGCGGCGGGCATAGTGCATCTGGCTGACATTCATGCCGGGCTTGGCGCGCAAGACCTTTTTCGCGACATTGGGGAAGCCGGGGACGCCGCCGCTGCGGTCGGGGCCGAGTTGGCCGTTATCCTCGGGCTTCACTTCGCGGGCGTCATATTCCTCGACGTCGCCGCGCGCGAGAATCCATTCGCGGCGCTTTGCCTCGAGACCCTTGCGGATGTCGATCTGGGCGGCCGGATCGGTGTAGGGGCCGGAGGTGTCGTAGACGCGCACGCTGGGTTCGCCGCCCTCAAGGTCGATCTCGCGCATGGCGACGCGCACGCCGCTGCCCGATTTCGCGCCGACATGCACCTTGCGGCTGCCGCGGATCGGGCCGGTGGTCACCCCGATATCGAACTTCGAATTGATGTCGGCCATGCGCTGTTCACTCCTTGGGCGGAGCAGAAGCGGCGCTTCGACAGGCTCGGCATGAGCGCATCAGACCACTCCCTCCGCCGATGCTAATCGGTTCAGGTTCGACGGGTCGTGGGGCGCGACGCCCACCTCTCAGCGCACGCGCGCTCCCCGGGGATGGCAGGCGATGTAGGGCAAGCGCGCGCGCGTCGCAAGCGGCGCCATGCGGCGGGGCTCAGGTGCGGGCGACGGGCCTCGGCGGCTTGGCGAACCAGAAACTCCAGCTGGCGAAGGCGCCCAGCATGACCAGCGCCAGCCCGCCCAGCGTCAGCGCCAGTTTCCACAGCACGCCGCCGACCTTGCCCGCGTGGAGCGGATAGTATTTTTCCTCGATCGCATGCGTCGTGTCGGCTGCGGCCGGATCGACCGTCGCGATCACCCTGCCGTCGGCGGGGTGGAGATAGACATAGGTGCGCCCGTTGGGGGTCCATTCGAACGCCTGCTTCATCCGCAGCAGCGAGGGCTGGCCTTCGTCGCCCGGGATCTGCAGCCGCCGCGGCACCGCGCCGGGGAAGCGCTGCTGCGCCTGGGCCAGCATGTCCTCGACCCGGTGCGGCTGCGGCGCGCGCGGATCGACCGCTGGGACTGCGGATTCCAGCGACTGGCCAAAGGGCGTGAGCACCGCCTGCGACACCGAGGGAAACAGCATGAAGGCACCGGTCAGGGCAGACAGCAGCAGCATGGGCGTCGCCACGACGCCGATATCGCGATGGTGGCGGATGATCGCGGTGCGGCTCATCCGCTTCGGCCACAGGCGGAATTCATAGGTCTTGCGCGTGCGCCACCACAGGATCGCGCCCGAAATGACGAAGAATATCAGCAGCAGGCCCAGTGTCCCCGTAACGATTTCGCCCACCTCGCCCGCGAACAGGTAATGGTGGAAATCGAACAGCCACAATTCGGGCCTGTCCCACAGTCCCGTCCAGCGATCGACCAGCTGGCCGCGCTGGTCGAAATAGGCGCCCGCGCCGTCGGCATAAGCCGCCATGTGCAGACCGAAATCCTCGCTGGCGAAGGTGATGCGGGTGAGCTCGCCAAGCTCCCCGGCGCGCGCCACCGCCGCCGCAATCGCCGCATTATCGGCCACCAGCGCGTCGTCTGCACCGGGCAGGGCGATCCACGCCTCTTCCCACAGCAGGATCGTGCCCGACAGCCCGATCAGCGCGAGCAGCATGCCGACGAGCCCGCCCGCCCAGCGGTGCAGCCAGGTCAGCATGCGCATGATCAGAACTCGCCGCGCCAGCTCAGCGTCAGTGTGCGTCCGCGCCCGGCATAGTACCGGGCGTCATCGGTCACGCGCACCGTGTCGCTGTCGTAAGTGATGTAGAATGCGTCGGTCAGGTTCTGCGCAGCCAGCCCGATCTCGCCGGCGCCGGTGCGATAGCCGACATAGGCGTCGAGCAGCGTGTAGCCTTCGAAATCGGCGGCGGCGGGCTGGCCGGAAAAGCCGCGCGAGAGATAGTGCCGGCTGGCAAGCCGGAGCGAGAGCGGGCCATTGGCATAGCTGGCGGTGAGATTGACCCGGTCGGGCGAGATGTTCGCGCCATCCAGATCGTCGTCGACCTGCCCGTCGCCATCGGCATCGGTGTGGCCCGACAGGTCCGAATAGGCCGCCTGCAGGCGCAGACCGGGAAGCTGCGGTATTTCGACGCCGACATTGGCCTCGAACCCCTTGATGTCGACCGGCTGGCGGGCCACGCTGTAGATGCCGTCCAGCCCGAGCACGAGCAGCGAGCCGAGATCGCTCGACGACCAGAAATAGCTCGCCGAGGCATCGACGATCCCGCGATCGAATTCGAGCCCGATTTCGCGATTGTTGGAAATGACCGGTTCGAGCGACAGGAAGGTGTCGATATCGACCCCGTCGTCTTCGATGCCGCGCAGGATACGGCCGACGTCGGCAATGGTGTAGCCCTCGGCATAGCTGGCATAGGCGCGCACGCCATCGACCGGTTCGAGGATCAGGCCGCCGTTGACCAGCAGCTTGTCGAACGACGGCGAACCACCCGCAACCTGCACCGGCCGATAGGTCGACAGGTCCGCCGTGTCGGTCGCGCCATAGACCGCCAGCGTCTCGTAATCGTCGACCGTCAGCTTCACATTCTCGTACCGCAGGCCGCCCGCGACGCGCACCAGCCCATCGACGAGCGCGAGATTGGCCTGTGCGAATGGGGCCAGGCTGCGAAAATCGGTCTCGGGCACCCAGTTGCGCCCGGTCTGCACCAGAAACTGCTTTGTCCGGTCGAACAGCATGTCGAACCCACCCGTCAGGACGAGATCCTCGAACCCGGGTATCTCGCGTTCGTAGCTGACCTTGCCGCCAAGCTTGCGTGACTGGTTTGCCGACTGGTCGAACAGGCCGCCGTCCGGATCGATTGCCGGATCCTGGAAGGTGGCGAAGGCGCCGCCGCCGAACGTATCGCGCGTCTTGCTGAAAAAGCCCTGCAGGGTGAAAACGCCGCCGCCGAGATCATCGTCGGTGAGCGAAGCCGACAGCAGGTCCGCGCGGTTGGACGGCTGGTCGCCCAACGGATCGCCGCGCTCGCTCGAGGCGGGAATGCCCGCAGCCCGATCACCGCGGACCAGGACATAATTGGCATTGCCTTCGAGTTCGAAATGGTTGGCGATGACATCGAGCCGGGCGCTGGGCGAAAGCTGGTAGCCGAACCGACCGAAGAGCGACCAGCTGTCGCTATCCTGGATTTCGCCCTGCGTCCCGTCCACCCCGATGCGATTGCCGTGCCCGTCGATAAAGGCACCGCGCCGTTCGGCCGTCGCGCCGATGCTCGGGCCTCGCCGTCGAACCCGTCTGCGGCACTGCCCTGTATCAGCGTGCGAACGGCGAAGCCGTCGCGTTCGGGCGGCGTCACGGTCACCTGATTGAGCACACCGCCCGTCGCGCCGATGCCCTGCAAGGCGTTGGAGCCGTAGATGACCTCGACCCGGTCGATGAAGAACGGGTCGATCGTGTAGCCGTCGCGAGAGCTGTCGCGCACCGGGGTCGATTGCGGAATGCCGTCGATGGCATAGAGCGGCGAGCGCCCGCGCAGGCTTTCCCCCGAACCCGAGAGCTTCTCGCGCGTCGGCGAGAACGACGGCAACAGGGCCGAGACTGCATCGACGGTCGAGCCCGAAATCTGCAACTGGCGACCGAGCGCCTCGGCATCGATCACGTCGACCGTCAGCGGCAGTGCACTGGCCGGCAGTTTTGTGCGAGTCGCCGTGACGACGATGGTCTGTTCGAAGCGGTTGTCGTCGGTGTCAGGCTCCGATTCCTGCGCGAGCGCCGGAGCGCAAAGGGCGAGCAGACTGGCCGAACCGGCAAGGCGAAAGATGGAAGGCACGCGAAACTCCTGCGAAAAATTCGCGGTGCGCCTAAGGCTATTGCAAATCACTCGCAAGAGGCAATGTCGTGAGGGGTTCAGTTGGCGGCGACACCATAGGTCATAGGCATCGCCGGTGCGCGCAATTCCTACTGTTGTTTCAATATGGTGTCAGCGGCTGTTGCGCAGGAGCAACAATCCCATCGCAAAGCCCGAATGCGATCAGCCGACGAGCCATGTCGGTGGACAGCCAGGAGCTGCGTCTGCCGAATGCGCAGTCAGGTCCCTGCCCCGGCGTTCATCGCCGCGACCACTGCGGGGGTGATATCCATCGCGGAATTCCAGCCATAGGTAATCGACCGTTCGACAATCAGCCCGCATTTGCGCCGGGTGACCGCCCTGCCCAAGGCGCTTTCCATCGCCGGTTCGATCCCGCGGAATGCCACTTCGGTCTGCTGTTCGATACGATTGTTCGCATTGGCTTCGAACCGGTTCACCGTGTTCATTTCGTCGAACAGGTCCATCCGGCGTTCGGAGTCGTTCGAACGCAAGCGCGCCAGCTCGTTGTCTATCCGCGTTTTCTCACTGGCGACCTGCTGCTGCACGGCCTTGCGCGCGTCGCCGATACGGCGGGCGATGTCCCGCCCCATGTCCGACGTCCGCAGCGCCTCGTCGCGCGCAAACAGGCAGATGCCCTCGACCGCAGGTCCGAACTGCGGCGATTGCTGCGCGGCGACGGGCATTGGTGCGAGGGCGCACAGGGCGCCCCCGACAATCAGGCATTTGCTGCGGCCAGGCATTCCTCGGAACTCCACGTCATCTGGCGAACGACGACGTTGTATCCGTCACGCGGGTCGCCGAAGTCAATGCGAAGGCGACAGCGCAGCGGCTCCGGCGCCTCGCCCGCGATGAAGATCACGAAATTCCAGCGGCGCGTGATCCCTTCGTTGAAATGCGGTGGACCGATCAGATTGTAGATCGTGTCCTTGTCGACCCCGGGCCGGATCGGCATGAGCTGCGCCGAGCCGACCGTCACGCCTTTCTTGCGCAAGGTCCGGTTGTTTTCCGTGAACGCATCCGCATCGACGACCACACCGCCGGCCTCGGTCGATGCGCTGTGCTGCCCATATGCCGGAGCCATGAAGGCGGCTCCGGCGAGAAGGGCGATTGCTGTAAGTGTCTTCATGATCGAGTACCCCTCGAGATCTATCGATTAGAACTGGAAGCCGATGCCGACATTGGCACCCGCTTCGCTTTGCGTGTTGTAGGTGGCACCGGCCTTGATGATGGTCTTGCCGTCATCGAGGATGCGGGACACGCCCATCGCGACCGCGCTCTGGCCCTGATAGGTCCCGGCACCGATGGCGAGCATGCCCTTTCCGGCTTCGAATGCCTGCGGAAGCCCCGCTGCTGCCAGCGCTCCGGCCGTACCCGCGCTCAGGTCGCGGCGGGTGTCGGCCAGGTCGAAGGCCAACGCGTTGACCCGCTGGTCGGTATAGCTGTTCGCCTGGTTGACCGCGCCGAGCAGGCCCGAATTGAGCTGCGCGACGTTGACGGCATCGGTGTCAGCGACACCCGCAGCGACATTCTGCAGCCTGATGGCCTCGCTGCCCGGATTGAACGTCACCGAATCGCCATCGGCATCGTACTGGACTGAGTTGGCCGCAACCTGCTGGACCGCATAGAGCTGACCGCCGTTGACCGCGTCGGTGGACCCGGCTGCAAGCTGGCCCGCCGCAACATTGCGCACGACGTTACCGCCCATGTCCACCCGCTGGTTCGCGCCGACGGTCAGGCCGCCGTTGGCTGTCACCGTTCCGCTGAACGTGGGATTGTCGACGACCGCCACGGCGAGCTGGTTGCCGTTGAGCGAAACAGCGACATTCGAACCCGATGTGACATTCAATGTCCCGTTGGACGCGATGTTCGTCGCAGGACCGCCATCGGCCTGGATGTTCCACCCGGCATTGGCCGTCGCGCTGATTGCGTTGATGGCATCGTTGACATTCGAATAGGTCGTCTCGCCGACATTGAGCGCCGTCGTGACTTCACCCGTGCTGGCATTGTAGCTCGAATTGCCACCGAGACCTTGCGCGACAGACTCGCCCTGCACCGTGACGCGGTCGCTGACTTCGGCAATCGCCGCCTCGTTTACGACGATCTGCTGGGTCGCCTGGTTGAGCTGCGCCACATTGACCGCATCGGTATCGGCCGTGCCTGCCGCGACATTGGTGATCGCAGCCGAACCGGCATCGATCCCACCCGCAGTCACGCTCGGGCCGCCGGCTATCGCCATGCCGTTCGCGCCGTAGGTGGCCGAGTTGGTGCCGTCGTCGACAGCAAGGCCATTGGTGTCGAGCATGCTGTTGCCTGCGGTCACGCTGTCGACGTCGAGATTGCGGTTGAGCGCAATGTTCACCGCGCCCGCATCGTCCGCGCCGTCCTGCGTCACGGTCAGGTTCGGGTCGCCGGCGAAGGTCACCGTGCCGTCCGGCCCGATGTTCGCCGTCGTCGAACCGGCACCCGTCGCCGTCACGTTCCAGCCTGCATTGGCCGCCGTGTCGACCGCGTTGAGCGCATCGTTCACCGT
>QFNA01000195.1 GCA_003248395.1 Citromicrobium sp.
AGATTAAAACTCAAAGGAATTGACGGGGGCCTGCACAAGCGGTGGAGCATGTGGTTTAATTCGAAGCAACGCGCAGAACCTTACCAGCCTTTGACATCCTAGGACGGCTTCTGGAGACAGATTCCTTCCCTTCGGGGACCTAGTGACAGGTGCTGCATGGCTGTCGTCAGCTCGTGTCGTGAGATGTTGGGTTAAGTCCCGCAACGAGCGCAACCCTCGTCCTTAGTTGCCATCATTTAGTTGGGCACTTTAAGGAAACTGCCGGTGATAAGCCGGAGGAAGGTGGGGATGACGTCAAGTCCTCATGGCCCTTACAGGCTGGGCTACACACGTGCTACAATGGCATCTACAGTGAGCAGCGATCCCGCGAGGGTTAGCTAATCTCCAAAAGATGTCTCAGTTCGGATTGTTCTCTGCAACTCGAGAGCATGAAGGCGGAATCGCTAGTAATCGCGGATCAGCATGCCGCGGTGAATACGTTCCCAGGCCTTTCACCTCCTTTCTAAGGATTGTCACGAAAGCGCCGGCGCTAGCCGCCGGAATGCTTCGCGACTTTTCAAAGAACATTGCCGTCGTCCTCATGTCCTTTCATCAATCGGATACAGCCTAGCGGGCTTGCTCGCTGGACTGTTTGCCTGAGCTGGCTCATGCCGCCCGCGGCCGTTAGGCCCGCGCTGGCGCATAGGCCCGTAGCTCAGTTGGTTAGAGCGCACCCCTGATAAGGGTGAGGTCGGTGGTTCAAATCCACTCGGGCCTACCATATACCTGGTCTTACGGGGCCTTAGCTCAGCTGGGAGAGCACCTGCTTTGCAAGCAGGGGGTCATCGGTTCGATCCCGATAGGCTCCACCAGGTAACTGGATGCGACATCAAAATCCGATTGAATGAAACGAAAACAGATACCGCGATCTGCGCGGTTAGGTGGTTTCGACCACCGCTCTTTGACATTGTGAATGGGTTTTTAAATCGATGCCGTGGCGCATGTGTTTTATCAACTAACTGGTTTCGGCCGGTGGGCGATTGAACGTATGCATCACACAAGATCAATCAAATTGATTATCTGGCTGAGATATTCCTCCGCACTATCTCCAAGCGACCGGCTTTTATGCAGGCCTGTCGTTGATGGTGTGGATTCTCAAGCGTGAGGTAAGAGCATTTGGTGGATGCCTTGGCATGTGCAGGCGATGAAGGACGTGGCACGCTGCGATAAGCGTCGGGGAGTTGTGAGCAAACTTTGATCCGGCGATTTCCGAATGGGGAAACCCACCCTCACCATTAAACATCTCAGTACCCGGAGGAAAAGACATCAACAGAGATTCCCGTAGTAGTGGCGAGCGAACCGGGACCAGGCCAATGCTTCTTCGTTAATTAGCAAAACACTTTGGAAAGAGTGGCCATAGTGGGTGACAGCCCCGTATGCGAAAGTGAGCGAAGAAGATTCGAGTAGGGCGGGACACGTGAAATCCTGTCTGAACATGGGGGGACCACCCTCCAAGCCTAAATACTCGCACATGACCGATAGCGAACACAGTACCGTGAGGGAAAGGTGAAAAGCACCCCGATTAGGGGAGTGAAACAGTACCTGAAACCGGATGCTTACAAGCAGTTGGAGCCCCATAGGGGGTGACAGCGTACCTCTTGCATAATGGGTCAGTGACTTAATCTACCATGCAAGCTTAAGCCGTTAGGTGTAGGCGCAGCGAAAGCGAGTCTGAATAGGGCGACTGAGTATGATGGATTAGACCCGAACCCCGGCGATCTAGGCATGGCCAGGTTGAAGGTGCGGTAACACGCACTGGAGGACCGAACCGGTGAATGTTGAAAAATTCTCGGATGAGCTGTGTTTAGGGGTGAAAGGCCAATCAAGCCGGGAAATAGCTGGTTCTCCGCGAAATCTATTGAGGTAGAGCGTCGGATGTATGCCGATGGGGGTAGAGCACTGGATGGGCTAGGGCTGCGCGAGCGGTACCAAACCTAACCAAACTCCGAATACCATCGAGTCTTATCCGGCAGACAGACGGCGGGTGCTAAGGTCCGTCGTCAAAAGGGAAACAGCCCTAACCTACAGCTAAGGTCCCCAAGTCATATCTAAGTGGGAAAGCATGTGGGAATCCCAAAACAACCAGGAGGTTGGCTTAGAAGCAGCCATCCTTTAAAGAAAGCGTAACAGCTCACTGGTCTAAATAA
>QFNA01000009.1 GCA_003248395.1 Citromicrobium sp.
TCTGCTCTTCTGAAAACCTCGTACGCTTCATCGTCTGTCCTTCCTTCAAGGCCAGACTCTAATCCAACTTGGAGGAAAATCAGGGGGTCACGTCACCGGTTGTTCGCTTTCCAGACTTGCGTTAGCGCTGCTCTAGGCCGCACTCCGCGGCACGCCGCGCATTGTGCGCCCGTATCTCGGCAACCCTGTCATCACTGTCGAATTGGTTGCCATGATCATCCTGCCCTGCGCGACCGGCCTGCGCGCAGCTGATCGGCTTGTCCCCCTGGCACCAGCTCCTGCGCGATCGGTCGGTAGCGTTCGCGGGCGGCTTAACGGCGACTGTTTTCTAGGCACTCAGCGAAACGAGCATCACTATGCTCGCCGCCAGCGCGAAGGTCTTGTTCGGCATCGTGGGCATCTCCCAGTTGGTCTAGGGTGGTGGTCTGTCCCGGAATAACCGCCTTGGCAGCGCCGCTCGTGCGCGCCGTCTCGATCATGCGCCCATCGCGATTGTCGGCAATTTGAATCACGGTAAATACGATGGCCGCGATGGTGGCGACGGCAGTCAGCCTAACCCAATTGCGGACGCCGTCAAAGAGTGTGCCCTCGGTGATCCATGAGAGAATAGCGCTCATGCCCAGCCTGCCTTTTCCAACGCGGCCTCGATGCGCTCGGCATATCCGGCGATCAGGTCCGCCTTGTCCATGACGTTCACAGTCTGAAGTGCACGGCGATAATCGAACCGGCCATTGCGATCCGGCCCATAGGCAGAGAGCGGCTTGCCATTGCTGGCGAAAGCCCCTTCGAGCATTCCGAACACCAGCACGTCGGCGGCGATGTCGGGCCGCAGTGCCAGGTCGAAGTCTTTCAGGAGCGCGCCGTTCAATCCGAGGCGCTTGTCGGCCCGTTCGTAATTCCGGTCCCACGTAAATTGCACAAGGCCCCGGCCATATTGCGATTGCCCGTATTTCCCGGCCTTCGCGTATGGCCTACCCTTGCCGCGCCCTCATTCCTTTTGCGGAGTGAACCGCGCTTCGTGCCACGCCGTCGCCAGTACGTAGGCGACGTGCTGGATGGGCATGCCCTTCATGCGCGACAGCATCGCATTGATGCTGTCGACCTGGACCTGATCGAAACTACCGAACATTGAAAGGAGCGAGGCAAAGAACGCAGCGGGATCGAACGGCTTGGCCTCGATCCCCAATGCCTTCGCCACCGCCGCAGCCGTGGCAGGCCCCCAAACACCGTCCGCCATTACACCGACATAGCGCTGTATCTCAGTGAGTGTTGCCACCTTCCACCTCCCCGAATAGTCCGAATTTCTGCGCGTAGTGCCGCGCGATCTGGAACACGCCTTCGCCGATCACGCCGACACCTGTTCCGAACAGATGACCCGAAACACCGTGACGGGATGGTCGAGCCGGTCCTTATCCCGGTTGAGCCACAGCCGCTTGATGAGATCGGCGCAGAACAGCGCCGCGATGAGAAACAGGGCAGTCGAGAATCCGAGATTGACGGCCACCAGCCAATCGTTCCCAGCAAAGCTGCCCGGTCCTGCGGAGTCCGACATCGCTATCGTCGCCTCGGTTATTGTGTCGTTCTGCATCACCACAGCCTTTCCGCGCGCTTGCGTCTCACGATGCGCAGTGCTTCGATTGTCAGGAAGATGAGGCCAGCAAGGGCGAGGGCGTTCATGGCATCGTCCTACGCAACCTGCACCGTGCCCTGCGCTATCCATTTCGATCCGACACGGACAAAGGCAATGCGCGCAGTCTGGCCAGAGGTTAGCGCGGTGGCACCCAGCGCCGCTCCGCTGCTGCTGACATAGGCGCTGTTCCAGTTGACGTTGATTGAGGCACTCGCGGTCAGTTCATATTCGATAAGCATCCCTTGCGTGCTCTCGCTCGACATCGAGTTGCTGATGGTCACGCTCTCGCCAATTGCCGTCACGCGATAGCGCCCGTAGCTGCTGACTTTGGGAGTGATCTGCGCCGCCCCGCTATCCTTGATGTTCGCGTAGGTATCGCTACGCGTCATGCGCGGTCCGACGGCAACGCTACGCAGATCGGTGGCGTTGGTGCTGAAGACCGTCTGCTCACCCGAAATACCATGCTTCCCGAAAGCCGCGTCGGTAACTGCGCCAATCGAGCACCCTGTCGACTGATCGTAGCAAAGGTATTTCTGATGGTGGTCCGGGGCATTGCGATTTGCCGAGGACAGTCGATCTATCCGACAATTGATCGCAGTGTTGCGGAGCCACACACCCGCCTGATCGGTGGCGTTCGCCATTGCCGGGTCGGCAGCACCATTGTCCGACATAAAGGCGTGCACGACATGCAGGTTTTGCCCGTCGATCCGTGCGCCCCAAATGTCGTTGTCTTCGCAGCGCAGGTATTCAACGAGGAAATCGTCGTCGTCGCCCCCGGTCCAAAGGAAACCGCCGCCAGTGTTGAAATAGCAATAAATCTGGCGTGCGCGCCCCTTGCTGCCCGAAAGGTAAACCCCGCGACCGCCATTGTTCACGCACCGGATGGTCGCGTTCCACTGGGGATCGCCTACCGCAGCGCCATAGATGCCATCCCCGCCGCAGTTGTAAATCTCAAGGAAGCCTTCGAGATTCACCTGGTTGTTCGCACCGGCAAATGACAGCCCGTGTTCGCGCGCATTGAAGATGTAGAGGTTGTGCAGCACAACGTCCTTCACATCGCCAATCTCGATGCCGCTGCCCGCCGTCGGGTTCCCGCCCTTGTTCCCGTCGATCAGGAGGTTGTCGATGGTCAGCGATGCGAACTGGTTTGCGCTTCCGCTGCCGAGGCTGAACACATTGTCGTTCGAACCATTGGCCAGCTTGATGACCGTCCCCCGATATTCGCCCGAGGTGGTGCCGCTTCCGTTCTTGTACCGCTGCGTGATGACGCCGCTGATCTTCGTGCCGGTATCCGACCATTCATCGGTCGGATCGTTGTTGAGCACGATGGGAACTGTCTCATAGGGCTTGCCATAAAGCTCGATCCGCGTGCCTGCTCGCGTCGCCGCAAGAGCCTTCTGCAAGGCGGTATTGTCGTCGCCAAACCACTCGATCCGAACCGGGCCATCGTATTGACGAACCCACGCGCCGCTTGCTCCAGTCAGATCGCTCGATGGCGGCACACAGATACCGCGTGCGGGATCGCGCGCGACCTGCTCCGACAGGTCGCTATCATCCCATACGAATGTGCCCATTTTGCCGTGAACCGAAGGGACACCCTCCACCAGGAACAACGGTCGCGCCCGGTCCTGCGATTCTGACAGTTCCGCCATGTGATCCCGGCTTGCAATGGTTTTCCCCGCGCCCGCCACCAGCGCCGCGCCCTTGCCGGGATCGGTAGAGGCGAGGGCGGGCGTTGTCGCCAGCGGCGCTACTTCGACAGAGCCGCCCGCCGTGCGCTGGTAGCGCGTGTATTCAACCGGAGCGGTGCCATCGATAGGCACGGGAAAAAATTGACCCTCTGCGGTAGCTGCCTCACCGGCTGCTATAGTGACGTAGGCAGGCCCGCTGAACTCCTCTGCGAAAGCGGCATTGGTTTCGGCGCGGACGGCTTCGGCGGTGGCGGCTTCGCGTTCGCCCTTAGCCGCAAGCGCCTGCCGCACAGCTTCGGCGGAATCGCTGCCAAGACGCAGCGTCGTTCCTCCCTCGGTCAGCTTGAGAACTGTGATCGACATTAGTGCGTGCTCCCTTCCTGCACGACGAATGCACCGCGCATGAGGATTTCGGGCGATTGGAAACTGCGGGTGATCTGAAGGTCGTAAACCAGCGGCGAAGGGCCATCCGGCTCAGCGACAGGCATGACCTCCATCGTCGCCTTGTTGATCCGGATATTGAGCGTCGAGACCGGTAGACCATCGACTATCTCGACCGAGACGAGCCTGATGCCCTCGGAAGTGATCGAACCTGCCATGCCGAGGTCGGCGCGTACTTGCCCAACGTTCCAGCGATCGCGCACCTGCATGGCAAATTCCGCATCAGTGGCGTCGATGCCGTGCAAAACGAGGGTGTGCATGAACGGCACCCACCGACCCGCGCGGGGGAGTGAGTGCTCGACAGGATCAAACGCCATATTGGATTTCCTTTAAGGGATGTGGGTTCCGGGTTCGCCGGTCCAGCCACCACCACCCGGTGGTGATGAACCGCCCGACGACCCGCCGCTTCCGGCTTCGTCGACTGTGTTCACGGTGCAGAGATAGTGGCGGTAGGGATGAGCCGCGCTGAAATAGGCATCGCCAGCGGATGCGGTTTCGAGATCGAGCACGATGACCGGAATATCGACGTTCAGTTCGCCTCCAGTGAACTCCTCATCGTCATACGCGAGCATGTAGCTTTTCGATTCATCGAGCGTGATCGTCGCGCCGATCAAGTTCGCTTCGGTGCCATGGGCATAGACGCGGGTGTGGTCTGGAATTGTGAGCGTGACGCTCGGTCTGTCGTAACCGAGCAGGATCATTTGGCCGGTGGCCTCTACGGTAGAGCCGTCATTGGCTGCGCGAAGCGCGATCTTCATTGAGAGCCTTTCCTTGCTCAGCAGATACTCTTCGAGCAGCAGGTGTGTATTGCTATCGGGCCGATGCTTGACCATCGCCTGGAACGTTGCCCAATCGGCTCGGCCAGCGACGTAATCCCTCAAGCCGCCTCTATTCATGTCCTTGTCCTCTCCTGCATCGATGACGAAGCTGGGTTCCATAATCGATTTCAAGCTAAGCACTTTGCTGAGCACGCCGGAAGCGTCGGTCAGGTGCAGTTGTTCGCCGTCGGCGAAAACGCCGTCAATATGGCCGGTGTCGTCGAGGTATACGCACTGTATGCCGACGATCGCGCCTGAACCGTCCTGCAGCGCGCAAGCGATCGCGGGAACATTGCGGTCGACCTCGCCAGTCTCGGCATTCCGCCGGCGCAGTGTCGTAACAAAGCGGACGGTAGGCGGCAGATTGATTTAGATTCCGCGTGAACGCGCATAGACCTCGGCGGGCGTGTCAATCGCGGGAGCCGTCTTCGCCCAGATCGACCGGGCGACTTCAATCCGGTCGCGGATTTCCTGCTCGCAGCAGTGCGTTGCCCGCGAGCCAGCGGAGTTCATCCATGAAGGAAATGCGCTCGAATTTGGTCCGAAAGGTGATGGCATCACCGCCTTCGCCGCCGGCGAAGTAATGTGTGACCTTCGCGTCGTTTGCTTCGAAGCTGGGCGTGCGGTCTTCACGGAAAAGGCACAGCCCGACCGGTTCTCGCGGCCCGCGGCGCTTTAACGCCGTGTGGCGACCGGCGACGAACGACAGGCTGTGTCGGGCGCGGGCATCATCGACGATGCGCTGGAACTGGTCGTCAGGTAGGCGCTTAAGGCAGTTTCGTCTCCCGCACGATATGCAAGCATCCAATTGTGGACATCGATTTCGAAGGCCGAAATGGTTTCCCATTCTTCTCCGGCGCCGAGCGATGATCAGTTCTGTGCTTGCATACTAGTCTTCCGGCTTGGCCCCCTCTAGCGCATGGAAGGTGGCCAGCTTAGTCCCAGGTTCTCCGGGGATCACCGGCGAACAGGATGCAGTATCTTTGCGACTTCGTACTTGCTGAAATTGAGTCCGTACTCGTCATAGCCTCCACCATCCAGGCGGACGATATGATATAGGAGAGACGCCGCGACGTCAGATTTCCGCAATAGCCCGATGGACGAAATCTCGGCGAGGGGGAAATGGGTGCCATCAAGAGTATCGTAGAACTTCATCATGCCATCTTAAAGTCTGCGTGGAACTGGGCGAACGCGATGTCGCGTTGCTCGCGCAAGTGTTCGTTGCGGCAAAGTTCCATCTCGCCGATCTCTGCCGGTACTAGCCTTCTATGGACCTCTAAGGCGCCTGCGGGATTAAGCCGACGGACGGGGGGATGATTAGACAGCAGCAATCTGTCAGCCGCATATTCTCGTGGCGCGTTAACAGACTTTAGATGGCGTAACCGGTTTGATTTCGTTGGATTCGACATGCCTCACGGGCCATCCAGATTATCGATTTATTTCCGATAGTTGGTAACGACGATGGCCGTGCGCCGTTTTCCGGGCCAACGATTCTTTTCGCTCTGAAGCGCCTCGTGAATACTGAGCCATCAGGGCCATTTTTTCGTTGCATTGCAGCACGGAATGACCGCATCTTGCGATAACGATGCTGCGCCAGTACGAACTCGTAGAACGGGTGCTCGATTACGACCCCGACGCCGACGAGGCGATGCTCAACCGCGCCTATGTCTACACGGTGCAGAAGCACGGCACGCAGACGCGCGCTTCGGGTGATCCTTATTTCAGCCATCCGGTCGAAGTCGCGGGCCTGATGACCGATCTGAAGCTCGACCAGGAAACGATCGTTACCGCGCTGCTGCACGACACCGTCGAAGACACGCTTGCCACGATCGACGATATCGAGCGCAATTTCGGAGAGGAAGTCGCGCGCCTCGTCGACGGCGTTACCAAGCTGTCCAAGATCGAGCAGATGCCCGAAGACGAGCGGGCAGCCGAGAATCTACGCAAGTTCCTGCTGGCCATGAGCGAGGACATCCGCGTGCTCCTGGTCAAGCTGGGCGACCGGCTGCACAACATGCGCACGCTGCATTTCATCAAGAAGCCGGAGAAACGCCAGCGGATCGCGCGAGAAACACTCGATATCTATGCCCCGCTCGCAGAACGCGTCGGCATGTATGAGTACATGCGCGAAATGCAGATGCTCGCTTTCGAGCAGGTCGAACCCGAAGCCTACGATACGATCACCAACCGGCTCGACCAGATCCGCAAGCAGGACGGCGGGCAAGTCGACGCGATCGCGCTCGATATCAAACATGCGCTTGCCGAAGCAGGGTTGCAGGTCGAAGTTTCGGGTCGCGAAAAGCATCCCTATTCGATCTGGCGCAAGATGGCAGAGCGCCATGTCAGTTTCGAGCAGGTCACCGACATCATGGCGTTTCGCGTCATTTGCGATGATGTGCCCGATTGTTACCGCGCGTTGGGCGTCCTTCACACGACGTGGCAATTCCTGCCCGGCAAGTTCAAGGACTACATCTCGACACCCAAGACAAACGGCTATCGCAGTCTGCACACATCGCTGATCTACGGGAAGTCGATGCGGGTAGAAGTGCAAATCCGCACGCGCGAGATGCATCGCACCAACGAATTCGGGCTTGCGGCCCATTGGGCGTACAAGCAGGGCGACCGGCCCGATGGCGCGGTCAGCTGGCTGCGCGACCTCATTGAAATCGTCGACGCCAGCCACGATGCCGAGGAACTGCTCGAACATACGCGCATGGCGATCTACCAAGACCGGATTTTCGCCTTCACGCCAAAAGGGGCGCTGTTCCAGCTGCCCAAGGGTTCCACTGGTGTGGATTTCGCCTTCGCAGTTCACACCGATCTGGGCCTGCAGACCGTCGGGGCAAAGATCAACGGTCGGCACATGCCGCTGCGGACGCAACTGAACAATGGCGATGTCGTCGAGATTCTGAAGGGGAAGAATGCCGAGCCGCAAACGAGCTGGCTAGGCTTCGTCGTGACCGGCAAGGCCCGCGCCGCAATCCGCCGCGCGGTACGGCAGAAGGAGCGCGCCGAGATCGCCGAAATGGGGCAGAAACTCTACGACGAGATCTCCACCCGCGTCCCGGCCAAAGTCGGCAAGAAAGCGCTGCGTGAGGCGCTCAAGCGGCTCGAAATGGAGGACGAGGAAGACCTTTTCTACGCCATTGGCGCGGCCCAGATTGCCGACCGTGACGTCATGGAAGCGCTCGTCCCCGGCTCGACCGAGGACATGCCCGACGACGAAGATTGGCTGCGCGGGGCCAAGACCCTGTCGATCCGTGGACTGACGCCGGGCGTGGGGTTCCAGCTTGCGAAATGTTGCCACCCGGTGCCGGGCGACCGGATCGTCGGGATCCGGAAACAGGGTGCGGGCGTGGAGGTTCACACGATCGACTGCCACGTCCTGGCCAGTGGAGTCGATACCGACTGGCTCGATCTGTCGTGGGGCAAGCGATCGCGGGGTGCCGTGGGCCGCCTGCGCGTAACGCTTTACGATCGGCCGGGAACGCTTGCGGAAATGGCGGGGATATTCGCGCAGAACGTGGTCAACGTGACCAGTCTCGACCAGGTTCAGCTCGATCACCCTTTCACGACTTATGAAATCGATCTGGAAGTACAGGATCTGGCCCATCTGTCTCGCATCCTCAGCGCATTGCGCGCAAGCGACTCTGTCGCGCAGGCAGAACGCGCGTGACGCTGCTCACCGGGTTCGATCATGTTCAACTCGCCATGCCGCATGGCGGCGAGCCGCATGCGCGCGCCTTCTGGGGTGATGTCATGGGGCTCAGAGAGATCGAGAAGCCCGCGCATCTCGCAGTCAATGGCGGATGCTGGTTCGAAGGGGGCGGCGTCGCCATTCACTGCGGTGTCGAGGAAGGTTTTCTCCCAGCGAGACGCGCGCATCCTGCCTTGCTGGTCGAAAACCTCGGCGCATTGGAGGCGAAATTGAAGGCCGCTGGCATCGCGTTCAAGCCTGGCAAGCCGCTTGACGGGTATCGTCGCGGCGATATCGAGGACCCGTTCGGCAACCGGATCGAACTGATGGAAAGACTCTAGTACGGTGCGGCCGTGCGCGCCGCGTTAATGAGCAGTCTGACGCTATTTTGAAACGCGGCGTATGGGCACCGGAATATTGCAGATGTCCGCCCCGCCTGCAGGCACGATGAAGAACGGATCGCGGCGGTTGGCGCGGGCCTCGGCATAGCGGGCGAATGTTTCGCCGTCGGTCGAGAGATATTCGAAAGCTGGTCGTTCGCCTTCCGAAAGGTCGCTCGCCACGCGGACCGAAAGTATCGGGGTGCGCTTGTGCGTTTCTTCGGCCGTATAGAAGCCCAGGTCGCCCGATCCGCGCGGCATGCTGGAGAGGTGCTCCATCCCCTCCACGATCCGCCCGACCAGCGCGATATTGCGGTCGAGATGACGCGGCGCATGGCCGATCACCGTGTAGAGCTCCGCGCCCGAGCCAGTGTCCGGCGACATCCCGCGCCCGACACCGACCATGCCGTAGCAATGGACTGGCCAAATTCTGTCAAAATCGAACCCAACCGGCCAACCTCCCTCAAAGTGTTCCAAAACTGAGTATCGGCCGATCTCGCCTTCATAAGAAGTTGGTGGTTTGATTAACCCTGGCGCCGCACTGCAATCGTATCGGCTCTCGTCCTCAACCCAATAGCAAGGCCCAGCTGGAACTGGCCGTCGATTATCTTCAAATGCGAATACTGTCGGGGTCTCTTCCGATGGAGCAGAGGTGTATTCGTCCTCTCGCATCACCCGTAACCCGTCCGGCAGCGGCTTCGCCTCGCCCTCAGCCTCCGGATTGTCGTAGTTCGGGTCGCCCCACTGGACGACGTAATTGTCCTGCACGCGGTTGACGGCGATATCGTCATACCATCCGGCGCGCGCGAGGGTGCGGATGTTCTCCACCCATCCGTGGCTGAAGGGCGAAGGTATCAGCTGGATCACCACCTCGCGCGCTTTGCCTTGCGCGTCGGGGGCAAGCGACATCACCAGCAGATCCTCTGCCGGGATCGCCACCCATTCTTCCGCACTCGCCTTCGCGACGATCTCGCCGGGGCTGGGCGGAGCGTCGGACGCCTCTTGCGCAGTGACGGGAGTTGCAAGGGCGAGCGCGGCAGCAGCGGCAATGATGCGATTGGTCATGGGGTGAAACCTGCCACTCGGACGCCCAAAGAAAAACCCCTTTTCGCACGTTTTCGAGGGCGAAAAGGGGTTTCTGGATGGTGTTCGCAGGGAATGCTTATCTATAACATGAAATCTCCTGACCGGATATCCGGTTCCCGGCGACAGGCAAAATCTCATCTTCGAGGGGAGCACCGGCTCCATTGGGCGCTGCGAGGCGGTGTTTCAGCAAGTCGTGGCAATTGTCGTCGATTGCGCTAAAAGTCTTCTATGGGGGGCGCATGGTAACCATTCGGGAAGTTGCGAAGGCAGCCGGCGTGTCTGTCGCGACCGCGTCGCGAGCGCTCAATGGGCTGTCCATCGTAACGGAGAAAACGCGCGAGAAGATCGAGGCTGCCGCGGCCCGGCTCGACTATGTGCCGCACAGCGGCGCGCGAAGCCTGACCAGAAAGCAGACCGATACGATCGGCGTGATCCTGCCCGACCTGTTCGGCGAATTCTTCTCCGAAATAATCCGCGGGATCGATCGGGCGGTGCAGGGGGCAGGCAAGAACCTCTTGCTCGGCAACATGCACGGCAGTGCGCACGAGACGGTTCAGGCGATAAAGGCAATGCGCGGGCGAGTTGACGGTCTGCTGGTGATGCCGCCGAATTCCACTGCGGAAACGCTCGGCGACACCACGTCGTGGAAGATACCCGCCGTTCTGCTGAACGCGCGACCGCTGAACGGGGGGACCCCCTATGTCGCGGTAGACAACTATGCGGGCGCACGTCTGGTCACCGAACATCTGGTGGAACGCGGCGCGCGCAAGATCGTGCATCTCGCCGGACCCGAAAGCAATCACGACGCCACCGAGCGTATGCGCGGATTTCGTGATGTTCTTCGCGAGAAACTGGATGATCACGACCCTCTGGTTCTCCCTGGCAACTTCGGCGAAGATGCCGGGCGGCAAGCTGCCCGAACGCTCATCGAGGGCGCGCATGATTTCGACGCGGTATTCGCCGCGAACGACATGATGGCGATCGAATTGTTGTCCGGATTGCGCGAGGCGGGCGTCGCAATCGGTAGCGATGCGATGATCGCCGGTTTCGACGATATTCCTCTGGCGCGATACGTCACACCGCAATTGACCACTGTGCATTCGGATATCACGCACGTCGGTTCGGCGGCGGCAGGGCTCTTGCTCCGCATGCTCGAAGGGGAAGAACTCGGCGGTTCGATCGGCATGACGATTACCCCGACGCTGGCGGTTCGCGCGTCGACAGCAGGGAGATAGAACAGACATCGCGTGGGTTGCTTGCAGGCCGCGCTGTAACCGGTTACAAATTCTCAAAGTTTCGGTTTCGAACGGATAACAGAGGGAAGGGAGTATCGATGCGCTGGCGGATAGTTTCTCTACTGACCGGGGCCTTGCTGATGAGCGGGTGCGCGCACGCTTCAAGCGTCCACGCTTCAGAACCACACGTGGCGGGTCAGCACCCGCAAGAGCCGGTCGACGCTGATGGTTACCGATACCAACTGTTTCTGCCGGCAGGCGCTGTCTCCGACGCGAAAACCGATGACGAACGTAGCTGGCCGCTTCTGATCTTCCTTCATGGTTCAGGCGAACGTGGCGACGATGTCGAGAAGGTGAAGGCCCACGGCCCACCGAAGATTGCCGATGCCGATCCGTCCTTTCCCTTTATCCTGGTTTCCCCGCTTCTACCGACCGAGGAGGATTGGGATCTCGCCAAGCTCGACAGGATCGTCGACCGTGCTGTCGCAAGCCTGCCGGTCGATCGCAGCCGTATCTATCTCACCGGCCTTAGCCGAGGTGGCCATGCCACCTGGCGCTGGGCAGCCAGCGAACCTGGTAGGTTCGCAGCGATTGCGCCGGTTGCGGGGCGGGGCGATCCGCAGACGGCGTGCGCAATAAAGGATTTGCCGGTCTGGGCGCTTCACGGCGACCGCGATGATGTGGTGGAACCCGAGGGAAGCTTTGCCATGGCGCGCGCGATCCGCGCTTGCGGTGGACGGCAGTCGCGCCTGACCATTTACCCGGATCTGGGCCATAACGCGTGGGATCCCGCCTATGCCGATCCGGAACTTTATTTCTGGCTGCTATCGCATCGTCTCGGCGAATGAACGGAATCGGCGTTCGCAAGATTGGCCTCGCACTTGCGATCGCAATCTCACTCGCGTTGTCCGCCTGCGCCACGGCCAATCAGGCTCCTGCATCGCGGAACATTTCACTACGCGCGATGACGTTCAACATCCGGCTCGACCTCGCGTCCGACGGTGCCAACGCATGGCCGCAGCGCAGGCAGATGGTGGCCGATCTCATTCGCTACGAGTCGGCTGACATCGTTGGCCTGCAGGAGGTGTTGCTCCATCAAAAACAGGCTCTCGAAAGTGAACTTCCTGCCTATGAATTTATTGGCGTAGCGCGGGACGACGGGCTGCAGAAAGGCGAGTTCTCGCCTCTCGCCTTCAATCGGGCACGGTTTGAACTCCTGGGGTCAGGAACGTTTTGGCTATCGCCGACGCCTGAAGTGCCGGCCAAGGCGTGGGACGCGGCGTACCCTCGTATCGCGACCTGGGTGGTGTTGCGCGATCGCCGATCAGGTCAGAGCATCAGCGTGCTCAACACGCATTTCGACCATGTCGGCAAAGAGGCAAGGGTTCGAAGCGCCGAACAAATCGCGGCCTGGGTTTCTTCGCGCAAGGCGGATCGGGACGTCGTCGTGGTGATGGGAGATTTCAACGCACCGCTTGAGAGCGAACCTCATGCGATCCTGGCAAACGAAGGCGCGTCGGGACTGCGTGACAGCAGGTCGATAAGCAAAGCGCCGCCCTATGGTCCCGAGGGGACTTTCACAGCATTCCGGATCGATAATGCGTCAAGCGAGATCATCGATCACATCTTCGTGTCAGATGCTTTTGCCGTCGAACGGCATGCAACCATTTCACAGCACTGGCAGGGGCAATTGCCATCGGATCACTATCCGGTTGTCGCCGATTTGACGTATCGGGCAGTGAATTGACCCGAGCTATTCTGCTGGCACCTCGTTCAGCCACCCGCCGCTAAAGCCCAGTTTTTGCAAGCCGCGACGAATGTGCGGGTTCTTGCGCATGGTTTTCCAGACGAGTCCGCTGCGATGGTTTTCCATCATCGCCAGAATTGGCCCCTGATCGATACCGAGATGGTCGCGCGCGACCCAGCCCAACTGCGCATCCACATCACCCGTTTTCGACCCTTTTTCGACAAAGGTGTAACTTGGATTGATGGCATCCTTGAATCCGTAATCGGTGTAGAGGCGCGCACCGTATTTGGCCTTCATTGCCATCAGCGCCGGGATCGTCACTTCAGGCGCAAAGGGCACCGATCCGCCCGCAGCTGTGGGCACGATCGTGCCGTCATCGACGACTCGTTCGGCGCTTACTCCACGGGCGCTGTATGTCATGAACAGACGCGGTTTGCCGTTGACCGTGAATTCGTCTTTCGAGAATTGCGGTCCGTCCGACGCCGTCCAACCCCAGATGTCTTCGCTGTAATCCTTCCAGTCGTTGGGATTGTCTGCACCATAGGCGCGCTGACTCAACGTGGCGCGTCGGCTGTTCTCGAAATAGTCGATGCCTTTCGCGCGCATGTATTCGTCCTGGATCCCGCGATAATCGACCCAGACGTGACTGTACTGGTGGCCGAACAGAGGCTCGAACTGCAAATGTTCGTAGCCGTAGTAATCGCCCCAATCTTCGGCATAGCCTGCGGTCCAGCCGGTGTCCCATGCGTCCTTGCCGACTGGGTGCGTCGGCGATCCGGCGGCCAGCACATAGACAAGCATGCCTTCGTTGAAACCGACCCAGTCATGCGTACCGAAATCGCCATCTTCGCCGCGTTCGGGATACCAACCCATGGCAATGGCCTTGCCGCTGCCACCATTGGCTGACGGAATCGTGCTGTTCTCGCGTTGCACAAACGTCCAGTCGACGCGCCGGTAGATTCGCTCGGCCAATTCGCGGACTTCATTTTCGACAGGCGTGTCCCGGTCGAAATAGCTTTGCGCGAAGAGCACGCCGCCGAGCAGCAGGCTGGTGTCTACTGTCGACAGTTCGGTTTTGTCCCGGCGAGTGCCATCTTCATTGTTCAAGAAATGATAGAAAAAGCCCTTGTGCCCGGTCATGCCGGTTGCGGCGTCACCCTGCGGCGCAGTCCAGTAGAACTCCAGGCAATCGCGGGTGCGCTGGGCCGCTTCTTCGCGGGTGACGTAGCCACGTTCGGCTCCGATGCCAAAGGCAGTCAGGGCATATCCCGTTGCCGCGATCGACGAGAACGGGTTGGATGGCCAGCGGTCCGGCGCCAGGCAGCGTTCGGTGTCTGTCGTTTCCCAGAAATAGGCGAATGTCCGACGCGTGAGGTCCTCAGAGAATGCCTCGGCCTGTGTCGACTCGAGACCTTTCGATGGGATGCTGCCTTGGGTGGTCGGCATACACCCTGCGCTTGCGAAACACATGGCGGCGAGGGCGAATGCAATGGCAGGCTTCATTGATTTCTCTGGGGCTTGGAGGGTTATCCATTGAACATAGTTGCGCGGCGGAGTTTCCCCCGCCGCGCGCGACCCGAAGGCTCGATCTTAGAAGTCGAAGCCTGCGGAAAGTTTTATGGTCCGTGGGAAGCCATCGGTCGCGAAGTTGGACCGGTTGAGTTCGCCAGTGACAGCGTTGAACCCATTGTAGTTCCGGTCGTTGAACACGTTGATCACGTCTGCACGTACCCACAGGCGCGTGTCGTCGTTGATCAGGCCGATATCGAAATATTTCGTTGCCGAAACATCGAACTGGCGGAAGCCCCACACATCGATTGCCTCGGCCTCGGTAGCGACGACGTCGCGCGAGTTGGGGTCGCCGACAACCGAAGTGAACGCCTGCAGATAGCGCGGCGAGGAGATCTGAAACTTCGCCCCCAAGGTGATATCGTATGGCCGCAGATCGGCCGTACCCGCGACCACGAGCCGGTGCTTGCGCAGGCCATTCGACCGGATGATCGGGTAATCTTCGAAAGAAGGAAAATCGAACGAGAAATACTCGTTGAAGTTACGGTTCTCTTCCGAAAGCGTGAAGGTGTAGGTCGCGTCCAGCGACCACGGCGAAGAGTCCGTGAATCGCTTGCCAAACTTGAAATAGGCCGAATCCGCGTCGGTCTTGATTCCGTTCGTTCCGAGCAGGATGTTTCCATATGGCGCGGGCGTAAACGACCACGGCGTGTCGGCGTTGCCTTCGTCGGGGAAAAATTGCCCGTTCTCGCGGCGATTGCCCAAGAGATAGCCGAAGCCGTCACGACTTGCGATGTGAGAATAGCCGAGTTCGAGATTGACGAGATCGAGCGTGGTGCGCACGCCAAGGCTGAACTGGTCCGAATAGGGAAGCTTCAAATCGTTGTCGATGAAGCGAACTGCACCACCTGCACCGACGGGGGCATTGGCCACCAACTGCGCGCGCCCTTCAGCAGTCAGATAGATCGGATCCCAGGGCACGCAGGTTGGCCCGGCGGTGCAGGGATTGCGTGGATCGCCATTGTCGAAGCGGAATGTGCGGCTCGACGCTACGCCCTGTTGCAGTTCCTGTTGAATGAAATCGAACTGGGTACGATCGTATGACCGCCCATATCCGCCAAACAGCACGAATTTCCCTTCCGGATCCAGCCAGTAGGAGAAGCCGATTCGCGGCTGGATCGCGCCCAAAAAGACTTCGCGCTCATTACCGGTCGAGATGAAGTCGTTGATGTCGTAATTGGCATTGTTGAGATTGGGATAGTTCTCTGGGCTGACGGCTTCGACGATGGCCGCGTCATGTACATAATTGAGAAAGTCGGGTGTGCGTTCGAAATCCCAGCGAACACCAAGATTGAGCGTCAATCGATCCGTAACGTCCCAATCGTCCTGGATGTAGGCACCGAACTGGAATGTGTTGGAGTTAAGCCCAACTTCGCCCTCGTTTTCAAACGGGACATTAAAGCTTAGCTGATAGGGAATGGTGTCGTTGAAAGCGGCGCCTGGACTATTGGTCTCGTCGATCGCCTGATAGGTGTATTCTGGGTTGAAACCGTTTTGTTCGATCGAATTGAGCGAGATGAACTTCGCCTTCACGCCCGCCTTGATCGTGTGATTGTCGAAGCCGGTCCAGGTGAAGTCATTCGAAATTTGCCAGCCATCCTGGCCCTTGTCCTGAAAACTGCGCCCGCCGCCGATGCGGAACAGCTGACCGGTACGCTCGGTATCGCCATCCACGATGCTGGCGCGATAAACGAAAGACGGCTCTTCGAGGAATGGCCGCGGGTTCCAGCTGACATCTTCGTACGCGACCTTGAAATCGTTAACGAAATTGTCTCCGGTATATTCCCACCGGGCGAGACCACGCCATTCCTTGACGCTGGTGATCGTACGCGTGGTGTATGCAGCGCTGCCGCTCCCGAAATCTTCGCCGTCCTCGTCGCGATATTTCAGCGAGACCTGAAACAGGTTCGAATCGTCAGGCGTGAAGTCGAGCTTGCCGAAATAGAGGTTTTCGTTGAAAATCTCGCTCTCGCTGCCGAAAATGCTCTGATATTCCGAGGGGACATCGCTGACATTCAGATCGAGGCCGGGCGTGATATCATTCGGAGTTATGATCTCCTTGCCTTCGTAAGTCGCGAAGAAGAACAGTTTGTCCTTGATGATCGGTCCGCCGAGCGAGCCACCGTATTGCAGATCCTGGGATTCGACTTTTCCTGCCGGATTGTTGCCGAAAATTTCGATCGGCCGGGCGGCACGAAAATCCTGGTCGGTGTAGTCGACAAAGCCGGAACCGTGAAATTCGTTGGTGCCGGACTTCGTTATCGCCGTGATCGCCACGGAACTGACCTGATCGAACTCGGCCTTATAATTCGAGCTGATAACGCGGTATTCGCCGATGGCCGATTGGGGGAAGGGGTTACCCTGCGTGGAATCTTGCCCCGTGACGCCGTTCTTCAGGACGTAGTCTTTCTGACCGACGCCGTCGATGAAGACATTGATGGAATTGCTCCGTTGTGCACCGCCGCGAATGCTGCGGTCACCTACGAAACCGTCATTAAAGACCACTCCGGGCGCCAGGTCAGCAAAGGCAAGGAAGTTACGGTTGGTCTGCGGCAGTTGCTCGATCAGGCGCTCTGAAATGTTGATCCCGACCTCGCCACCTTCCAGCGTGCGAATTCGCGAACCGGTGACGAGAATGACGCCTTCACCGGCGGGAGCATCGGCAACATCTTCTTCTGCAGCGGCATCCGCAACAAGTTCCGATACGTCGAAGCTGAGTGCCGCATTCTGCGCGACCGACAATTCGAACTGATCGGTTTCGAGAACACCCTGCGGCGTCGCGACCTCAAGCTGATATACGCCTGCACGCAATGATGCGAAATTGTAGCTGCCGTCCGGTGCAACCGCGACGGTTCGGCGGGTATTGGTATCGACTTCGACAGCCGTCACCTCGGTTGCGCCACCCGTGATCTGGCCACGCAAGGAGGCGTTCGATTCCTGTGCGGCTGCCGGTGAAGCCAATCCTACCGCGATCGCGCCGCACGCGGTGCTGACGCTCAGTGCCGCAGCCAGACGGCGAGCGACGCGGGATTTCGTGTGACGCGAATATGCCATTTCCAGTAATCCTCCCCTGGATTCTTCGAGGCGGCCGTCGCTTGGCAACGTATGGCCGACCCTCTTCCGAATCAGTTTTTGCAAGGTTCTTGTAACCGGTTTCATAATCGCTGTATAGACATGGCGAGCCCGGAGCGAATCCGGGAAATGTCGTTACAATTGTGCGCAATTTGCGTGCTCATGAGGGGAGGGTTTCCGGTGTCCGCGAAGATTCAATTGCTGGCGTCTGCAGGCGCAATTCTGCTTGGTGGATGCGCGACGGTTTCGGATGTCCCGCCGACGGCCATGGACACGACGGCGAATGTGCAGGCAGCGGCGCAGCATGAAGTCGTCAAACCCGATGTCCAGCCAGCATGGGCCCAGGCCGATCCGGAAATGGACCGCTTTCTCGATGATCTGATCGGCAAGATGACGCTGGACGAGAAGGTCGGTCAGCTGACCTTGCTGACGAGTGACTGGGAATCGACCGGTCCGACGATGCGCGACACCTACAAGCAGGACATTCGCGCTGGTCGGGTCGGTTCGATCTTCAACGCCTATTCGGCGAAATACACACGCGAGCTTCAGGACCTCGCCCAGAAAGAAACGCGTCTGAAGATCCCGATCATGTTCGGCTACGACGTCATCCATGGTCACCGCACGATTTTTCCGATCTCGCTAGGCGAAGCGGCGAGCTGGGACATGGATGCCATCGAGAAATCCGCGCGCGTGTCAGCTCAGGAAGCGAGTGCCGAAGGCATTCACTGGACTTTTTCGCCTATGGTGGACGTGGCGCGCGACCCGCGTTGGGGGCGTGTGTCAGAAGGTGCCGGCGAAGACGTTTATCTCGGTAGTGAAATTGCCCGGGCGCGTGTGCGCGGGTACCAGGGCGACGACCTCAAGGCCACGGACACTGTACTCGCCACTGTGAAGCACTTTGTCGGCTATGGTGCCGCACAGGCAGGGCGCGACTATCACACAGTCGACATTTCCGAACGCACGCTTCGCGACACCTATCTGCCGCCCTTCCGCGCTGCGATAGAGGAAGGTGCCGGGAGCATCATGACGTCGTTCAACGAGTATGACGGCATCCCTGCAAGCGGCAGCAAGTATCTCCTGACCGACGTCTTGCGAGACGAATGGGGCTTCGACGGATTTGTCGTAACCGATTACACGTCGATCAACGAGATGGTCCCGCACGGTTATGCACGCGACCTCGAACATGCCGGCGAGCTCTCGCTCAACGCTGGGGTGGACATGGACCTGCAGGGCGCCGTCTTCATGGAGCATCTGTCCAAATCGGTCGCGGAAGGCCGGGTGTCGCAGGCCGCGGTCGATCGCGCGGTTCGCCGCGTGCTGGAAATGAAATATCGCCTCGGCCTGTTCGAGGATCCCTATCGCTACATCGATGAAGAGCGCGAGAAGGCGACGCTTTACAAGCCCGAATTCCTCGAAGCAGCACGGGACGTCGCGCGCAAGTCGATGGTGCTGCTCAAGAATGAAGGCGACGTCCTTCCCCTTGTCGCCAATGCGCAGTCGATCGCACTGATCGGTCCTCTCGCCAACAGCAAACCCGACATGATCGGCAGTTGGGCTGCAGCCGGCGATCGCGGTACCCGGCCGGTAACGGTCCTGGAGGGCCTGCAGGCACGTGCCGGCGATGGCGTGAAGGTCAACTACGCAAAGGGCGCGAGCTACGAGTTCGCCGACGCGACAAAGACCGATGGCTTCGCCGAAGCCGTCGCACTGGCGCGGAAATCCGACGTCGTCGTCGCGGTCATGGGCGAAAAATGGGATATGACCGGTGAAGCTGCCAGCCGGACGAACCTCGACCTGCCGGGCAATCAACAGGCCTTGCTCGAACAATTGGTCGCGACGGGTAAACCCGTTGTTCTGGTTCTGATGAGCGGGCGCCCAAACACCATCGGCTGGGCCGACGAGAATGTGCCGGCGATCCTCCATGCCTGGTATCCAGGGACGCAGGGCGGGCACGCAGTCGCAGACGTCTTGCTGGGTGATTATAATCCGTCGGGCAAATTGCCCATGACCTTCCCGCGTGTCGTGGGCCAGGTGCCGGTTCATTACGACATGAAGAACACCGGTCGGCCTTATACGCCCGATAATCCGCAGCAGAAGTATCTGTCGCGATATCTCAACACGTCCAACGATCCGCTCTATCGCTTTGGATACGGTCTGAGCTACACTGACTTCAGCTATTCGCAGGTCGCATTGAGCGCTCCGACGCTGGGCGCAGGTGGCAGCATCACGGCGACGGCGACGATCACCAACACCGGTGACCGAGTCGGCGAGGAAGTCGTCCAGCTCTACGTTCGCGATCTTGTCGGATCGGTGACCCGCCCCGTGCAGGAGCTGAAAGGCTTTGAAAAATTGACACTGCAGCCGGGTGAAAGCCGGCAGGTGTCTTTCACACTTAGTCCCGCCGATCTGGCCTTCACGCGTGCCGATATGTCTTACGGGTGGGAACCCGGTGAATTCCAGCTTTGGATTGCACCCTCCTCTGGTGCAAGCGCGAACGCTCCTGTCACATTTTCGCTGACGGAGTGAACGCGTGAGTCTCCCCGGACCGAGCAGCCCCCCACTCCTCGCAACCATCCTGTCGCTTGCGCTGGCTGGTTGCACAACGCTCGGTCCGGCGGAGGCTCAATCGACCCATAAGCCCGTCGCTTCGAAACCGACGGCTCAAGTGCGCAAGCGGCCGAATATCATCTTCATCATGTCGGATGACCATGCACAGGCTGCGGTGTCGGCATATGGAGAACGGATCGGGCAACTCGCACCGACCCCGAATATCGACCGGATTGCCCGCAATGGTGCCATTTTCGAAAACAGCTTCGTAACGAATTCGCTTTGCGGACCCAGTCGTGCGACGATGTTGACTGGCCAGTTCAGCCATATGCACGGCTTCACCCAGAATGGTCAGAAGTTCGACAACGCCGCGTGGAATTGGCCGAGGGAACTTGGCCGGGCGGGCTATGACACGGCGCTGTTCGGCAAATGGCACCTGAATTATTCGCCCGAGGGTGCGGGTATCGGGACCTGGAAGGTCCTCGACGATCAGGGCAAATACTATAATCCCGATATCATTTCGCCCGATGGCAAGTCGGTCGTTGAGGGGTATGCGACCGATATCGTAACCGACCACAGCATTGCCTGGCTCGACAAGGCGCGGGATCCCGCGAAGCCCTTCGCACTCATGATCCATCACAAGGCGCCGCATCGTAATTTCATGCCCGCAATCCGGCATCTGCAGAAATACCTGGGAACGGAATTTCCGGTCCCGACCAACTATTTCGACCATTATGATGGTCGGCCTGCGGCAGAAGCGCAGGAAATGAACATCTACCGCGACATGTACGAGGGCCACGACCTCCACATGACGAAGGAGGTCGGTTCGTCCGAACTGCGTTTCGACCGCTGGCCGGATGATTTTCGCCGCATGACGGAAGAACAGCGCGACGCGTGGGACGCCGCCATGCAGCGCGACAATGACGCGATGAACGCCGCCGATCTGCAAGGCCGTGATTTGGCGCTCTGGAAATACCAGCGCTACCTCGACCAGTATCTCGCCACAGTTGCTGCGGTCGACGACAGCGTGGGGCGCGTGCTCGACTGGCTCGAGTCTTCGGGTGAGATGGACAACACCATCGTCGTCTACACGTCAGACCAAGGGTTTTATCTAGGGGAGCATGGCTGGTTCGACAAACGTTTCATGTATGAACAGTCGATGCGTACTCCACTGGTCGTACAGTATCCCGGTCGCATAGCACCGGGAACGCGCATCTCCGCCCCGGTCCAGAATGTCGATTATGCGCCCACCTTCATGGACATCGCGGGTCTGGGCAATCGCCAGATAATTCAGGGGCGATCGCTCACTCCTCTATTCGACGGGTCATCGCCAGCCGATTGGCGCAAGGACATCTACTACCATTATTACGAATATCCCGGCTTCCACTCGGTTCGCGCACATTATGGCATTCGCACAGATCGCTATAAATTGATGCGGTTCTACGGCGATATCGATCAGTGGGAATTCTATGACCTTCAGAGCGATCCGGATGAAATGCACAACCGGATTGCCGATCCTTCGCAGCAGCAGCTCATCGTCCAGTTGAAGCGGCGTCTGAAATCGCTCCGGACCCAGTATCAGGATAGCGATGGTCCGGCAGTGGATGCACCACTGGCGTCAGCTCAAGCGATAAGGAAAGGGCGACGTGATGCGGCCGCTGCAGCGGCACATCACGCGCACGATTGAACGAAACTGAAGTGGGCCGAGCCTGTCTGCGTCTTTATTAGCGCGGCTTGATTGACATTGCGAAACCGCCACCGGCTTCCATCACGATTGTGAGTGGCTCTCCGGCGCGCACATGCCTGACCTCGCGGGTCATTGCAAAACGGTCCGCATCGATCCCGCCTCCCGGACCGTCGCGCCAGATTTCGGCATCATATGTGCCCTCGGGAAGGAATGACAGGTCGAGCGTCACCGCGCGCCTGGCCGCATCGGTCACACCGCCCAGCCACCAGTCCTTTCCGCCACGACGCTGGCGGGCGACGACGGCAAACTCGCCGATCGCGCCATCGAGAACACGTGTTCTCTCCCAATCGACGGGGACTTGCCGGATGAATTCCAGGGCATCGGGTCTCTCCGCATAATTTTCCGGCAGATCCGCTGCCATCTGCAACGGCGAATAGATCACGACATAGTCTGCGAGCTGCCTTGCCAGCGTATTGGGGATCGGTCGGCCGTCGCGCCCTTCAAGACTGACGATACCCGGCGTCAGATCGAACGGGCCTGACAGCATGCGCGTGAACAGCAGCGTCGGCTCGTGGTTCGGAGGATTGGGCGGCTCTCCCCAGGCGTTGTATTCCGTCCCACGCGCGCCCTCCCGGGTCATCAAATTGGGGTAAGTGCGGCGCATGCCCGTATCCTTGATCGGTTCATGGGCATTGATGGCAATCCGGTGCCGTGCCGCCGACTGCGCTACACGGACGTGATGTCGCGCCATGTACTGGCCGTCGTGCCATTCCCATTGCTCGGTTCCATCGGCATCTTCGCGCAGAACCATGCCGCCATCCGCGACATACCCCGTCTTTACCGCATGAACATTGTGACCAAGGTAGTAATCAAACGCCGCTTCCAACTGGCGCTCGTACAGTCCCGCATTTCCGGCGGTTTCATGGTGACCCATGATCTCGACACCACGGCTGCGCGCATAGGCGGCAATCTCGTCCATATCGAAATCGGGATAGGCAGTCGCGAACTTGAAATTGCGCCCGCTTTCGCTCCACCAGCCCTCGTTCCAGCCTTCCACAAGCACAGAACCGAAACCGTTTCGTGCCGCAAAATCGATATAGCGAAGCGTGTTTTCCGTCGTCGCGCCGTGCTTGGGGCCAGCATTCCAGCTCCAATTGTCCAGATGCATGCCCCACCAGATGCCGACATACTTGTGCGGCTTGATCCAGCGCGTGTCCCCGAGCCGGTTTGGCTCGTTGAGGTTGACGATAATGTCCGCCGCCGCATAGAGCGACGGCGCATCCTCCGCGATCAAGCGGCCTCGTGGATCGCCAAATGCAATCCGTCTGCGCGCCGGAATGTGATGGGGGAATGCGCCGTTCCGACTTCGTTGGCATCGGTATGGTTGTAGAGATATTCGTAGCGATTCCATTCTCCGCCTGGAATCCACCATGCTTCCGATTTGCCGGCGATCGTGAATTCGGTGAGCTCTTCGTCGATCAGCACCTGCGAGAGCTGTTCCTGCTCCGGAAATTCGTAGCGGAACCCGATTCCATCGTCGAAGACCCGCACTCGCAAATCGATCCGTCGCTTGGTTTTGCCCTGCTCCAGAATAGGGACGAGCATCTCGCGATGGACATCGCGCACCAGCCGGTTCTCACCCCACGGCTGCTCCCAGGTGTCGTCATGGCTGGATCGTACCGGCTCTCCCAATACCATGCCGCTCTGCCATTTGCCTGCGCCCCGCAATTGGAAGCCCAGTTTCGACTCTGCAATGACCGGTTGGCCCGCCCGCTCCACGCGATAGGTGGGAATCTGCTCGACCGTGGTGAGTATGAAGCAAAGCTGGCCGTCCGGCGAACACTGCACATGCTTGGCGTCGCTTTGCGCATGGGCCGCAACCGGCACTGCGGCGAAAATCAGCAAGATCGCGAACGCCTTTTTTCGCAATTGCGTGAGCCCGAACAACCGCTTCAAAGTGTCACTCATCTCACCCATTTCTTTCCGCCATCAATGTCGATCCGACAGACTGTGAATGACCTCGTCGCGCGATGCAACCGGTTACATTCGACGGCATACGCCATCGCGCGAATGACTTGGAAGCCGAGTGATCTTGCGAGTGAGTGGTGCCCCATAAAGGACAAAGATGGGCACTCAGATCACTGGAAAATTTTGATCGGACTACCGTGATGTCAAACACGGTTTGCGCTTCCGTGAACTTCAATGCCTTCAGGCCAAAACTCCTCGTCCAGAGAAGGATATCGGCGACGGATAACTTGAACCCGAATCTAGCCCGAAATGGTCCAGCTTTCAGGTGGCAGAGCATTATGCCGATCACTTAAAGAGCGGCTTATGAATGTGTCCCGTTTCTTCACTGCAATTTATCGGCCGTTATTAGGGCGCCTGCAGAACTTCTAGCCGATCAGCCACCCGATGCGTCAAATTCGACGATCGCGCTGCCGTTGGAATTTGCTATTGCCCTAACTGCGGGTATGATGATTGAATGAAAAATTCGGGAAGGCTCGACAAGTCGAGTGAGGGACAATCTGTACCAGTCGTAGCGAAGGGCCGTTATGCCAAGTCCAGCGTAGTCGGCAAGAAGACGACGCGGCGCAAACGAAGTGGCGACGAGGCACGAGAGGAAAGTATCGTTGCGGCGCGCTCACTCCTGCTTGAAGGCGGACCTGGCGCGGTAACGGTGTCTAATGTCGGGCAACGGGCTGGCATGTCGCACGGCAACATCATCCATCATTTCGGTTCAGCTGCCGGCCTGCAGGCCTCGCTAATGGGGACGATGGTCGACGATCTTACCGAAGCGCTAGAGAGCGCGGTCGAGCAGATCAGGGAAGACACCGGTGCACAAAAGAGCGTTGTCGACCAGGTTTTCGACGCGTTTGACAGCGGGGGTGCCGGGCAGCTCGCAGCGTGGATCGTCTTGGCCAGAGATTTCGAACACTTGGAACCGATCCGCAATGCCGTTCAGTCGTTAGTTGCTGCATTTACCGAAAAGATTTCTGGCCCTCATGCAGAGGAACGCGTGAAGGGCGCGGTACTTACAATCGCGATTTCAGCATTCGGTGATGCGGTGATTGGTCCGCACCTACGTGAGATGCTCGATCTGAAGGACGACGAGATGCGCAAGTTGACTTCGAACATGATCCCGCTGCTCATTTCAATGCCGCGTTAGCACGCCATAAACACGGGCAGCTGGCTCAAAACTGTGCGGTCACCCCAAATCTGATCGTTCGGCCGAGCGGGTCGAATTCGTCGCGGGTAAAGCCTTCGGTCCTTCCAGCGGATTCGATCGACCTCCTCGTATCGAACAAGTTCTGGACATCGATGGACAGCTTCAGAGCTTTGAACCAATTGCCATCGTCGCTGATGCCAAGAAACAGCGCGGGCTCGATGAAGAAGCCGACATCGAATTCGGTCGAAGGCGGATAGCGATAGGCGACGCCTGCACGCCCATCCACTCTCGCCGCCCCAATCCATGTTCCACTGACACTTCCGCCCAGGCCCTTACGGCCGACGTTAAGGTGGAAATTTGCACTGTGGCGGGGCTGCCCAGTTCCTTCGAGCCGATCGATTACGCCCAAACCTTGCGCGAATTCTGTCCTGCTCTCGAGTTCCCACTGATGCGACAACGATCCGGTTATCGTCCAAGGTGTGAAAGCTGCCGCCATAGAGCTGGCATCCGCACTATTGGGTTGCTGAGTCCAGAATAACGACAGGCCATTGGTCAGGCGCTTGGTCCTTTCTGATTCGATATTTATCGGTCGAGCGTCAATAGCGACCAGGCGACCAGCCGAGTCCCGGAACACCCGCTCGGGAAATGCGGCTTCGACGTCGGGTGTAAGCGACGGAAAGGAGGCCACTCCCCCGCGCGAAACACTTTGGCGATACCCCAAGTTCAAGGTCAGCAAATTCTGGTCGAAGGGCGTAGCCGCCAGATCCGCTGAAAAGCGATGCAGGCTTCCGCCTTCGAGACCGGCATTACCACCGAAACGGAACACAGGTCGCACATACTCACCAAGCGAGAAGTCGAATATCCGGTTCAGTAACTCTACCCGCGGTGCGTAGAGTTGGTCGTAGGTTGGCTCAGAGTTCTCCCGGGAATAGGAGGCGCGCAAGTTGAGCAAGGAAGAAGGCGACCAGTCGAGTGCACCGCCGATTCTGTAATTCGCGGCAGCGCCGCTCACTTTGCGGAAAGCGACCGTGCTACTGGCGGTCAATTCGCCCAATGCAGAAGGCGCCTCACCAGCCGTGCTGGCGACCGGAAGAGAAAGAGACAGCAACCCGTCGTGCTGCGCGCTGTTCTGCGCCAAGTCAGCCGAAGCACCCGTTGCGGATGTGAAATTGCTGGAGCGAGTGCGAAAGCGGCTTGCATTCAAGGCAATGCTCGCCCGCACATCGCCGGCAGGCAAAGTGGCAATCGCGTTGCTCGTAGTAAGCGACAGATTGTAGGTGTCCGTCCTGGAGCTCAGCCCGTCGATCAACAGGTCCGGCGGGACAGTGGCGATTGCGGGCGTTCCGCCGCTATCGACAATCGCCTGAAGCGTCGTGCTGTCGAAACCCGTTTCCCTGGCTGTCCTTGACCAATTGGCGCTGTAGCGAAGGCCCAGCGTCGATTGCCAGCCAGCGACAGGTCCGGATAGCGAAACCCCCATACCAAGATTCTCTGACTCCTGAACATTCTCCAGCGCGCCGCCCGGAACAAGAAAACCAAGTTCCCCCATGCTCGGTGAACCTGTCGCAAGTGGATGGCCGGGAGGCAGCTTCACCAGTGCCACAGGCAGGCCGATTTTCTGGACACTTTTGCTGCGGCCTGCAGAGAGATTAGCCGTGGCGGAGAATGTACCGATGGGCCGGGTGACATTGGCATTCACCCCTAAAGATTGCATCGGTGGCAACAGGCTTTCGAAATCGTCGGGGTCAATTGCCGCGCCGCTCTCGCCCAATGTCTCCACGAGCTGTCGGATCTCCGGGCGTATGGGGAGTGCACGCTCGCTGCGCAGAAGCTCGGAATCATGCGAGAGATTCGCATCGACATTCCACCTTGTGTCGTGGTCGATCGTGAACCGCCCGACAGTTATCTTGTTACTTGTCCTGCCATCGGCCGTCGGCAGAGTAGTACCGACTTCCGCATTCCACGTGGCAAATCGTCTCTTGAGTTCCAGATTGACGACGCGCTTTTCCGGCTCGAAGCCATAGGCGGCAGCGGCCTCTTTCGGAAGGATTGCGATGCGCGCCAGCGCCTCTTTCGGGTAGTCCTCCAGCTCCGCGGGATTGGCAATGCGCTTTCCATTGACGAGAACTTCCGGCGCCCCCCCCGAACTGTCGATCTGCGGAGCGATGGCGCCTAGCAATTCGCCGATAGTCGTCGCTGCGAATGAATCGATTTCGGTTTCGCCGATTTCGGCTTCTGCATCGACGTCGGCTTTGCCCCAGCGCCGGCCCTCGACAACGATCGTCCGGGATTCGGGATCTCGATTCTGCTGTCCGGACGAACTTGCAATCTCCACGCCATTTTGCTGGGCATGAACCGGGGCACCGGATGCGATTGCCGGGACTAAGACCAAGAGCGAACCGGCGGCCGGAAGTCTTGCCATGGTCATGCGGGTTGGGCGGCTAAGCCGAGATGATATACTCGTACGGTACTGGTTCGGTCTGGTGCGGATAAATCGGCCTCGATCGATCGAAATGGAGTTTGACCAAGCAGGGTAAACCAAAAAAGGCGCGCGTTGAACGCGCGCCTTTCAAGGTTGAGGAGCAAGTTATCTGCTCGCGAGAAATTCGGTCACGGCGTAACGCTGACCGGGGCACCAGCGGTCTGGGACAGCGTGCCCGCCATCTTGCACGGGGCACCGGTCGTGGCCGAGGAATTGGAGAACGGTACGCTCAGCGTGATGGTGCGCGGCGTAGCTGAATTGCCGCCCCAGTTGGCCTTGATCGGTCCATTGCAAACGCCCGAGCTGATCGGCGGGTCGAGTTCTAGGCCTGAAATCCGGAGGTTGGTTCCGTTGTAGAACACCGTACCCGTGCCATTCACAGCAATAAGGCCACAGGGGAACCCGCCACTCAGCGATGCCGTTGCCGACGCGCTCGATCCGGCAGTGGCATCGACATTCACGGTCAGCGTGCAGTTATATTGTAGCCCGTCTTTCTGGACCGTGACAGGGCCCGAGAAAGTCGAGGTGCTCGCCGGCGTGTAGGTATCCGCGAAGGCCGCGGGGGCTGCGACCATGGCAAGGGCACCTGTGGCAATTCCGATCTTCTTGAACATTCGTTTTTCCTCTCTCTTTTTATTGCACCCGAAAGCTCGATGCCTGCGAAACATACAAATTATAACATTTATGTCAATGTTGGCTCAATTTGATCCTTATGCCGCATCTCAGAACCCCTTGGTGACCCTGAAGCCGATGATCCGCGGATCGAGTGTAAAGACGTTCGTGCTCAGTCCGGAATCGTCGCTGTTGGTGAAGAAGTCCGTGATCGGCGTGTCGTCGAACAGATTCTTCACATAGAGCTGGAACGCCAGCTGCGACGCCGGCCTTTCGAGAGTCACGGCGAGGTTCGCATTGTCCCAGGCCTTCAGGCGATCGTATTCGGTATTGTAAACGCGCGCGAAGCTCTTCGACTGACGATAGTAGTCGCCACGGAAGGTCAGTTCCCAATCCCCGTCTTCTATGAAGAAGGTGTATTGGGCACCGATGTTGAAGGTCAGTCGCGGTGCGTTCGGCAGTTCGTTGCCTTCGAGGTCCGCGAAAAAGCCGCGACCGCCGTTGGGCGCATCGGTTAGTGGATTGTATGTGAATCCGTAAAAGTTATAGAGCGGAACCCCCTGTTCGAAGTTTGGATCGAAGGTCCCGATTTCAGCTGCGCCACCGCAAAGCGCACCGAGCGCGGGAAAGCCGATTCCGAATTGAGTAATCGGATTGGCGAGTATCGTTTCCACCAATTCACGCGGAGCAATACAATTGGACGGCACTTGCAGCCAGGGCCGGATCAATACCCAGTCTTCATTCCCCTGTGTCCGATTCATGACATCGATCGACTGCGCCCCTTCCTTGAGCCGGGTCTTCAGATAACCGAGATTGGTATCCAGCCGGAACGTTCTGGACGGCTGCCATGCCGCCTCGAACTCGAGGCCCCAGCTCGTCGCGTCGAAGTTCTCGTTCAGCGATATGCGGTCGACGATCTTCGAGATCTGGTAGCCCTGATAATCATAATAGAACCCAGTGGCGCTAAGGGTGAAGCGCCCGTTATCGAAACTGTTCTTGGTGCCGATTTCGAACGCCGTGAGATATTCCGGGTCAAATGTAGCCGGAAGCGGCTGGAACTGGACGATCCGCGGATCGATATCCGGCCGGGGCGGATTGGTGCCTCCACCCTTGTACCCTCGCGAAACCGAAGCATATACCAGCGTGTCGTCGGTGAAGCTGACATCGGGCTGCCAGTCGATGACGACGCGGCCGGTCGGTTCCGACCACTTCTGGACCACATCAGGACCTTCGGGGTAACCCCCGGCGACTGACCCGCCACTGGTTCCGTTCGTGCCGGCACCAAGCAACAGTTGGCTGGGAACCGGCGTAGTGGTCTTCTTGTCCTTGGTGAAGCGAATGCCCGCAGTGATCTTCACATCGTCGGCGATCTTCCAGTACCCCTCGGCGAACGCTGCCCAAGACTCAGTTTCAACCAGATTGCGACTGAGGAAATAGTTATGTCCCATTTCGTCGAGACTGCCGAGCGGATTGGGGTCAACGTAAACGCAATCGTACTCGTCCGTCTCCGGCGTGCACTCGACATATTCGAGCGGAAAGCCTTTCCGGTTGTAAAGATTGTAGGCGAGGTAAGAAAATGCATTATTCAGAACGAAGTAATCATCCTGCGTCCTGAAGTTTAGGTAGTTGACGCCGATGTTGAAGTTGAAGTCTCCATCGAAATCGGATTGCAGGCGAAATTCCTGCGACCATTGGCGGTTGCGCGAACGGCTGATGTCGATCGCCAAGAGCCGGTTCGAAGGTCCGAGTTGTGGGTCGGTAAAAATTCCACCGGGTGCAGCAAACTCCTGATCAATTGGCCCGCCGCCAATGCCGGAGACGAGACCGTTCGTGTCTGTGAAAATCGGCGCTGACACGAACCGGTTATAATCCTGCGAGGAGTAATACCGATCGCGAGCATAAGCAGTTTGGGAGATCAGTTGCAGACCTTCGGTGACGTCGAAATTCAGGTTTGCTTGGATAACGTCATTCTTGGCCCTGAAAACAGGATCGAAGCTTGTGGCGATTTCTCGCAAGTTTCGCGACTGCTCGACACCGGCAAACGGGTCCCCGGGAAGAAACGCCGGAATTGACACGAAGGGATTGGCCGGATCTTCGCCAATCGGAACAACAAGTCGGCCCGCCGCAATGAATGCCAGCGCCTCGGCATTGGGAGCACCATAGGCCGCATCATCGTAGAGCGAGCCGGGAAGGCATCCCTGGCTGAATTTCGCTGAGAGCGGTATGGGCTCGAACGGAGTGACGCCGGGTACAGGCGTGTCGCCGATTATCGTCTTGCCGGGATCGCGCGTGCACAGGTTCTTGCCCGTCCGCGAACGGTTGTCGTCCTCCTCGAAATGCTGCCAGATCAGATTGGCGCTGAAGCGGTCGCTCGGCTCCCATTCGAGGATGGCTCGCGTCGACCAGAGGTCGCGCCCGTTCACGCGCTTGCGGGTAAACGTGTTGTAATCGTAGCCGTCGCGCTTGGTCCAGGCACCGGCAGCGCGGAATGCCAGCGTATCGCCCAAAGGAGCATTGATCATGCCACCGAGACGGGTGGTACTGAAACTGCCGACTTCGCCATAAACCTCGCCCTCGAAATCCGCAGTGGGCATGGCCGGAATAATGTTCACCACCCCGCCCGTGGCGTTGCGCCCGTACAGCGTACCCTGTGGACCGCGCAGCACCTCGACCCGGGCCATGTCGAAGAATTCGGATTCGAACAGGCGGTTGCGGATCAGCGGCGTGTTGTTGAAGCTGACTGCGACAGCGGGGTCCGACGCAGCCGAAATCGATTTCGTGCCGATCCCGCGGATCGAGAAATTGTACATGCTGAAGTTCGATTTGGAGAAGTTGACGTTGGGCACGGCCCTCAGCAATTCCGAGCCGCCTTCGATCTTTTGATTGTCCAGCGCTTCCGCCGAAATCGCCGAAATGGCGATGGGCACGTCGAGTATCGATTCCTCGCGCTTCTGCGCGGTCACGATGATGACATTCTCACTCTGCGCTGGAGGCTGCTCTGCCTGGGTGGCAGCGACGGAAGATGGGGCCTGCCCGTCCTGAGCGAAAACCGGACCTGCATAGAACGCAGCAATTGCAGTGATGCTCGTCGTGCACGCAGCGCGAGCAAGGACACTCTTCTTCATAAACTCTCCCCGTGTTTTCGTGCCGGTTACCCGCCTACCGCAATAGCCAGGCAAGGCTTCCGGTCACCCTCTCTCAGGCGCTACCGATTGCAATTTCACGCCAGGATATCCCCGATGCCATCCGGCAGAAACCAAAGTGACCCGGCAACGACCCTCCGAACTCGACGCTATCATTACTAACAACTATGTCAACATAATTTGGCATTAACAGCCATGTCAGTTAATGTTGCTAATCGGATGATAGATTGTGCCAATTTCTGGCAGAGCCAAACCGGTAAGAGCAGCATGAGCGGATATCGGGCGAAACGCAGGTTCCAACAAAACGCTTGCAATACGCTCGCGAATCGACTTATATTGACATCATTGTCAATTCATGGTGATGGAGAAGTTCGATGGCATACGGCGTGGCAGGGCATGTGAATTTGCCGATCGAAAAACGTGATCTGAAGTTTGGGCGGGAGGTCCCGCTCGACCGGTGGTGGCATGGTGGCGACGCGGGTCGCACAGCGTTCTTCAATGCCCTGTCTTCGACCTTCCCTGTTGGCGAAAAGTTCTTCATGACCGCTGTGCGCCATTATAAGGATGATGCTCCGGCGCAGCTGCGCGAACAGATCGCAGATTTCATTTATCAGGAATCGATGCACACGCGCGAACATGTGGTATTCAATAGGCAAGCGAAGGACGCCGGGTTCGATATTGCTCCACTGGAAGAACGTGCGAGCCGAACCATCAATTGGGCGAAGCGCAGATCGCCTATCAAGCAACTGGCGGCAACCTGCGCTCTGGAACATTTCACCGCCACGCTCGCCCATGACCTGCTGGCGAATCCAGTCCATCTGGAAGGTGCGGCACGCGAGCCGGCCCGACTGTGGAAGTGGCATGCCATCGAAGAGATCGAACACAAGGCGGTGGCTTTCGACACCTATCTTGTCGCAACGAAAAAGATGACGCGGTTCCGCCGCTGGCTCAAACGCAGCATTGTCATGGCAGTAACGAGCATGCGGTTTCACTATGTCATTTACCGCAACACGGCCGACCTGCTGGCGCAGGACGGCAAGAACGACCTCAGAACCTGGCTGAAACTCCTATCCTACCTCTACGGGTGGCCGGGGCCGATGCGAAGCCTGCTAATGGAGGTTTTCATCTACATGAAACCTGGGTTCCACCCCTGGCAGGTCGATGACCGCGACCTCATCCAGACCGCACTAGAAGAGCTCGACATACATTCCAGCAAAGGAACTGCAGCGTGAATAAACTTTCGATCTTGGGAGCAGCAGCCACACTCCTCTTTGTACCAGCGACCGCATCGGCGGGCGACATCACCGGGATCTGGCATACAGGCAGCGAAGGCGGGAAGGTTCAAATTTACAAATGCGGCAATGCTTACTGTGGGAAGATTGTCGATGCAGCCCGTTTGCGCGCCAACCCCGATCTCAGGGACGTGCGAAATTCAAATGCGGACCTGCGCAGCCGCAGGTTGAAAGGTCTCGTCGTCCTCCGCAATTTCACTGGCGGTCCTAGCCAGTGGTCCGGCGGGCCAGTCTATGACCCTGAATCGGGCGACGGTGCCAATTCCGGCAAGCTCAGGCTGGTGTCGAGGGACAAATTGGAGGTAAAGGGATGCGTGGCAGTGTTTTGCCGCACGAAGATTTGGACACGTGCGAAATAGCGATCTGGAGGCGCTTGCGACGCAGCGAACTTGCGGTCTCAGCATCATATCTAGTCGAGGCCCGCACTCAGTACTACTACGCCGCAAACTGTGACGAATGTTCTGACGATGAGCAAATGCCGAGGACCTTGTCGGTGGTACCAGCCTGCGAAAAAGGCGGCCAATGCGTGCAGCAGAAACGCGAGTGACCGAATAAAGTCGCGTCTCCATGGCTTTAAGGTTTGATTTACTGGGTCATTGTGAAGGCTGGACAAACCCCCGATTCGCTAGCAGCAAGTATGGATTTATCCGCATTGCTCAGCGTTGGCCAGTCGAGTGGGTATTTTATTAGTCGAAACTCTAGTATTGAACAGCCCAGCTACGGTGCCTTTTTGCCTTCGCTCCGATCAAATGGCGCTCAAGCCAAATGTTGAGCGTGGCCATTCTCTCTCGCTGTCCTATCGTATGGACCCCGGCGCCTCCGCCGGGATCCCTCAAGTCATGCCGCAATCCGCCGGGGACCCGCGATATTCGAGAGCCAACTATTTTCCGGGAACCGCTCTGACAGCGCTTCGATGACCGCCTCATCGCCAGCACACGGCAAACCGGATGCTGCGCCAACAGCGAGAAAATAACGCCAAGCAACCTGCGCAATCGTGCACACATCGGCCACCACCTGCGCTTCGACGTGGTCCCACTGTCCGTGCTTTACCGCTAGGCCGATATCACGGGAGGGGATAGGCTTCGCCGGCACCCCGAGTGCCGCTGCCAGCTCGGGCAGATGAACGTAGTGACCGAGCCCACGCATGGCATTTGCAAGGTCGAGCCGACTGCGTGAGAACGGCGCGCCATCGCGAAGTTGGGTCGGAAGAGCAATGCCGTTCTCCATCGCGGTGCGGCGCAGACAGGCGAAGTCCTTGTTCTCGCCGCCCCAAGAAACGATCCGTGCATCCGGGAACGTCGAACATAGTGCAAAAAATTCTTCGGCGATGACGGCTTCCGGCAGATTGGTAATCGCCTCGACATTGGTGACGATGGGACGATCGAGCTCAGGGCTGAGAGTGAGCACACACCAGCTTCCCGCGACCACACGATGGAAGGGCCAGCGAACGTATCCCTCGGTAGGGTCGTCCTCCGCGATCTGGTAGCGCTTGAATGCGTTAAGGTCGTATTCGTATTCGAAGTCGGCGACGATCACCCGTTGTGATCGGCTCGGGCCGGAACGGTCGGCCAGAAAGGTCGCTGCTTCCTTGCCGAGCATTTCCAAATGGGCAGCGTCGGCATCACTGATGGGCATGGGTTCGTAGGTATTGTGTGTCATGAGATTTACTCCGGGCATTAAAAAGCCCGCATGAAGCGGGCGCTGGATGATGATGTTTGGTGGTGCTTCGCGCTTTGGGGCGGAGCGCGTTGACGGCTGAGCATGATGATCAGTCCCGATCTAATTCCGCGCCGCGCCCAAGAGCTGCGATCGCCAGGCGTCCGACCAACTCCGTTTCGGCAGTGATCGCGCGATGCATGGCGAGCGGATCGCGGTTCGTATCGCCTCGCATCAGGGCGACCACCTCCGCAAGATCGACGTCGTCGCAAACGGCACTCTCGACGCCGTCGGCATCGCGGAAGTGGACGTCCACGGAGGGGATCACACTTCGCCTCACGGCGTCGCGGATGACCCTGAGCCTGCCAGTGACGTCCGTCGGATCTGCCAGATCCGCTTGCATGGCGAGCGCATTCACTTGCCGAGCAAAGTCGGCGATCGACCAGGTCACGAGCGGTTGTGCTCCTAGAGCCTCGGCGATCCATTGCAGGGCGTCGGCTTCGGGGTCACCATGACCTCCGCATAGCCAGCTCGAGTCGGCGGACGCCCAGCGCCCATTATAAAAGGTGAACCTGGTCGCGCCCGCTGCGAAGACAATGAGGTCGCTGTCTTCCATACGCGCGTCAGCAGGCTGCGTGCGCAGCGCGCACACGGTAAAGGTATCTGTCATTGCAATTTTCCTTTCTTACTCGATCCCCCGCAATCGCGCCGGGGTGAGAAGCTCTTTTCACATTTCGGAAGGACGCATGGCGGCAGCGGCAGCGCGCTGTTCGGCACGCTCCACGACGCGGTCGAAGGTCAGCGCTGCGTCGAGATCTCTTGCCCTGCTGAACAGATCGAGATCACGCAGTTGCTTCAGGTGCTCGAACTTCCCCTGCCCGTCCGAAGCAAGCCAGCGATCGAAGGCGGCGATCGGATGGGCCAGCATGCCAGGCTCGGCATAGCGCGAGGCTGCGTAGTGCAGCCAGGCTAGCCAGGTGATGGCGACATCTTCCTCGCAATATTTGAAGACCTGCTGTTCATTTCCAGCAGCAATCATGGCTGCCACATTGTCGCCGGAGCCTTGGGTCTTGGCACTGATGCCGAGCGCCTTGCATACGTTCGCCAGACTAGGACGTCCTGCTCCTCCGAAGCGTCCATAGAGTTCGGCGAGATCGGCATGATTGACCGCCCAGCGGGGCGCCAGCCAAGCGCTTCGCAGGGCAGTGTCTTCGAACAGCAGCTGACGGGATACGGCGAGCTGCAGGACAGGAACATCGAAACCTCGCCCATTCCACGTCACCAGCATCGCGCCGGAATCGAGCAGTTCGAACAGCTGGCGAAGGCCTTGCCGCTCATTGGCGAAGTCGACGGTGCTGATGTCGAACTCGTAGTCGTCTCCGACTTTCTTCTGGCTCAGCACGCTGGCGCAGACAGGCTCATGCAAGGGCCACGGCGGGAAACTGCCATCTTCGGTTTCGGGGGCGAGGGTCTCGATATCGAGCACCTGCACATGATCGGTTTGATAGCATTCGGGATAATCGAATCTTTGATACTTCATGGGTTCGGCCTCCGGCCTGGACCCGGCGAAGCGCAAGCGAGCGGGTTGCTCTCTTTTCCACTCTTCCTACCGGGTTCGCCCGGCCTCTTTCCCTCTCATCCATTCTTCTTCAGCGGCCGACATCGGGCTGCGGGAATGTTGTTCCTGCAGGGCGCGGCGCTGGTTCGTCTGCTGGCGACCGAGGCTTCGTTTCTCGTGGCGCCTCAGGTTCGACCTCTCGGTTAAATATAGCTCCTTCGAGCGGTCCAGCCTGCGCGTCGCTCGGCGGTGGAGGTGCCTGGCTCTTGGCGGTGGGATATAAAAGGTCGTAAATCACGCCTATGCGGAGACCATGTTCTTCGCTTCCCTTCTCGATCTCAGCCATCAGCGAGAGGTTCCGTAACACTGCTTGCAGTTGCGGTTCCATAAGCCAGCGGTCAAGCTCGTCCCTGATGTCGCGCGGAACATCCTGATGTGCGCGCCATCCGACGGCAACAGGGTAGAGATCGCCGGGCTTCGCAGCGAAGTGATCGACCAGGCGTCCAAGGTCGTCGACTTGCTGCCTATGCTCAGTTCGCAATGCCTCCTGCGCGGCAGGGGTGGAGAGAGATTCCGGGCGCACGCCGCCTTCTTCCAGCACGTCTGCTGGGAGCGCGAAGAAGCGCCCGGCCCTGTGCACTAGGCGTTTCTTCTTCTTTAGCTGTTTGAAGAGCTGTTCGAGGTCGAGTGGCAAATCACTTTTGCCTGTTGACGCGTCATCCGATGGCGCCTGCTGCACCTGCTCGGTCTTCTGGTCTTGCTCCGCGAAATCGAGAGATCGTTGAGGCTGCGCAAATTTCTCCATCGATATCAGAGACGGCACCGGCCACGGTTTCGCATCCGGACACGAGAAGCCGCTGCATTGCGGGGAAAGAGTAGGAAGATGCGGCGTCGAAACGGCCGCCGCTTTCCCAAGTTTTCGTTCATCGTCGCGCGCTGGCGGTGGCAAGCGAAATCTGCTGCCTTCCGGCGATTTCGGCGAAAATCGCAAATTTGCGATTTTGAGTGAGGACGTTCGCGAAAGTGCGACTGGCTCTGACCTGCTCGGCAATTGGAAGGCCGACACGCTGATGCTGCGCGCTTGTACGTTCACCGACGCGATTGGCTTCGCAACACGAGGTAGCGGGTGAGATATTCCGCGTGGCAGGGATATTCTCGTGCAATCGATCGCGCGTGAGGGGGCACGCAGCGATTTTATTGTCTTCGCCATCCTGCTTCTAGCCGCCGCGAGCTCATGTCTACGGCGTTCGATCTCCTTGTCGACTTTAAACAATTCCATCTGTGCCAAGGCTGCAAGAGAACGCTCGACCCGGCTGTGATTCTCCTCGTTCGCTGCGACAAAATTGCCCGCCCGCGCCTGACGCGTGCGTGCTTCACCCAAGTGCTTTTGCGGTTCAATTGGGAGTCCCCGTGCCGCATTGGACAACGCGGTGTGCTGCTCGCATTGACCGACTTCGCGCGACATGCGCGTCATCGCCCGCGCGAAGTTTTCCCTCAGGACCTGCATGCTTGCGGGATTGTCGAGATCGGTGCGCAGCGCCTCGCCCACGTCCCACTCATTTGGCCCGATCCGGACCATCGGACGATAACTCGACAGGACGTGGGCATGCCAGTTTCGAGCATCTCCGTCAGGATCCGGCTCATGCAGTGCGATGGCATGTGGCAAGCCGTGCCGGCCGAAGCACTCCTCTGCCCACTCCCGGGCGACCTGGAACTGCTGCTCTTTCGACCAACGATGGTCGAGGGCCAGCACCGTGTGGAACAGGACCTTGGCATTCTTCTGCGCCGAGCGGTTGATCTGCTCGAGATGGTCGAAGCCGCAAATCGCCTCCTCGACGCTCAGTCCGAGATTGCTGTCGAACATCGGGCGGCCTTCATCATCAAGCGCACACCCTCGAAAGATGTATTTGCAGACGCGCATCGCGACGCCGGGCTTCGCGGTCTTGGCGCCATAATATTGGACACGCATAAACACGCCGCGCCGCTTCTGGCTGTCGAAAATGACCTTGCCGTATCGCGGGAGAGCAATGTCAAGAAACCGCGAGCGCGGCGTGATTTTCGCCTTCGGTTGATGCTTGATCTTCTCGATCTCGGGTTCGATCGTCTTGATCCGTCGGCGGATAAAAGAAGATACAGCCTGGTCGGCGGCGCGTTCTCGCTTGCGAAGCCGCCGGATGGCGAGTGCGGTTTCGCGATCACCGCTCCTCATGGCGCGGTCGAGCTCCGCATCTGCCATTCGGACTGTTCGACGGGCAGCAGCAGCGAGCTTCTTCTTCGAGAACGACGAAGCCGACGCGACCGTTAGCCTTCGTGAAATACCGAAGTTGTCGAAAAAGGTCGCCGCGATATAGCGATGCTCCTTCGAAGTGGGGGGTGTCCGATCGGAAGAACGGGACGATTTTGTTTTCTGCATAGCTGAAACATTTATTGCGCCAAATTTACACCCCCCATTTTAACGCCAATTTTTTTCTCCAGAATCCTGACTTGTTTAGTAAGTCAGGATTCTCGCACTTAATTTTCGATGCAAAGAACGGTCTTCGAAGGGAGACCGAATATGAAATCGCAAATTTGCGATTCCGGTGAAGAGCCGGAAAACCCAAAGACTGCACTCGAGGCGCGATTGGCCGAGCTCGATGCGTTTAGCCGAGAGAACGCGGTACGCCAGCGCGCCCTTGCAGAACCCGTCCACAAGACCGTCGTGGCAACGCCGACGAGCATGCATCACAAGATTACTCTCGGCGCGGTGATGGTCGCGGCGGGCTTCCAGGCAGCGGACGCAGATGCATTGGCAGGCCTTCTCGGTTCTTCCGTGTCGCGACTGCAAGATGGGCTTGCCGACCGCAACCCTAGCCAAACCGACAAGACTGCAGGGCAAGCCTTGGCAGACCTGCTGGACGTCAATGTTCAAGAGTTCGAAGCCAAAGGACTCTATGCCGCGTGGGATCGCCGCTTCCAGCTTTATGCCGAGGATCGTGCCGAGTGGCTGAAGCGGGATCGGGAGTTCCGGCTCGAGGGCGCATGGCGGAGCGCCGAGATGACAGCAGGCCAGAGATGGCTCGTCCGAGTGACATGCCGTGTCCTGCGCATGCCGATGCCTGGACATCTGTTGCGCGGGCAGGCCGCAGACTGGCTCGAAGCGCATGGCGCCAATCTCAATTACGGAGATTTCCTGTGACAGATTTTGAATGGACAAATGCGAGCGGCTCGGTGGTCACGATCGATACCCCGGACAACATCGAAGCTGAAGCAAAGCAACTCGCTTCGAGAATTAATCGGCTCTTTCAGGAGGCCGATAATCTAGAGGGTCCGGCGCGAGCGCGCAAACGAGCCGAGCTTCGCTCGGCATTTGCACGACTTGAGCAGCTGGAAATAGATGCCGCGCGATGGAATCGTTTTGTCGAGCTAACTGTTCGAGAACAGGCCATGTCACGCGCCAATGAGATACGTGGCCTAGCTGAGAGCGCTGGAACTCTAAGGCTTGTCGTAGGCTTGCACGATGAATTCGAGCGGATCAGCGCGCGGGACCCTGACCGATTGGACGGTGAACCGAGTCATTTTCAGCAAAGAGCATCGCAACTCGCGCAGACAGAGAAGGCCAAGGACCTTGGCCCGACCTTTGCAACGGCCTTCGAACGGCTTCAGCTCGACCCGCTATTCTTTCGTCCTGAGAGCGATGAGGGCGGGTGGTTCGAGTGGCAGGACGGCGATGGCCTGCTTTGCCGTTTGGCTTCCCCGCTAGCAATCGAGCGCGAGGTCGACGCCATCATCGCCGAACTGTTCAGTATGATCCCGAAATTAGAGGCAATTATGCCACACTTCCAAACAATCGAAAATTTAGTTGCTGCCAACGACCTCTTCGCGAGACTCGCCATCCTACAAGTAAATCTGGAAAGCTTTGCAACGCAAAGCACAGAGCGAGAGAATGAAGAATGGGAATGTGTAAGAAAAGAGTGGATGGAAAGACTCAAGTGACTGCATCCGAGTTATCTCAATTTGGTGATGGGGACAATTCCCATTTACCCGGTCTTCCGAGGTGCGAGAAAGATGGATCGCGATTCTTCGAGTCTCTGCTGCAAATTCCGCTGGGACTTTCAGCGGATGCGCGTCAGATCCATCAAGCTTTTCCCGACGGCGCGACCTCGACGAGTGCCGTTGCGACATCGCTATCGTCGAGTTCATCGGGGCTAGAGCGATGGCCCGGCGAGCGCGATGAGATCATAGCGGGCCATCCTGTCGCTGCGACACTTTCAAAGGCTGCGGAAGATAGGCGCTATCCAGAGCCATGCGAGAACATCGTCCGGGTGATGTCTTCGATCGGGCAGTTTAGCCAGGAAGGAAGGGTCTGCTCGATCGACGGCGTGACCGTTCCGGCTGGAAAATCTCAATTGATCTTCCTTGTGTTTTCAAGATGGCGGGCGTTGTTCAATCCCTATGCCAAGCCAGACGAAATCTATATCGGAAACCGCGTTTACGACCGGGTGATGACAACCGACTTCATCCAGCGGCAGTTGTGGGGTTTCGGAACATGCGACTTCATCGACTACATCAGCGCTATCATGGAGAAGAAGCCAGAGCTCTTCATCGCAATGTGGCTACGGCGATGGCATGACATCGACCGTCTTACTCCGTTCGGCGGATCGAAAGAGAACAAATCGCTCTATGATCACTTCGAACTCCAGCCACTCCTCATCTTAAACAGCGGTGCTCGGGATTCTTTTCTCGCTCCATGGGCCATCATGAGCGAGCTCGAACGGATCATCGAAATCGCGCATCAGATGAGGGCCGGAAGGGATATCACTGCGACCGCAATTCGCGAACATGTGGCGAACTACGAGACGATCGATGACCTGCTGGCCGATGAGAGTGGAGTCGGCACGCATATCAAGAGTCTGCTTCTGAGTTCGCGGTTCATCCACCATACTATGAATGGCCCGGCCCACTCCTATGCTGACACTGATCTTCTCGCCCGGCTCAAGCATAGCGTTGAATGTTCCGACGCGCTGCAACCGTCCTTCCGCCGCGTCGAATGTGCCGGTGGGGCATCCCCCGGGTTCTACATGAACGGCCTCGATCTCGCGCATTTTGTACCCGCATCCCTTCACCAGATTTGGATGGGCCTGAAAGCGCAGCTTGCTACCGGAGGTGATCGCCGAGCCATCCTTCGCGATACAGTTGAGCGGACCCGGCGAGGGATGTGGCTCACTATCGTCATCTTGGCGAATATTTGCCCACTGACGGCGCAAGCGTTGACGGCAAAATTGATAAGGAAAAAGCCCAAACCGCTAAAGAAAGGAGAAAAAAGAAAATATATACCGGTGGTTAGGGCAGAACCCGGTTGGCTCACGATCTACCCGACAGCGATGATACTAGGCTCTGGTGGGTATGATGCAGATCAGCGTGACTCAGAAGCTCTAGAAGTGTTCGTCGCAGAGAGGTTTCCAAATCATGCAGGGCGAATTGAAGAATTGCTGTTGACGCTTCTTCAAGCCTTCAAGAATCTTCCGAAGAAGATCGTTACATCGGCCGTCGACAGCGCATCTCGCGTAGGTGAGCCGGGCTGGACGAAGGGTGCCTATCACCAAGCTTGGTTTGAGCCAGGTGCAGAAATTGAATTTTTGGGTAAGTGCTCCAACTTCATACTGTATGATAGAGATTTGGATGCGGTAGCCAAAGGGTTCGATCATATGACTGAACTTGAGACGCACCTACCGCCCAGAAATAGTGGCCCGCCAAAAAAGCGACGTTTGCCTCTCGTCCATCCGTTGGAGAACACACAACAGATATTCCGGCGGCAGTTGCACCCATTGCAAATTCCGGACCGGATTCCGAATGAGGAAGTGCAACAACAAGCAAATCGCAAATTTGCGATTGTGCAGCAGGCGGCGAAACGGTTTCCGGCGTGGTCACCATTCAATTCAGATCCTGGCCTCGCAGAGAGGATCGGTTCGCTTCCAAAAGGAATGAAAGGCAGCTCAGGATCTGCGTGGGCTTTGACAGACCAGGAGATCATGCACAGCAGGGATTGGTCGTGGCAAAGAGATTGGGATCCCTGCGGCCGCGTTTAGTCCGTAAGCGCAAGCTTTCTCCGCAATTCGTTCCGTGGCAAACATTGGCCCCTCTGTTCGTCGGTAGCTTTTCGGGTTCTGAAGCGCATCATGTGCCAGTCGACCTTGATACCAAATGACCGACATCGCTTCCGTCGAAAAAAGCCACTCGGACGGAAAGTTCAGTCTCGTTCGTATTTCGATCCGCCGTTTCGATACCAAGTGTAGTCAGCAGGGACGAAGTCGCCATCGGGAAAATCGAAGGGTGGCCGCATTGCAAGTATCTGCTCATCCAGATCATAGACTTGCTCAAATGGAGTCATCACGCGCTCAACTTCTACGAGCAGCTTTTCGCGAACGTCGCCTTTCATATTTGCCGCCGTGACGACAGCCTCGACATGAGCTTTTGGCGACGTATCCGCGATCAACTCAAGAGAAATTTCGACAGCGTGCGACTTCCCCTGCCTGAAGGACTTGCAGGACAGGATCAGATGGTCACCTGGTCCACGCTCCTCCCAATAAAATGAGAAAGCCTCCCGATGCACTGTGGCAAAATCGGCAGGGCTGAATCGCGGCAGATGGTCTTGGAACGGGCGCGGGTGGGGAGCTCCTGGACCGGTAATCAGCACTCAATAAGGGATCGAATGAAGCACGGTGTTGCCGGTACGTATTTCCAGCGAAAGATCCTCCGCCGAGATCGAACCTATGTTTTCTACGGTTACCTGGATGCGGTGCTGAGCATGCAACTTCGTGAGGCCACGATGCATTAATGGCAAATCCTCGCGCATAATTGCCTGCCACGTCGCGACCCGATCATCGTGAGAATAATCGTATGTCCCGAATCTTAGGCCGTATGGGTCGCTGCGAGACTGCGTTGGTGCATTTGCTAACTTAGCGTTTAGAAGAGCTGAAGACTTACTGGTGATCGCCTCTTCAACCTCACGATAAATCCACGGCGTGGGCGTAATTGCCTTGAGTCGGACTTCCAACTGCGGTTGATCGGTGCTGAGTAGTTTGGTCCTCGCCTCAAGTTCGGCAATGCGGCGCTGGTCCGGGGAAGGCTCAGGATCCCGCAACCACTCTTCGGGTAGTTTCATCGCGCTAAGACCGTTAGTCGCCGCGGCGTCGCGTGGCCGCATATCGTGGCTGAGCAGCACTATTCTGTCTGGCTTATCCAAGCGAGCGTTGAGCGCCTGCGCGACGATCCGGTCGTCGGGATCGTCGCGGTCGAGATCGTCCAGAGCATTCCAATCGATCGGCCTGTTCGCCACCGTTGCGACGTCCACTTTTGGACTTTTGAGAATCTCGGAAGGCGTTCGGCTGGTTATATATGAGTCAAGCAGCTTATTGAACGCTCTTGCCCGTTTGCCTAGCCGACCGTCATTCTTACGCCGGTCTATTTCTGTCTGCACCTGCCTTGCGACTAGTAGGAGAATAGAGCCCATGAATAGGTCACCCCAAGGAAGTTGATCGAGGGGCTTCGCCTCAAGCACGACCTGTGAGTCGATCAACACGACATTGTCGTATGCGGCGGTGTTTAATGGGATCGCTGCCATACGAATGAGATGGCGTGCTGGATGCGATGGCGCAACGGCCTTGTTCATTGGAAGGCGGCTGAAAAACCTGAGTAAGTCAGGATAAACTGAAATCGCATGTTCCAGCAAACCGATTCGCGCGGGCCAGACACGGTGTCAACGGCCCCAAGCGAAAGGTAATACCATGGAACAGAAAACCCCTTTAACTGACAAAAATCAGCCACAATCCCTTGGCCTTCCAGAGGCTGCGACAGAAGACCACAAGTCAGAGAACACCAGGGAAACTTCGAAAGCTGAAAGCCCCCCGCCGACCGAGGTGTCAGACAAGCCACAGGTTGAACCAGAAAAACCAGCCGATCAATCTGACCCCGCGCTCGATCCTCAAGCTGCCAAGGTGCAGTTCGACAGACCTCTGGAGGTGCCGGGAGAATTCGAGCTTTCCCTTTCCGACCTTCACGAATGGAAATATCATTGCGCTGCGATGTCGCGGCAATCGGATGGTGCCGACGCGGGATTGCTCGCGGCCGCGTTCACTCCCGACCTCATCCAACCCCTCGTCGTCATAAAGCGGGATGACGACACGCATGTGGTGAAGGACGGGCGGCGCCGACTGCAAGCGCTTCGAGCCGCCCATCACAACAATATGGACATAAAGGTAAGGTGCGTCCTCTACCTCGGCACCGAAGAACAAGCTGTCGAGGAAGTGTGCGACGATGCTCTCGGAAAGGTCGCGCGAACACCAATCGAGACCGCAGTCGCGGTCCGCAATGTTCACCGAGTTTCAGGTGTGACGCAGCTCGCAATCGCTGAACGGTATCCGGCGCTCAAGAAGGATCAAGTAAGCCGGATGGTAAGGGCCGCTCATGCCTACCAAGAGTATCCGGCAGTGTTCAATCTCCTCAAGGAGCCGGATCGGGTGCCCATCGACACATGTGTCCGCTTCCATGAGGAGATGAAGGGCGCTGACGGTGAGAAAATCGGGGAATTCATTTACCGCGCAGAAGCTCTGGCCGCGGACGGCGTTTCCTACAAACCTGCTGAATTGCTCAAAGCGTTCGATATCGAGGGGCCGCCAAAAAAAGAAGGCGCCAAGAAGACTGTCTCGTTCACGCCAATAGAAGGCGCGGACGTCTTGGGAAGCGACGACAAGTTGATCGGAGCGCTTGAGTTGCATTCGGACAACATTATGAGGCTTAGTCTACCTAATCCCTTCGATATGACTATCGATGAACGAGTGGTGGCGGCTGAGGCATACACAAAGCAAATCTATGCCTACTTCGAATTGGATGGCGACTGACACTGTGACGAGTGGTAGCCGTGTCACGCACATCCAATCTGCCAGTAAATGCTGCTCCGCCGACAAATCGTCGGCGGGGCACCATCAGGCGCGTCCCGGTGCGGAGCGATCTACCTTTGGACTTGCCAGTGACTGCTGGAGAGATTCAAATGCTTTCCGAGGCGATGGGATCGATCGTCACATCATTGTTTGACGAGGATGACTAAGAATGTCGCGGTCAGCACAAAGGAACAAAAAATTGAAAGCCTATCTGTATCTGCGACTCTCGGTCGACAAGGAGGATGGCAACGCGCAATCCATTGAGGCGCAACGCCATGCCGGGGTGGATTACGCTCGGCGAAACGATATCGAGATCGTACGTGAATATGTAGATAGCGGCCTGAGCGGCACACTGTCCAAGCGTCCTGAATTCAACCGCATGATAGAAGATGCGACCAGTGACGAGCGCCCGGTAAATATCGTGCTCATCTATCGCCAGGCGCGATTTGCCCGAAACACACGGCTGTTCCTTAACACGATGCACACGCTGTCAGAGTGCGGCGTCGAGATGGTCAGCATCACGGAGAATTTCGGCCAGGGTCGTAACAAGATCATCTCTCAAACGATCACTGCGTTGATGGACGAGCAGCGCGCGATCGATGACAGCATCTACACGCGAAAGAGCCGGAGAGAAAATGCGCGCAAAGGCTTTTTCAATGGTGGACCTGTGCCCTTCGGCTACTGCACCTACGTTGCCCAGGTTGATGGCGACAAGCAGCGCATGAAATTGAAGACAAGACCAGAAGAGGCCGCGATCGTCCGCGAAATCTTCGACTGGGCAGAACTTGGTCGCGGTGGTCGCTGGATCGTAAAGACCCTGAATGATCGGGGCAGCACCTTGCGCGGTGCCAAATTTAGTAATGGCAATCTGGCAGGCATTCTTGGTCGGACCGCATACACTGGCCGCTACTTCGACAAGACCAAAGATGATGACGGTAATGTGCCCGATCGAGAGGACTGGATCGAGGTGCCTTGTCCGCAGATTATCAATCAGGATCAATTTGAGCGGGTATCAGCTCTTCGCGCATCACGTGCACCAACTCGCATGCCTCCACATGTGGCCGCCGGAACCAGCTTGCTCTCGGGCATCGCGAAGTGCGGCATGCCGGATTGCGGTGCGGGGATGACCATTGGTTCTGGAACCTCCCGCAGCCGCAAGAAATACTACTACTACAAATGTAACTGCCGGACAAACGTCGGCCAGCGCTGCCGCTGCCCAAATGTGCGGCGCGAGGTTCTGGACCATGCGGTGTTTTCGGCGGTGCAGAAGCGCATCCTGGCGCCTGACAGGCTGCGCGACCTGTTAAAAGGCGTTCTCGATTTGAGCGACCAGAAGCGGCAGAAGCTCGAAGAAGAACTCTCCCAAGCCTCGGCAGAACGCACCCGGCGAAGAACAGCAATCGATAGACTGCTTGCGCTAATCGAGGACGGCGTGATGAAGCCGAGCGATCCGGAGTTTGCCAATCGCCTCGCCGAAAATCGCGAAACCATTGCCGCAATAACAACCCGAATTGAGGTCATCGAAAGCCAGTTGGCCCGGAGCAGTCGCAAGGTCACCCCGGCCGTGATTGAGAAATTCTCGAAACAGGTTGTCGAGAAGCTTCAAGATGAGGACAACACGCTGCGTTCGGCATACCTCAGGATGTTTGTCTCCGAGGTTTCGGTGAGCAACCGAGGGATCCAGATTTCCGGTTCGAAATCAGTGCTGGAGCGCGGACTGGCGAAGGGACTTCCCCGCTTGGAGGGAAGTGTTCCCATCTTTGACCAGAAGTGGTGCCGCTTACAGGACTCGAACCTGTGACCCCATCATTACGAATGATGTGCTCTACCAACTGAGCTAAAGCGGCATTTCCGGGAGGAATATCAGATTGCATTGAGAACCCCTCAGATTCCAACTGGAATCAAAGGATGTTTTCACAATCGCGTTGGGGCCGATTGCAGTAGTTTTCCCTCAGATCAACCTATTTTTGCAGATACACGCTCACCCTCCGCATCCGAAGTGCGCCATCTATCGGGGAGGCAATGGGAATTCGGCGGCTGGCCGCAGAGGCACGTGGCCAAGGGGAAAGTTAGAAACTCAACGAGAGTTGTGCGTCGCGCATCAGCGTTGCCCGATTGATCAGTTCGAAAGCATGAACGCGGTCCCAACCACCAGGAACGATCTCTCGGACCCGCGCCGCACTCAGGAGGCGCGAGGTCCGCGTCGGATCCAGGTCGAGACGCTTCGCTATCTCCGAGGTTGCCGCGACCTCTCCGGCACGTTTGGCGACAAGCTCAAGGGGAAATAGCTTTGGATTGATGCCCGTGCTGGCGATACCCTCCAGCATGCCGGAACTCGTTGTTGACGGAAGTCGCGACGATCGAGAACGTTCAGGGTCCGAACCAGATCAGTCGCGAATCTGGTAAGCGTCGAGCCGTCGTCACCAGCAACGTGCGAGGCAGAGACCTCGGGTCCTTCATCGCCGAGGCTCAGCAACGGATCGACGCTGAAGTCGATCTGCCCGAGGGCTATTGGATCGACTACGGCGGAACCTTCGAACAGCTGGAGTCCGCCAGTGCTCGGCTGCAGGTCGTCGTCCCGATCGCCCTGCTGCTGATCTTCGGCCTGCTGGTCGCTCTGTTCCGCTCGGTGAAGGACGCTCTGGTCGTCTTCTCGGGAGTGCCGCTGGCCCTGACCGGAGGTGTCGCTGCGCTCATGTTGAGAGGGATTCCGTTCTCGATCTCGGCAGGCGTCGGCTTCATCGCCTTGTCGGGCATTGCGGTGCTGAATGGCGTGGTGATGCTGACCTTCATTCGTCAGCTGATGGATGAGGGCAAGCCGCTCGAGATCGCCATTAAGGAAGGCGCCATGGCCAGGCTGAGGCCCGTCCTCATGACGGCCCTGGTCGCCAGTCTCGGGTTCGTCCCGATGGCCCTGAATGTCGGGCTCGGTTCGGAGGTGCAGCGGCCGCTCGCGACGGTGGTGATCGGCGGCATCGTATCGGCAACGGCCCTGACGTTGCTCGTCCTGCCTGCCCTTTACCGGGCGGTCCGTGGCGATCGAGCGGAGGCGTCAGCAGCCGACGACACCGAGACACCCCCCAGCATTCAAACTGCAGGTTGAAGCCGGTCGGGCCGTCCGCGTGGAGCGATCCCGCAGGCGGCCCTCACCTGCAAATCGGAGAAATAGATGATGCAATTGACGAAGAAACTTCCGGCCCAGACACTGACGCGCCTGTTCGCGCTGTTGGCTGTTCTGCTGATATTCCTCGCTTCCGGAGCCGAGGCCTGGGCCCACAATGTCGCGGAAGGCGACAAGGGCTATATCCAAGAAAGCAGCGGCACGCTGATCCTGCCCTTCATCTATCTGGGCGCCAAGCACATGGTGACCGGCTACGATCACCTTCTTTTCCTCTTCGGTGTGATCTTCTTCCTCTACAGGCTGAAGGATGTCGGAATCTATGTGACGCTTTTCGCGATTGGCCATTCGACGACCCTCCTTTTCGGCGTCCTGACCGGTATCTCCGCCAACGCATACCTCATTGACGCCATCATCGGCCTCTCCGTGGTCTACAAGGCGATGGACAACCTTGGAGCCTTCCAGCGCTGGTTCGGTTTCCAACCCAGCACCAAGGCGGCGACACTAGTCTTCGGCTTCTTTCATGGCTTCGGTCTGGCCACGAAAATTATCGAGTTCGATATCGCGGAAGATGGCCTCGTTCCCAATCTCCTCGCATTCAACGTGGGCGTAGAAATCGGACAGCTTCTCGCGCTCGGCATGATCCTCATCCTCATGGGGTTCTGGCGCCGGACTGGAAGTTTCATGCGCCACGCATTCGCAGCCAACACCGTTCTCATGGCCGCCGGCTTCATGCTCGTCGGTTACCAGCTCGTCGGCTTTGCCGTCGCCTGAATTCTTGCATTCTGGAGTATAAGATATGTTCAATTCCCAACGTCCCTCGTCCAATGACCTACCGACCACCCGGCAGTTGCTGAAGGCCACGGGTATCGCCGTCGTCGCGGCGGGCACGCTTCTCGTGACTGTGGTGCTCCCGTCTGAATACGCGATCGATCCGACCGGAGTAGGTCGGGTCCTCGGCTTTGCCGAAATGGGCGAGATCAAGCAGCAGCTTGCTGCGGAAGCGGCGGCCGATGAGCAGAACGCTGCGGTCGCAGAGGTCCGCTCGATAGCCGTTGCGCCGAACTCCGAAGAAGAAGCGGAAGGTCGTCAGGACGTAACCGAGCTGACACTTGCTCCTGGCGAAGGTGCAGAAGTCAAGGCGATCATGTCCGATGGCGCTTCCCTGCGGTATGAATGGTCTGTCGCAGGTGGACACGTCAACTACGACACGCACGCGGACGCACCGGGCGTTTCCTACCACGGCTATGATAAGGGGCGGGAGTCGACGGGTGAATCCGGGACGCTCGTTGCCGCCTTCGACGGCAGCCATGGTTGGTTCTGGCGTAATCGATCGGGTGGGACGGTCACTGTCACCCTCAGGACGGAAGGCGCCTATGCTGAGATCAAGCGCGTCGTGTGATCATCCCGAACTGGGCCACGACGGGCCTTGACCCGGTCGGGCTTGGCTACGGAGGACTGTTCGCGGCCGCGTTCGTCGCCGCGACGGTCCTTCCGGCCCAGTCGGAGGTCGTGTTTGCCACCTTGCTGATGTCCGGACGCTATGAACCTTCTGTGCTTCTCCTGACGGCGACCTCGGCAAACGTCTTGGGTTCGGTGCTCAATTGGTATGTGGGGCGCAATCTCGCGCGGTTCAGGAACGCAGCGTGGTTCCCGTTTTCCTCTGCATCAATGGACAAGGCGGAAGCGCGCTTCTCCCGATACGGCCATTGGGTTCTGCTTTTTTCCTGGGTTCCCGTGATTGGCGATCCGCTGACATTGGTCGCCGGAGTTTTGCGGGTCCGTTTTCTCATTTTCGTGGTCATCGTGATTGTCGCCAAGTTCATGAGATATGCTGTTCTCGCGGCATCGATTCTGGGTTGGGCGCTGTAGGCCTGTGGAGAATTCGAAATGTTGAGTGTTCTGACCAATAGAACCTATGGGCGCCTGTTTGCGGCACAGGTAATCGCGCTGGTGGGGACGGGCCTCGCGACTGTTGCGTTGGGTCTTCTTGCCTTCGAGATTGCCGGAACCGATGCGGGCGCGGTGCTCGGCACGGCGCTGGCGATCAAGATGGTCGCCTACATCGGGATCGCACCGGTCGTCGGTGCCTATGCCGATCGCTTGCCGCGTAAGACCCTACTGGTAGCGATGGATGTTGTCCGCGCTGTCGTCGCGATGGCGCTGCCTTTTGTCGATGCGGTATGGCAGATCTACCTGCTGATCTTCTTGCTTCAGTCGGCCTCGGCAGCGTTCACACCGACCTTCCAGGCGACCATCCCGGACATTCTCCCGGACGAGGAGGAATATACAACTGCACTGTCGCTCTCGCGTCTCGCCTACGATCTGGAAAGCCTGCTCAGCCCAATCCTCGCCGCCGCTCTTCTGACGGTGATTAATTTCCACTGGCTCTTCGCGGGCACCTCGGTCGGCTTCGTGATTTCGGCCATGCTTGTCGTCACCTCCGCTCTACCGCATCGCCAGGCAGCGAAGAAGATTGTCGAGAGCGTTTGGCGCAAGACCACGCGTGGCGCGCGGATCTACCTCAAGACACCGCGATTGGTCGGACTGTTGGCAGTGACGCTGGCAGCTGCGGCTGGAAGCGCCATGGTGATCGTGAACACCGTGGTCATCGTGAAGGGCATGGGCCGCTCACAGGAGGACGTCGCACTCGCTCTCGCGGCCTATGGAGGAGGGTCGATGCTGGCAGCGCTGATCCTTCCTCGGGCTCTGCGTTCGATCTCCGACCGCTCGGTGATGATCACCGGTGCGGTCTTGCTAACCGCCACGCTGTCGGTCTTCGCGATGATGACGCTGGGAACGGTCGGGATGATCGCCTGGCCGTTCCTCCTAGGCGGCTGGTTGGTCCTGGGCGTAGCGTATTCGCTCAGTGTAACGCCTGGCGGCAGGCTGTTGCGTCGCTCTTCGAATGAAGGGGACAGGCCGGCGCTTTTCGCGGCGCAATTCGCCCTCAGCCATGTTTGCTGGCTGCTCGCTTATCCAGTTGCGGGGCAGATCGGCGCGAACTCGGGCATGGGCGTTGCTTTCTTGGCGCTGGCGGCGATGGCGGCGATCGGCGCAATCTCGGCGTTGTGGCGCTGGCCCAAGATTGATCCCGAAGAAATCGCGCATGAACACCCTGAACTTCCGTCCGACCATCCGCATTTGTCCCGGCAGGTCCCGGGTGAACATAGGCATGCCTTTGTGATTGACGAGTTGCACGGGCGTTGGCCCGGCCGTCCTTGAGGAGGCTGCCAGCTAATTGGCAGCTTCGGACAGGAAAGTCGCGAGCCTCTCCACGGCTCCCCGCTCGGCTCGGTAGGTGACTGAGCGCCCTTCCTTCGTAGAAGAGACGAGCCCAGCGTTTCGCAGCACCGACAGATGCACAGAGGTGTTGTTGGGCATGGTGTCGGTCTGTTCAGCAACCTCGCTCGACGTGATGCCGTTCGCCGCTCGCGCTATGGCCAGGAATATCTCCAGCCGGGTTGGCTGGGCCAGAGCACTGAGTTTCGCGACGGCGTCCATCTTTTCCATTCTCCTGCTGATAGCGTCAGCGATCCCAACCGACAAGTTAATTCAATACTTCATTACCTATTGAAGTATTTTCTGTTCATGCTATGTGCCGTGTCACGAGGCGCTGGTAGGTCCGGCGCGGAACGTGGGGAGCGGTGCGATGAGCGATACCGCAGAATTCCAAATTGACCCTTATTTCGAGCAGGCCCCGGTGGACTGGGCGCTCGATCCTCTCGAGGACAGGAGTGGAGGCATGTTGGCTGTTCACCGCGTCGCGCTCGTCCGGATCGCATGCGTGGCTGCAGAGACCGGCGCCCGAATGCAGCGGGACGGCTTGGCGGAGGATCCCGTCGGCTGGATGGTCTCGCCGCTCGAGCTCTTCGAAGGCCATGCGCCGATCGAAGCCTGTATGGAGCGCCGCGCCTGCTCGAAGGCTATCCTCCTTCATGGCCTGGGTCTCGGCCTCGACGCCGATCCGGCAGTGATCGATCGATTGCTCTTCGACCATTCGGCATCCTTGGAGAGCGGACGTGGTTGAACCGGCGCAGTCCGACATCCGGCAGCTCCACCGTGTCGATCTTCACGTAGGTGAAACAGGCTTCGGGGATCCGGACGATCCCCAACGTGTCGCGGCCGTTCTGGATGTGGAGACCACCGGGCTCGACCCTGAAAGCGACAGAGTCATCGAACTGGCGGTGCGACGCTTCAGGTATGATCCCGGCGGACATATCACCGAGATCGGCCGGGCATGGTGCTGGCGCGAGGATCCCGGCGTCCCGCTGCCCGAAGATGTGATCCGGATCACCGGCATCACGGATCAGGACCTCATTGGACGGCGGATCGACGACCGGGTCGCGACCGATATCATTTCGTCCGCCGATGTCGTCATCGCCCATAACGCCGCGTTCGATCGTCCCATGGTGGAGAAGCGCCTTACTGACCTGCCGATCAAGCAGTGGGCTTGCTCCTGCGTGGAGATCGACTGGGCCGCCGCTGGCTTTGAAGGCAGGTCGCTCGGCTGGCTCTGCGCGCAGGCAGGATGGTTCTATGATGCGCACCGAGCGCAGGGGGATGTCGATGCGCTCATCCAGCTCCTGCGTCATGAGCGGACCGATGGACGGCCGCTGCTCTACGAGCTCGATGGCAGCTCTTCGTGCGACAGCTTCGTTATCGAAGCGGTCGGCTCGGCATTCTCGACCAAGGATGCGCTCCGGATGCGCGGCTACCGCTGGGATCCGAAGGCGCAGGTCTGGTGGCGTGAGGTCATGGAGTTCCGCCTTCTCGAGGAACAGGCGTGGTTGGCCAGCGAGGTCTACTCGAGCGAAAAGGGCGCGCGAGCGCTCGGCCCCAAGCTGACGCGCCGAGACGCATATAGCCGCTATCGCCTCGATGGTGCGGATTGATCGATGCCTAGAAAATCCAGGTCAGGAGGACCGAACATGGCAAGGAAGCCGACCCAGCGAAAGGCTGCCGGCAAGCAGGTCACGAAAGCGACGCTGCCGGACGGCCTGATGAACGCCGCACCGGTTCCCTACCCGGTGGCGGAAACTAGTATCACCGCACTGCAGGTGTATCACAATCCCGACCGCCGACCGTCGGGCGACGGTCCCTGGAACCACGAGGCGGACAAGGTCGCCTGGATCGACAACGAGACCGGCCTCGGCTGCATCATGCTTCGCCAGAAGAACGGGACGATCTCCGGATATGTGGGTGTTAGTCCGGATCATCCGCTCTTCGGCTACGAGGCGGACGCCGTGCCGATCGGCGTCTCCAACACGGTGCACGGCGGCGTGACCTACGGCAAGGCGTGCGAGGTCAACCGGTTCGAACGGCGAGCCCACGGCAAGCCGCGTCAGGAGCGCTACACGGTTTGCCATACGACTCGGGTCAGGACGGTGCAGGACTATCGCACAGTGCAGACCACCGAGGACGAGTTCCATGAGGATCTGTGGTGGCTGGGTTTCGACACCGACCATCCGGGCGACCTCGTTCCGGGCGGTCGATATGGCGAGGGTCGTAAGGGTGACCTCTATCGCGATCAATCGTTCGTCTACGCGAACTGCATCGAACTGGCGCGCAAGTTGAAGTCGCTGATCGAGAAGGGTTCGGACAGGGATACGCCGACACGTGAGCCGCTCGGCCTTCCGGCCCCCACCGAACGCCCGGGCGAGTAATGGTCAGCTCGTTTCACCCTTTCGGTGCTGGCAAGGAACGCTACGGCGATGATCGGCATCCCGATTTACCCTGGGGATACTGGATGGTCTCGAGCGGATCGGTGCCGGGAGAACCGCCCCTGGTCGATGAGGACGGCCGTGAATGGGGATCGGTGCGCGAAGCATTCTGGATCGATCGTCTCGGACTGCCCTGGATCCATTCCGGCTGGATGACCGGAATCATGGAATTCATGGCGAGCTATCTCGCCATTGCCGATGGTCGCTTCGTGGCACCGGAGGAGCGGGTCCGTGATATCTTCCTCGGCGATAGACACCTCGACCAGTTCTTCAGGGCCTACCTGCTGGCTGCCGGGCTGGTGAACGACACGGACGGCCGACCGACGCCTGAAGGGCGCTCGGTGCTGCTGATGCTGATGGCTACGCGCACGCGAGAGGATGCTACGGAAGGTGTCGGTCTCGATTGGATCATCGCGAACCGGACGGTCGGTGGTCATTCCGAGCGCATGGCTGCTGCTGATCAGGTGGAACGGCGGGAACGCCTCGCTGCCCGCATGGCGCATCGTTTCGCGACCGATACGATCGGCAATGACCCAGTCGTCAAGCTCATCGGCTTGCGGATCACCCGCGAGATTCCGGTCCGCAGCACTCTATGGACGATGTCTTGGCCCGATGGCGACCGTCTTGCGCGCGACCGTTTCTACCTCTGGCTCCTCGAGCGCATCGATCGCTGGGATGAATGGAGCGAGATGGTCAGCCGTGATGGCGCCCGCGCCCTGACCGAGCACTTCATGAAACTCGCGTTCTGCGATCGCTCTGTGCTCAAGGGCTCTAGCGGAGATAATAATCGCTGACGCCTTGTCGGACTGTATCTTGCGAGGAACTTCTTTCGGCATGAGCTCCTCCTCGGTCGTGGACTTCAAGCAGCGGACCCTATGAGCGTCCGCGAACCCGTCACTCCAGGTTTCTTGGTCGGCTTCCGTCACTCGATTGTCTACTCTTCGCCATGTTCATCGTCATCATTAATGCTCGCGGGGAAAGTTCTTTCAGTATCTTGCAGCCCCCAGGGCCTCCTGTATGTCTATTGGTCCAGGTGGGGGAGCAGCGAAATGTCTGTCGAACGCGCGCAGATCGATCTTCAAGAGGCCATCAACGCGATCTCGGACGTCGTCCAGAATCGTCCTCGGCCGATCCGGAGCATCGATCAGATATACATGAAGGCCGGGGACATGGTCATGCAGGCCGAGCTCGTCGCCTATTGGGCCAATGGCAAGAAGCTGGCCTTCATCGGGGACGGCGATGCAATCAGCGTGTGTGTGGCGCACCTCAAGGAACGCGGTATTCTGCCGTATGGCCCGTCGCAGATAACCGTCTTCGACTTCGACGAGCGGCAGGTCCATTCCATTAAGAGCTTCGCGGAACGCAAGCACATCCGACTGCTGAATGCCGAGTTGTATAATGCTCGTGACCCTTTCCCGATGACCAATCGCTTCGAGCGCTTCTACACCAATCCGCCTTGGGGGCAGTCGAACGATGGAGAGAGCGTCCATGTCTTCATGGAACGAGGGATGGAGGCCTGCGGTCACGGTGGTCAGGGAATGATCGTCATCGCCGACGACGAGGAGCTCGAATGGCCCAAGCGCGTCCTCTATACGACCCAGAAGCGCGCTTCCGACCTGGGCTATTTCGTCAGCCGGATGCAGCCGCTGATGCATTCCTACCACCTCGACGACGACGCGCTTCTCAGGTCCTGTAACCTTTTCGTCGAAGCCCTCCCCGGGAACCGCCAACCGGCGGAAAGCAGGGAAGTGGACAAGGCACGGCTAACGAATTTCTATGGACGCGACCAGAATCTCCGGATGCGCTATATCAGGTCCAGCCGCCCCCTCACGTTCGAAGCGGCGGACGAGGATGATTGGAAGCCAGAATTCTACGAGGACACCGAATGAGCGAGATAATCCACCCGGGCGCCGGACTGCTATATATGAAGGTGGGAACCCACGCGCGTGAAGGCCTTGAGGAGATCATCGCGCGCAAGCGAAAGGAAATCGACGACGCCGGGTTCGCGATGTGGGGCTATGGGGGAAACACCTGCCATCCGCGCTCCATGGTCCAGCCATTTGCGAAGAGCATCGCCGAGAAGGGGCAACCGATCCATCTCGTCATGCATGAGATGAACTCCCGCCACTATGCGGAGCAGGTGCGAGCCGAGCGCTATTCCATCGACGGCACGAAGTGGGAGACCATCCCCAAGGCGATCAATGTGCTGGGGTCGCGGTTCGCCCTGATGATCAAGGATCTGCGTGAACACGAGGATGAGCTGGATCTGGCCGCCACCAGGGTTGGCGTAGGACGCAATGAGGGCCGCCTCGGAAGCCGCTATGTTCAGGGACAGGCGGACAAGGCCTGTCTCCTGGTCACTGAGCCTGAGCTGGTCAACGAGGAACGAAGGCCGGTGAAGATTGACCTCGTCGCGGAACTCGTGGATCCGTATGCGGTCTTCCTAAGCGAGAAGTGAGCCGCCGTGCAGGAGGAGGCCTGCTCCTCGCCTGATCTCGGCGATGAAGCTTTCCAAGCCCTCGTCCAATTGCGCCGGGTCCCAATCCTGGCGCCCGCAAGAACAGACGAGGCGCATTGCACCGTCGACTTCTGGTTCGGAGCAAATCTTGTCACGCACCGTGAGGGGTTGCGTCGCAGCGGCGATCGCTCGGATCGCTTGCTCCAGGCACACGAGGCGATCCTTGAGCGCGAGGCCTTGGTCTTCGTTGATCTCGGACATCGCGCGTATGGCGCGTTTGTCGCCGGTGAGGAGCAGCGGGATGCACCTGCTCGATGCGATGGCGAACAGCTGCGCCTCTCCGGGATCGATCGGCAGATTCCGCACTTGGGCGACCTCCACGATCTCCGCCGCCAGTTCGGCCTCTTGCTGGTCGGGCTCCAGGCATTCCAACTGGGATAGGAGGATATCGAGGTTCCTGCCTCCGGCCTCCCGATCATTCAGCCTCAGGCGTGACATCTGCTTTGCTGCGATGAGATGCACGAGGCCAAGCGTGGCCGGTTTCCCGTTCGCGGACAGTATCCCGAGCAGTTCTCCCTCGAGGTTCCAGGCAGCGCATTTCAGGACGATGTCGGTATCAAGGCAGGGTCCTTCACTCATCGTCGAAACCGAGGATTCTCTTGACGAACGAGGCATTGTCGGAGCCTAGGCTCTCGAAACTGAGCTGACTCCGGGCCACGGCGTTCACCAGATCGCTGACCGGAGCAGGTTCGGTCTGGATGAGCTTCAGGGCTGCCATCGCAACCGGCCAGGCGTTCTGACGATAGCCTACGGCGAGAGCGAGCGCTCCCGGATCGATGCCCATTTCCGGACCCTGGCGCTTTACCGCTTCTGCGAGCATCGCATGGTTGAAGGTGTCCAGATTGAGCCGGATATCAGGATCGGGTTCGCCTAGGAGGACTTCCAGGGCATACCGGTCCGCGGCGCGTTCCTCTTCATCGTCTTCGACAGCAGCTCCGGGATCCTCAGCATCGACAAGAAGCTCATCGGAGCGAACATGGCCGAGGGCGATGTGTCCTATTTCATGCGCGAGGGTGAAGGCCATAGGGGACAGGAACGAGGTTTCCCGCACCAGAAGGATGGCGTGGCGGTCATCGCGGGAAGCGACCATCGCGTGCATGGCCTTACGATCCAGCGGCCAGATCTTGAGGTGGGCTACCGGGACGCCAAGCGCCCAGCAGGCAGTGATCAGGCTCGGCAGATCGACTGCCGAACTTTCCGTCAGCAGGATGCTCCTGAGGTTCGCGGCGGAGAGGCCAACAAGTCCGGGACCGTCGCGCGCGGCTTGGATGAGCGATCCGGCCATACTGGTCCCGAAGGAGTCCAGAGCGCCGAGTTCGGACGTCTCGCTGGCCTTCAGGTGCTTGAAGCGGGCTCGATCGTGCCAGACGAAATCGACCTTCTCCCCGATCAGGGCCTTGGGGGCGATGCCGAGGTTACGGGCAAGTGAAAGCCGGAGTTCCACCTGGGCCGAGGTCGAGCTGGCGGCGGCATCGCTCCACCAGGCGGGCCAGGCAGCGTCGATGATTGCCGAACTCAGACCGGCAGCGCGCAGATCCTGCCTCAGTTTCGACGCGCTATCGGTCATTGGGATCGTCCCCCGGTTCAATCCTGCCCGAAGGCATAGCGGGAGAAGCGGGCCGGATCAAATCGCGAACAGGTAGTCCTGCTGATCGTGCCGCGTCGGGAGCGCGGGCCGGGCCGTGCGCCTTGCCGCATCGACCATCTCCAGCCATTCCTGCTCGTCCAGTGGAGTTTCGTCGAGCAGCGCCCTCATCGACGAGGACAGCTCCACGGGATCGACCAGCTTGACCCACATCCCACCTGTCATTCGTGCACGCATCGCAATCCTGTAGTCGGGATCTCCGAATGGTGAGTGCCGTTCGAGCAACGCGGTAGTCTGCGAAGCGCCAACCGCCTTGCCAGCGCCGAAATTGCGATAGGCGCCGGGGTCGAAGGGGCCTTCGTCCGCGACGGCGAGCTCCTTTTCCGACCGACAGACGAGAGCGTAGTGGCAGTTCCTGGTCCCGGCGCGGCTCGTCACGAGAACATGCCTGGGCAGGTCCCGGACTGCCCCGAACTGATCGATATATCGACGCCAAGCGTGCACCTTCGCGGGGGCTACGTCTTTCGCCTTGGGTTTCGACTTCATCATCGAGAACACGACGTCCAGTGTTGCGCCCGTCCGCGCAAGGGCAGGAATAGCTCGGGCCGGGGCATTGCCGACTCCCCAGAAGAACAGCCCTTCGCCGATACGCCGCTCCATTTCCTTGCGGCGCACGATGGTATTCAGCCCCTGCCCGGACTCAGCCTGCATACGCGTCCAGCAGATCCGGTCGAGATCGGTTTGAAGCGTTGCAAGCACGTCGTTCTCCTCTTTACAGAATCGTATCATATACCATAGCAGCGATCTACCGAATTCCGTTTCGCCTGTGGACATCTATGTTTACAGGTCTGGTTGAGGGTCGTGGACGGTTGGTTGATGGGAGGGGATAAGGTCGTTTCGTTTTTTTACAGATACGTTCCATGAAGCCGGGAAGGACGCCTGAATGGAATGTGGTCGCGGACCAGGGCAGGCCATTCTGGCTGGACCTTGTTACGATCACATCGGAAGCGAAGGTCCAGCTGCCCATGGTGCTTCGACGGCGCGTTTCGTGGGCGACCCCCGAGGCGAGCCTCGCGCTCCTTGCGGTCCTGTCGAGTGACGGCAGTGTATGCCTGTCTCCGCTCGAGGACCGCCGGGTGGATCTCGAACGTCTTTCGCGGACGCTCTCGGAGTGCGAGCCCGACGAATGCGAGTCGCTCGTCTTCGCCGCTATGGCGACCTACAATCGTGTTACGTTGCAGCCCGATGGTCGGTTGCGTCTTTCTCCACTTCTCGCGCATGCGCTCCACGCCAGGAAGGATGCGGTGGTCTGGGTCGGTGCCTATCGCGAGTCCATCAGGCTCTGGTCCTCTTCCTGGCGTTCACGGTCCTCGCCGTGCTCGTCTGGGAGTCAGTGCTACTGGCCGCCGCGTTCGGCATCCCGGTGCTTTGGACAGGATACAAGCTGCTGACGACCCGCCTGCGGCAGCGCAAGGTCATTCGCGACTGGCCGAACGCGGGGGACAGGAAGGTTCACTATGCCGTCTGGCGGATGAAGAATTACGACCGTTTTCTCGATACCAACGTGAAGTTTGCTCGGCATGCCCGCGCCATCGATGAGAACCGAAAGCACTTCCCGGTTGCCGGGTGGGCCTATTCGCATGACGTGCAGCGCATGGAAGGTCTCAATCCTCCGTGGCTGCGCCAGGTCTGGTTCTCCGGCAATCACTCGGATATCGGCGGCAGCCATCCGGAGGATGAGTCCCGACTTTCTGACATTGCGCTGGGTTGGATGGTCGAACAACTCGATGAACTCGAGCATCCGATCATGCTCGATCGGAAGCGGCTTAGGCTCTGGCCAGATCCTTTCGGCATGCAGCACGACGAAAGGAAGGCGCTCGCTGAAGCAGGTTGGCAGCGTTGGTTGCCCAAGAAATTTAGGATTACTTGGCCAGAGGGCCGAAGAAAGGTCCACCCTAAAGCAGACCTTCACCCGACCGTGCTCGAGCGGCTGGCCGGCGGCCCCGTTACTGAACACGATATACGTCGGAGCTACCGCCCCTCGCAATTGCGCGATCACCATTTGGCGAGAAAGCATTTTTCACCTCCCGCTCCAGAGGCCCGTTAAGAACGTCCAACGATGATCGCCCTCAAGTTCACTGGGGGCAGGGTAAGATTGAACCAACACTATGCCCGTTGGCCCGACCTCGCGAGCGCCTGAGCTTCCCAAGAGGCTTCTATTGCTCTTGCGAGGAGAAGGGCGCGAGAGTGGTTCGCCTGCTCGCGACTGCTGCCCAGCACCATTTGTCGCAGAATCTTTTCCGGGATCTTTACACACAGCTTCCTTGAACTGGACGGTTTCGCAGTCGAACCTGAAATGTGGCCGAGGGTGCCTTTTCGGGCCGAACGAATTGTCTGCCGCTAGGCTGTCGTCAGGCGACTGCCACTCTCTTTCGCATGAGCGCATGACCCTGGACTTCATTTTCGTCGGGCACGAAGCCGAGGCGGGCGAAACGTTCCCTAGCGCCTGTCCGCGCAGGATCGACGGCTGTCCACAACCAGTCCGGTCGGACGTGATCTATTAGCTGGGGTATGGCCTGAACGAGCAGATCGTGGGCCAACGCGCCTCCACGACGTTCCTTCACTACCACCAGAGAATGGATGATGGGGTCGTTATCTTTGGTTGCCATGACGCATCCGACACACTCGTCGTCCATCGTGGCGAGGTAGACGTGATGCGTTTCGACGGCGTCCCGTGGGTTCAACACCAAAAGCTCGGTATCGGGTTCGAGTTCAGCTCTTGTCAGCACGCTCTCGAGCTCACGGACACCGGACTCGCCTTCGGCCCGCCTCGTCTCGCATCGATTGCCCAAAGCTGCGACTCCCTGCCCAGCAGGGCGACGTGCTCTTTATCCAGGTGGGGTCAGGCCCGTTCGCCGCGGGGACGCGCGGGGACGGGACGCGCGACCGGCTGACGGTCGGCCAGGCTCTCCGCAGCATGTGCACGGCGCTCGCGCTCCTGGCGCGAGTAGGCGTCCGCCACGGAGCGGATTTCCCGGATCATGTCGGAACTTAGAAGTGCCATGGTGCCTGTTATCCTTTCGCCGTTACCAAATCTTGAACGATGTCTGTGGTTCCGGCAAGTCCTGACGTATGTGTGGAGTGCACAACGAGGACTGGACTGCCGATATAGAGGTTTTCCATCCTAGATCAATACTCCGTCTCATTAGAGGCTCGCGAGGTTCTCGGGACCGAGGATGGCAGCATGTCGGCTTCGTGCACCTTCGATCCTGACTGGAAGATGTCCGGCGTGCCGCCAGGCCTTGGCATGTCCGTCGCACCTTCCGTCGAGTGACACGTCGTTCGAGCCCCCTTCCACGATGGTCAGGAGAACCCCTTGAGCATCATACGGGCACTCCAGTGTGGTAGGCCGCGCAGAACTGTCGTCCCGCCATAGCGCTATTATCCTGTCGCTGCCGTTCGATCGGTGCGTTCCTATCCGATCCTGCAAGGTCATAAGTCCTCTGGATGTGAGGGTCAGGACGGCACAGCCAGGATCCTCTGCGAGCACCGTCGCGTATCGGGCGGGCCAGCGCGCCTCAATCTGAGGCGCATCCATAAGGAGCGCGATCACCAGATTGGGGCCGACCGCGCGGATGATCTGCTGACACGGATCGACACGCGCCAGATCCTCGCAGATCATTGCGGCAAAGACGGAGTCCCGTCGCATGACTGTGAAATCGACTTGGCGCGACTGCAGGGGGATGTTCTCCCACCATGCCAAGTCCGGAGACAGGCGGCCTTGCAGCCCGTAGTCACGGATCTGCTGCGCGTCGAGTTTCCAACGATGGTGCTTTTCGCGCACCGTCTCGCGTCCGCCCTCAAGGCCGGCGCTGGTGTCCTTGAACGTGGATGCGGCGACGAAGTTGCCGACGTCTCCTTCTCTGTTGGTGCTCGTTCCCGAGACGATCAACTCTATGCCCTCGCACCGATCGCGCAGGAGGTTCTTCATCTTCACGAAGCGTTCGTAATCGAGCGCCAATTCGGGAAGGACGACGCCATGGATTTCGGACGCGTGCGACTTCGCCGCCATAATCAGATCGTCGAGGAATATCTCTAGTGGGCAGTCACGACCGTCGGCGGCGAGCCAATCCTGGTCGACGTCGAAATAGCCGATTTTCGGCGCACCGCCGCAGTCCTCGATCTGCGAAGGTCTGAAGCAGCGTGGCCCGACCGAATAGGGCAGCGGAACCAACAGAAGGTTCATCCTACGGTCGGGAAAATTTTCCGCTTCGCGGGTCGGACGCCGTCTATAGTTAGGTGTCCAGTGACCTTTCACGATTCCATCCGGCGGCAGTAGAGCGAGATGGTGTGATATGGACCGGAGAGTGCATCCCACCGAAGGCGTTCGAACCTTGGGGAGGACGTTCAGCATCGATCGCCGTGCGACGGAAAGGGAGCTGACGTCGGCAAACTCCTGTTTGTCTCCGCTCGTGATCTCGACGGCGCCAGAACTACGCACCACGTGTTCCAATATGACGTCTGCCTCGAACCATACGATCTCGGTATCAGCACCATCGAGATAGGCTTGGACTTCGTCCACGTCGAAGACGAAGCCCGTGCCAGCCGCCGCCTCGTCGGCGATCGCCAACAACCGCCACGCGTGCCTCCACCAGTCAGGCTGAACCTTCCGGTTTCCATCCTCCGGGCGTTCCCGCACGTCGCTGTCCGCATGTCGGGCGAAGACTATCCACCAGCTTTCGAACAGAGGCTCGAGAGCCGTCCAGTGAGGACTCGCAAGCACCGATTTCGCGAAGTCCTCCAAGTTCGCTTTGGGATCGCGACGTGGAAGGGATCGCCACGCCTGGGCCGCGACGGTAATCTGCTCACGGTCGGCATCGTCGATCTCGAGATGGCGTGAACTGTCGGAGTTGCTGACCCCGCAGCTTCCAGCGACTGCCTTCTTGGTCGGTTGAAGATGATGGTAGATGCCAGACTGCTCGACCAGATGCGCGGCAATCGCGAAGACATCATATGGTAGTCGAGGGGGGAGATGGCGCCCGGGATCGAAAACGCCGTCGGCATTGTCCTCTCCATCCGTCCATCGGGCGATCTTGGCTTCGATGTCGGCTACGAGGATGTCCTCGGCAAGCAAGGTTTCCTTGAGCCTATCCTCCGCGACTTCGTCGGTCGTCGGTTCTGCGTCGGAGGGTGCCGGTGTCCGGAACCACTTGCGAGTGTCGTAACGGTCTCGATCGGCCTGAGAGAAGTCGAACATCAGGTCGAAGGTGTCAGCTATAGTTATGGTCAAGGTCCGATTCCCGTTCGGAATGCATCGAACCTGCACCGCTCGCCCAAATAGTCGATTGGAGTCAACGTGGGATCTCACTAGATGCAGCGCTGTCGCATGGGACCGGCGAGCCCCACCCCTGACGAGGCTCACCGTCCCGGCACGCACGATCATGTGGACCAGGAACTCGAAGCTTTGGGTTCTTGTATCTTCGAGCCGCCACCGATCTGCCGGGAAAACGCGTATCGGCGGGTCCCTTAGTAGGATTGCCCATAAGACCTATGGCGACGTCGAGCTATGGCACGACATTTACGAGGCCACCCGAGATCGCATCCTCGACGAGGACAAGATATTTCCTGGCCTTTCAGTCCGGATACCCCGTCGTCTATCAAGCTTACGCAAACCAGGAGCGTCCCTCATTCTGCAAAAATGAGGGGCTCTTGATGCAATCTGATAAGGAAATGGAGGCCCGAGCCGGAATCGAACCGGCGTGCAAGGATTTGCAGTCCTCTGCGTAACCACTCCGCCATCGGGCCTCGCCTGCCATCTCGGACAGGAAGCGGCCCACTAGCGAGTCTCCGCATCCAATGCAATCGGCTTCGCAGTGCTCTGCCTTCCGTTACGTCAGTCTGGACGGGGGCATGCCATGCGGCGATGATGTCCCGCATGAGCATTGCAAACCTTGTCGACGCCATCACGGGAAAAAACGGAACCTTCAATCTCGAGGGCGCCGAAAACTGGCTTCAGGGCCGAACGCTTTACGGGGGAGCCTCGGCACTCATTGCATACACGGCGGCGACGCGAGCCTTCCGCGATCTTCCCGTTCTGCGCGCCGCTCAAGTCGCCTTCGTTGCGCCAATCGGCGAAAGCATGAACCTGCATAGCGAGATCGTGCGCGAGGGGCGCAACGTGACGCAGGTGCGTAGCGAAATCCGGACCGAGAAAGGATGCGCGTTGACAGCGTTCTGGCTGTTCGGCGCCGCGCGCGAGCCCAATGCTCTCCACATCGCCGAAAAACCCGGGGACTGGCCTGGTCCGCCGGACCAGGCAGAGGATCCGATGCCGGATAAGGGGCCTGCGTTCATTCAAGGCAATTTCGATATTCGCCGTGCCCAGTCGGTGCGCGGATCGGGCGATCCTGTGGTGCGGCGTTGGGTCAGGCTGAAGGATCGCGCCGGCCTCGATCCGGTAAGTGAATTGATCCTGATGGGTGACGTTTTGCCGCCGGGTGCGATGCGGGCAATGAAGCGCATGGGGCCGATCAGTTCGATCAACTGGTCGTTCAATGTGCTCGATGCGGCACCCGCGACACGGGATGGGTGGTTTCTGTCGGAAAATGCCAGCCAGCACGCCGATAGCGGCTACTCCTCGGAAAGGCTGCGCTTGTGGACGAGCAAGGGCTCTCAAGTGCTCGACGGGATGCAATGTGCAGCGATATTTGGATGACGGCGCAGTGAGACGACATCGGCTCGTGGCGTCAAAGTCGCGAAGACGTACCCTTTTCAGCGAGCGAGACGACATCGCCGATCACCGGTGAAAACGCTCCGTTGTTCCAGCCAGGCAACCTTGACAACCGCGTGACGAGCGTATCGACCTCAGCCGAAGTTTTCGACACGACCAGATGTTCGACATCAGCCTGACGATTGATTGTCATGGCGGCCGATATCATGATCGACGTCGCCACATCATATCCCGAATAGAGTGTCAGCGCTTCGCGACTGAGTTGGAATGCCTCTTCGAAATTCGAAGTCAGCCACTGCAGCTTCGCGAACTCGGTCAGATAATAGAAACGGAGCGGATCGAGCGGAGTAATGTAAATAGCTTGCCGCAAGAACTCTTCGGCAATCGCATGTTTACCCATCAGTGAATAGGCGGACCCCAGAAAGGCCAATGCTTCGGCAGAACTTCCGTTGAGTTTCAGCGCTCGTTTCAAATGGGATTCGCCGCTTCGCAGACTGCCTTTCCAGACTTGTAACATCCCGCAAAACAAGGGCCCGCGCCAATCGAGCATGTCGACTCTTGCAATTTCAATTTCTGCACTGATAGGCAGCCATCCGCGCGGTCTTGGGCTTGGCATTGCCGAAGGGGGACGCGGGCTATCCGGCGGGCAGCGTATGCTGACGTTGCTCACGCGCTTTTTGCTGCTCGATCCGAGAATCATGCTGCTGGACGAGCCGACTTCAAATCTCGACCAGAGTACCGAGGCGCGCGTTCTCCAACACATCATGACGATACGCCCGAAAACACTCTCAAGAAAATTCAGATCAAGCCGACCAACGAGAAAGACGCATCGAAGACAACTGAAAAGGTAGTGGCACGATGAAACACAAGCGGAGTTCGCTGACGCTTTCGAAGGCGGTCATAGTGTTCGTGTCGCTCACCATCGCGAGCTTTATTGCGTGGGCATTTGTCGCTCCGCTCGAACAGATTGCGAGAGCACCTGGTTCGGTCATACCGACCGCCCGAGTGCAAATCTTGCAGAGCCTGGACGGGGGTGAAATCACCCGCATCAATGTGCGTGAAGGAGATCGCGTAGAGGCTGGCGATCTGTTGGTGGTGCTCGACAAGGTAAAGCTGGCCGCAGGTGTGGAAGAGTCGCGCGCGCGTGTCGCGGCCCTGCAGGCGGCTATGACGCGAATCGAAGCCGAACTGTTCGATCGATCACTGACATTTTCTGGCGAGGCGCAGGGCTACCCGGAATTCATTCAGAACCAGCGCTCGCTTTATGCCAAGCGCCGCCAGGCTTTGGCGAGCCAGGTCAGCAGTCTCGAAAGGCTCCATGAGATGGCGGGGCAAGAACTCGCATTGAATGAGCCTTTGGTGGAGACTGGCGATGTCGCGCGCTCCGAAATTATTCGAATGCGGCGAAGCCAGGAAGATTTGCGCAGGCAGTTGGCCGGACTTGAAAACACCTACGTCCAGGACTTGCAGACCGAGTTCACTCGCACGCAAGAAGAACTCGTCAGTGCAGAGCAACTGCTCACACAGCGTCAGGATGCACTTGAGAATGCGGAGATTTATTCGCCGGTCGACGGCATCGTGAAGAATGTCAGGCTGACGACGATCGGCGGTGTCCTGAAGCCGGGAGATGAAGTATTGTCGATCGTTCCTACCGGCGAGGAGTTGATCATCGAGGCCAAGGTATCTCCATCGGATATTGCCTTCGTCAAGGTAGGACAGGATGCGCAGGTCAAGTTCGATGCCTATGACGCTTCGATTTACGGAAGTGGGACGGGGTCGGTGACACTCATCAGCCCCGACACGCTCGTCGAACAGGCAGAAGATGGAGCCAGCGAGCCATTCTACCGTGTCCAGATAACTGTCGACACAGAATCGATGCGACCCAAGGCGAACGAGGCGATAGAAATTCAGCCAGGCATGACTGCCATTGCAGAAATCAAAATCGAATCGAACACCGTGTTCGAGTATTTGTCCAAGCCGATCCTCAAGACAGCGGATCAGGCGATGACCGAACGATGAAATTCATCATCGTTCGATAGAACCGCACTAACCATATTGCAGCAATCTCAATGCATTGAAAACAACCAGCAGGGTCGAGCCTTCATGCATGATTACTGCTGGACCGATGCCGAGACCGAAAATTGTCGCTGGGACCAGCAAGGCGACCACGCCCAGGCTGACGTAGACGTTCTGGCGGATGATGCTGCGTGACTTTCGCGACAGGCCGACCGCAAAGGGCAGATGACGCAGATCGTCGGCCATCAATGCGACATCGGCCGTTTCCAGCGCGACATCGGATCCGGCAGCGCCC
>QFNA01000196.1 GCA_003248395.1 Citromicrobium sp.
CGCCGCCGAAAGCTATCTGCTGACGCTGATCCGCAAGGGCTTCCGCGTCGCCATCGCCGAGCAGATGGAGGACCCGGCCGAGGCGAAGAAGCGCGGCTCCAAATCGGTCGTGGCGCGCGACGTGGTGCGGCTGGTCACGCCCGGCACGCTGACCGAGGATTCCCTGCTCGAGGCGCGGCGGCACAATTTCCTCGCCGCCTTTGCCGTGGTCCGCGACGAGGCGGCGATGGCCTGGGCGGACATCTCGACCGGCGCGCTGCGGGTCGCGCCCTGCGCGCCCGCGCGGCTGGGGCCGGAGCTTGCCCGCCACGCCCCGCGCGAGTTGCTGGCCGTCGAGGGCTCGGGGCTGGACGAGATCGCCCGCGAGGCCGGGGCGGCGCTGACCGAGCTTTCCCCCGGCAGCTTCGATTCCACCGCCGCGGTGCGGCGGCTGACGGCGCTTTACGGGGTCGAGACGCTGGACGGCTTCGGCCAGTTCACCCGGGCCGAGCTGGCGGCGCTGGGGGCGATCGCGGATTACCTCGACCTCACGCAGCGCGGGCGGATGCCGCGGCTGGCCCCGCCGGTGCGCGAAAGCGGCGCCGGGACGATGACCATCGACGCCGCCACCCGCCGCAACCTCGAACTGACGCAGGCGCTGTCGGGCGGGCGCGAGGGCTCGCTGCTGGCCGCGGTGGACCGGACGGTGACGGCCGCCGGGGCGCGGCTGTTGGAGCGGCGGCTGTCCGCGCCCTCGCGCGATCTGGCCGAGATCCGGCGCCGCCACGCCGCGGTGGCGACGCTGGCCGACGATCCCGCCCGCACCGAGGCGTTGCGGGCGGCGCTGTCGGCAGTGCCCGACCTCGACCGGGCGCTCTCGCGGCTGGCACTCGACCGCGGCGGGCCGCGCGATCTGGGCGCGATCCGGGCCGGGCTGGCGGCGGCGGCGCGGATCGCCGACATTCCGGGCGCGGCGGACCCCGCGCTCGACGCGGCGGCGGGCGATCTCGGCGGGCACGAGGCGCTGGTGGCGCTGCTCGACGCGGCACTGGTGGCCGAGCCGCCGCTTCTGGCCCGCGACGGCGGCTTCGTG
>QFNA01000197.1 GCA_003248395.1 Citromicrobium sp.
CTCTCCGCCGACCGCCTCGCGGCGCTGACCGAGGCCGGCGTGGTGCGCCCGCTCAAGGCCGACGCCGAGCCGCGCTTTGCCGACATCGACGCGGCGCGGTTGCAGCTGGCGCTCGACCTCGACGAGGCGTTCGAACTGCACGACGAGGCGCTGCGGCTGGTGCTGTCGCTGATCGACCAGCTGAACGGGATGCGCGGCGACATGCGCGCGGTGCTGGGCGCGCTGGCCGAAGAGCCGCCCGAGACCCGGGCCCGGCTGCGCGAGGTGATCGCCCGCGTGGTCGTGATCGAACGCTGAGCGCCGCAGGATGAGCGTCACGCTGCGCGACGGGGGCCCCGACCCGGCGATGACCAAGGCCGAGGGCGGATGCCACTGCGGCGCGGTGCGGTTCCGGGTGCGGCTCGCCGACGGGCTTCGGACGGCGCGGCGCTGCACCTGCTCCTTCTGCCGGATGAAGGGGACCGTCGCCGTCACCGTCGCCGACGGCGGCTTGACGCTCATCTCGGGCGAGAGCCTGCGCGACTACCGCTTCAACACCGGCACGGCGCGGCACTGGTTCTGCGGGATCTGCGGCATCCCCACCCATCACGCGCGCCGCTCGGTCCCCGGGCAGATGGCGGTGAACGCGGCCTGCCTCGACGGGGTGTCGCCCTTCGATTTCCTCGACCTGCCGGTGATGGACGGCGAGGCGCACCCGGCCGACAGCGGCGTGTCGCGCGAGGCCGGCCGGCTGCGCTACAGCCCGGCGTAAATCGCCGCGAGCCGCGCCGCCTCGGCGTCGAGCCCGAACGGCGGGTTCAGCACCACCATCCCCGACCCGACCATCCCGTGCCCCGGCCGCGCCGGCGGAAACCGCACTTCCGAGCGCAGCGCCTCGGGGTGGGCGGCGGCCAGCGCTTCGGCCATCGGCCGGTGGCGGGCGTCGGCGAGGATCGGATACCAGAGCGCGATCACGCCGACGTTCCACTTGCCCGCCATGCGCCCGATCCAGCCCGGCAGGCGGTCATAGTCGGCCTTGACCTCATAGCTCGGGTCGATGAGCAGCAGCCCCCGCCGCGGGGTCGGCGGCAG
>QFNA01000125.1 GCA_003248395.1 Citromicrobium sp.
CCTGCATCTTGTCGCGCAGCCCGAACTCGGCGTCACGATCGACAACGCCCCCAGCGGGCCGATGACCGGTCTCAAGCAGCGCGAGGACCTGTTGCTCACTGCGCTGGCACCGGAATTGCGCGGTTTGCCGGCGCAACCGGAATGGGACGCCGAGGTGCGCCTCGTCAAACTGTCCTCGCTCCCTTTCGAGGATGCGATCGGCGGTTTCTCGCGCGGGCAGTATGATGTCGTGCTCGGTGGCCGGGTCGACAGCCTGCCGCTGGCCGCGACCGGCCCGCTGTCGCGCGGTACGGTGCGGCTCGATCCGGCCATCGGACTGTTCGGCTTCGATGTCGTGCGGCCATCGGGTTTTCTCGAAGGCGCCACCAATCGCGAGGCCCTGGCCATGGCGATCGACCGGTCGGCGATTGCGGGCCAGCTTGGCATCGGCGGCTGGACCCCGACGACGCGTATCGTGCCGACAAACCTGCCCGGCGCGACCAGCGTCGTGGCAGAACGCTGGGCGGATCAGGATATCGACCAGCGCCGCGCCGTCGCCGCGTCGCGGGTTTCGCGCTGGCGGGCGGCGAACGGCGCCGAGCCCCGCGTGACGGTCGATCTTCCGCCAGGTCCGGGGTCGGATATCCTGTTCCAGAGCCTCGCGCGCGATTTCGCCGCAATCGGCGTGCAGCTTGTCCGGGCCGGAGAGGACGCGTCCGCCGATCTGGTCCTGCGCGACCGAACGGCCCGGTTTGCCGGCGCGCGCTGGTTCATCAACCAGTTCCATTGCAGCATCGCGCAGCGCCTCTGTTCTGATGCGGCCGACAACTTCCTCGAGCTCGCGCTTGGTGCCGGGAGCCCCGCCGAAGAGGCCGGTTTCCTGGGCCAGGCGGAAAATGCCCTGCTCGAACAGAACCTGTTCATTCCCTTGGGCGCCCCGATCCGCTGGTCGCAGTTGCGCGCCAATGTCGACGGCTTTGCCGAGAACATCTGGGCAGTGCATCCCTTGTTCCCGCTCTCGCGCGCGCCCATCTAGCAATCATGGACGACGATCGCCTGACCCCGCTCGAGCCTGTCGGCGCCCCGCATGAAGGGGCGCAGGCGCAGAAATCCGCCCGCGCGCTGGGGTTCGAATTTCCGACGGGCAACGATCCCCAATCGGTCCGCCGCCGGGTGGAAGCGATGGAGGCGATCCTCGAACGCAGCATGGTCCTGCCCGGAACCAGTTACCGCATCGGCCTCGACACGATCGTCGGTCTCGTGCCGGTGGTCGGCGATTTCGTCACTGCGGCGATGGGCGCCTATATCGTGTGGGAGGCGCGCAATCTCGGCATCCCGAAATGGAAACTGTGGCACATGGCCGGGCGCATCGGCTTCGATACCGCCCTCGGCGCGGTCCCGCTCTTGGGCGACGCTTTCGATCTGGTCTATCGTTCGAACACGAAAAATCTCAAGTCGATCAAGCGACATCTCGACAAGCATCATCCCGAAACGCGGGTGATCGAGCAGTAGTTTCATCGCTCACCAATGCGCGCTAGGGCAGCGCGCATGGCATCCGAAATTACCTATTCGAGCTATCTCGACCTCGACCGTATCCTGTCCGCGCAGCATCCGGCCAGCGATGCGCATGACGAGATGCTGTTCATCATCGTCCACCAGGCCAGCGAGCTGTGGCTCAAGCTGTGCCTGCACGAATTGCAGGAAGCGCGGGAATGCATCCGGCAGGACCGGCTGCGGCCCAGCTTCAAGATGCTCGCCCGGGTGGCGCGCGCGCAGGGGCAGCTGATCCAGAGCTGGGACGTGCTGAGCACCATGACCCCGCATGATTATTCGACCATCCGCCCGCATCTCGGCGGGTCGAGCGGGTTCCAGAGCGCGCAGTACCGGATGATGGAATTCCTGCTCGGCGGGCGCAATCCGGACATGATCACCATGCACGAGGCGACGCCCGACGTGGCGGCTGGGCTGCGCGAGGAACTGACCCGCAAGAGCATCTATGCCGAAGCCATCGCCCTGCTGGCGCGGCGCGGCTTCGCTATCCCGCAGGATATCCTCGATCGCGATCACGGAAGTCCGTGGGACCATTCACCCGCGGTCGAGGCGGCATGGGCCGAAATCTACCGCGATCCCAAGGAATATTGGGACCTTTACGAACTGGCGGAAAAGCTGGTCGACCTCGAATACCATTTCCAGCGCTGGCGCTTCGGCCATCTGAAAACGGTCGAACGCATCATCGGCTTCAAGAAGGGCACCGGCGGTACCCCCGGCGTACCCTATCTGGCGGGCGTGCTGAAAGCCGCCTTTTTCCCCGAACTGCTCAGCGTCAGGACCGCGATATGAGCAGCTGGAAAAGCCAGCGCCGCATCCGGGAAAGGATCGCCGGTCAATGTCGGCAAGATGACCATGAGCACGCATTCGGGCACCCACGCCGATGCGCCGTTGCACTATGCGGCTGACGGTCTCGATGCTGCCGGCATGGAGCTCGATCCCTACATCGGCACCTGCCTCGTGGTCGATGCGCGTCAGGTCACCGGCGCCATCGGCGTGGGCGACCTGCCGCATATCGAAAGCGTCGACCGCGTGCTGTTCCGCACATGGGACGCCTTCCCGCACGATGCATGGCGCAGCGACTGGAAGGCCATCGCCGCCGAAACGATCGACTGGCTGGCGCTGCAGGGGGTGAAGCTGATCGGCACCGATGCCCCCAGCGTCGATCCGCAGGAGAGCAAGACGATGCACGCCCACCACGCGGTGCTGAAGCACGACATGCGCATCCTCGAAGGGCTGGTGCTCGATGATGTGGAGGAAGGGTTCTACGAACTGATCGCCCTGCCGCTGAAGGTCGGTGGCGGCGATGCGGGGCTGTGCCGCGCGGTGCTGCGGGAGCTGCCCGATGCCTGAACCGACGAACGCGCGCGCGAAAATGCTCGATGCGGGCGATCCGCTGGCGGGCTATCGCGCGCGGTTCGATGTGCCCGAAGGCGTGATCTATCTCGATGGCAATTCCTTGGGCTGCCTCCCCAGCGCGACGCCTGCCCGGCTGGAACAGGTCGTGCGCGAGCAATGGGGCAGGGACCTCATCCGCAGCTGGAATGCGGCGGGCTGGATCGACATGCCCGCCCGTGTTGGCGCGAAGATCGCCCCGTTGATCGGCGCGCAGCCGCACGAGGTGATTGCCTGCGATTCCACCAGCGTGAACCTGTTCAAGCTGATCTCTGCTGCGCTCGGGATGCAGCCGGGGCGCAAGGTCGTCCTGAGCGAGCCCGGCAATTTCCCGACCGACATCTACATGATCGAAGGGCTGGAGAAGCAGGGGCTGGCCGAGCGGCGGCTGGCCTCGCGCGACAGGCTGGTGGAAGCGCTGGACGAAGACGTCGCGCTGCTGCTGCTGACCCACACGCATTACAAGACCGGCGAACTGTTCGACATGGCCGCGCTCACTCGCGCCGCACACGCGGCAGGCGCGCTGGTGCTGTGGGACCTCTCGCATTCGGGCGGCGCGCTGCCGGTGGACCTCAATGGCTGTGAAGCCGATTTCGCGGTCGGTTGCGGCTATAAATATCTCAACGGCGGTCCCGGCGCGCCTGCCTATGCCTTCGTGGCCGGGCGGCATCTGGAGGCCGCGCGGCAACCGCTCAGCGGCTGGATGGGCCACGCCGCACCGTTCGCCTTCAGCGACGATTACGCACCCGCGCCGGGCATCGAGCAAATCCTCTGCGGCACACCCCCCATCCTCGGCCTCGCCGCGCTGGAGGTGGGCGTGGAACTGATCGCCGAAATCGGCGTCGATCGGCTCTGTGCCAAGTCGCAGAAACTGTCCGAATTCTTCCGCCAGTGCCTCGCGGAAAAAGCCCTCTCACCTTCAGGGGAGAGGGTTGGGAGAGGGGAAGAAGCGCAACAGCCCGACGATTCCCCCACCCCCCAGCCCCCTCCCCTGAAGGGTAGGGGGAGCGTGCTCGACCTCGTCAGCCCCCCCGATCCCGCGCAGCGCGGCAGCCAGCTCTCCTTCCGCCATCCCGAGGCCTACGCCATCTGCCAGGCCCTGATCGCCCGCGGCGTCATCGGCGACTTCCGCGATCCCGACATCCTCCGCTTCGGCTTCGCCCCCGCCTACCTCCGCTTCGAGGACATGGCCGAAGCCGCACGGCACCTAACCGAGGTACTGGACGCCGGCGAATGGCAGGCCGAGGAATACCGTACGAGGGCTGCGGTAACGTAGGGGCCATGCTGGAGTTTTACGGGTCGAAATGCTGCAAATGAATTCATTTCACAAAATGATTGTCGCGTTGGCTATTGTCGGCCTCTTGGCATTTGTTGTTTGGACTGAATTCATTATCAAACTGAATGGAGTCGGACTGGACTCCGACGAGGCAGCTGTTCGACTATCTCAACCATCCATGGAAGGGCCACGAGGAGCGATCCCAAGCACCGCGCCCGGTACGTGGGTCCGCAGTCAAGATTATCCGCAAATGGCTCTGGACGGAGATATCGAAGGCCGAACAGTGTTCAGTGTAACCGTTTCCGAATTTGGCGAGGTTTCGGCTTGCCAGATTATCAAACCAAGCGGTTATAAGGAGTTCGACGACAGAGTCTGTAGTGCGGTGTCCACGAGAGCAAAATTCTTTCCGGCATTAGACAAGAATGATCTGCCCGTCGAAGGACGATATACCAACACTGTCGTGTGGAGATTAGAAGAGTAGTCGAGAAGGCTATTCCTCCAGCTCGATATCCCAATAGAGCCAGTCCCGCCACGTCTCGTGCAGATAGTTCGGCGGGAACATCTTGCCGTGCTGCTGCAGCTGCCAGTGCGTCGGGCGGATCGGTTCGGCATAGAGCTGCATGCCCGCCTGCTTCGGCGTCCGGCCGCCCTTCTTCATGTTGCAGGGCGCGCAGGCGGTGGCGATGTTTTCCCAAGTCGTCTTGCCGCCCATCCGGCGAGGGACGACGTGGTCGAAGGTGAGGTTGTGCTGGTCGCCGCAGAACTGGCAGGAAAACCGGTCGCGCAGGAACAGGTTGAAGCGGGTGAAGGCCGGGAACTCTGACGGCTTCACATATTGCTTCAGCGCGATCACGCTGGGGATCTTCATGTCGAGGTTGGGCGAATGGACCTCGCGGTCGTAGGTCGCGATCACGTCCACCCGGTCGAGGAAGATTGCCTTGATCGCCGTCTGCCACGGCCACAGGCTGAGCGGATAATAGGACAGCGGCGTGTAATCCGCATTGAGCACCAGGCTGGGGCACGACTGCAGATTGCGCGTCGGATCGTCCTCGGCGCTGCGGAACCGCGTGGCGCGTTCGAGTAGTTCAGCCTTGAACATCAGTGTCTGACACGGATCGCGTCCCTCCCTGATGGAACCAGAAATGCATTTGCACGATTTGGCGTCAAGACTGTTACAGACAGGCTATCCACAAACTTGTCCCGCGAGTCGCCCGCTTTGACCGTAACCCGCTTCGCACCCAGCCCCAATGGATCGCTCCATCTCGGCCATGCCTATTCGGCGATCACCGCCCACGACATCGCGCGCGACAGGGGTGGGCGCTTCGTGCTCCGGATCGAGGATATCGACGGTGTTCGCTCGCTGCAGGAGAAAGCCGCCGAGTTCCGCGAGGACCTCGCCTGGCTCGGCCTCGAATGGGATGAGGTGCCCGCGCAATCGACGCGCCTGGCGAATTATGAGGAGGCGGCGCAATTCCTGCTCCACGAGGGCCTGCTCTACGCCTGCACCTGCACGCGCAGCGAGATCGCGGCGCTCGAACCGCGCGAAGGGCCCGAAGGCGTGATCTATCCCGGCACCTGCAAGGGACGGTCGTTCGATCCGTCGAAACCGGCGGCCTTGCGGCTCGACACTGACAAGGTGATGGACCAGCTCGGCGAGCTCTTCTGGGAGGACGAGTGCAACGGGGCGCAGGTCGCCGACGTGCGCACGCTGGGCGACGTGGTGCTCGTGCGCAAGGATGCACCGGCCAGCTATCACATTGCCGCCACGCTCGACGATGCGGCCGACGGCGTGTCGCTGGTGACGCGGGGACAGGATTTGTTCCAGGCGACGCATGTCCACCGCGTCCTGCAGGAACTGCTCGGCCTGCCGGTGCCCGTCTGGCATCACCACCCGATCCTGCTCGGCGACGACGGCCAGAAACTGGCCAAGCGGCGCGGATCGCCTTCGCTGGCCGAACGCAGGAAGGCGGGCGAAAATGGTCGCGCGCTCGCCGACCGACTGCGGGCGGGGGAATTCCCCGCTGGCATCTCGCTCGCAACCGCCTAAGGAGGGCGCATGAATACAGTCCTGCTGATTTTCCTGCTGCTGGCCATGGTGATGGTCGTCATCTCGCTCGTTCGTGGCATCGTCGCTTTCCTCCGCAGCACGCGGATCGATCTCGAAAGCGGCGAGCAGCAGGACGCGACGGACATGCAGCTGAAGCAGAACCGCGCAATGATGTCGCGGATCAAATGGCAGGCGATTGCGATCATCGTCATTGCCATCATGCTTGCAGTCGCGGGTGGCGGCAACTGACGGGCCTGCTGCCATGGTGAAGCTCAACAAGATCTACACTCGCACCGGCGACCGTGGCACGACCGGCCTCGTCGATGGCTCGCGCCTTGCGAAACACCATGCGCGCATGGAGGCCATCGGTGCGGTGGACGAGGCGAACAGTGCGGTGGGTTTCGCAGCCGTCGCGCTGGCGGACGGTGAATACGCCGCGGCCATCTATCGCATCCAGAACGACCTGTTCGACCTCGGCGCCGATCTTGCCACGCCGGCCGGGGATGGCGACGATTTCTCTCCGTCGGACATGGTCCTGCGCATGGTGGCGGGTCAGGTGTCGTGGCTCGAAAACCGGATCGATGCGGCGAACGCGCGCCTTGAACCGCTTGCCAGCTTCGTGCTTCCCGGCGGGACCGAGGCGGCGTCGCGCCTGCACATGGCGCGTGCGGCGGTCCGCAGGGCCGAACGGGCGATGACCGCCATGGCCGAGGTGGACGCGACCAATCCGCAGGCGCTGGCCTATATCAATCGGCTGTCGGATTATCTGTTCGTGCTCGCGCGCGT
>QFNA01000198.1 GCA_003248395.1 Citromicrobium sp.
TGTTCTTGGCTGTTCTGCGCTGGCACTCGCCGGCTGCGGCGCCGACGAAATCGTTTCGCCCGGAACGGGCGGAGACGTCATCATCAACAACCCGACCCCGTCGCCGACCCCGGCGCCGACTCCGACGCCGACCAGCTCGCTGGTGACACCGGCCGCCGGCTGCCCGACGATCAGCGACCCGAAGGGCTTGACAGACAACAACACCATTTCCGGCCCGACCGGCGAGTACCGCGTCTGCACCCTGCCGGCACGCTTCACCGCCAGTTCCACCCTGCCCTATATCGAAGGCTTGCTCTATCGCATGAATGGCCGCGTCGATGTCGGCACCGATGGCGGCCCGTCGGCCGACGAATCCGACGGCGCGAGCGACACCAATGTCGAACTGACCATCGAGCCGGGCGTCATTATCTATGCGACCGGCGCCAGCTTCCTCAATGTCAACCGCGGCAACACGATCGAAGCCAACGGTACCGCCGAACGCCCGATCATCTTCACCAGCCGCGACAACGTGCAGGGCCTCAATGGCGAAGGCGCATCGGGCCAATGGGGCGGCGTCGTCCTGTCGGGCCGTGCACCGGTCACCGACTGCGTCGCCGAAGGTGCGACCCCGGGCTCGGTCAACTGCGAACGCCAGGTCGAAGGCGCAGCCGATCCGGCCATCTTCGGCGGTGCGACGGCCGACGACAGTTCGGGCAGCATGCAATATGTCCAGATCCGCTACTCGGGCTTCGTCCTGTCGGGCGATAACGAGCTTCAGTCGCTGACCACTGGCGGCACTGGCTCGGGCACCACGCTCGAGAACATCATGAGCTTCAACAGCTCGGACGACGGCGTCGAGTTCTTCGGCGGCCGTGTCAACGTCAAGGGTCTGATCGTGGTCGGCGCCGAGGACGACTCGCTCGACACTGACACGGGCGTGAAGGCCAACCTGCAATACGTCGTCGCGATCCAGCGGCCGGGCGCAGGCGACACGATCATCGAATCGGATTCGGACAACGCCTTCAACGACAGCACGCCGCGCCAGAACACGCGCATCTCGAACGCGACCTTCGTGCAC
>QFNA01000010.1 GCA_003248395.1 Citromicrobium sp.
TCATCCCTTGGATACGCAACCCCGGCGGCGTTCGCCGCCGAACTGGATAATCAATGGCCTGCTTCGCTCCGCCCTACGGGCTCCGCTACGCAGCCCATTGCTTCAACCGCGCTCATGCGCAACAAAACGGCTCGGCTCTAATCCCAGCTGGAGGAAAGCTGGGGGTCACGTCACAGCGGACTTAGATCGGACACCCGAACGATGGAACCGCCCGGACCTTCCCCGCGAGATGCACAGCCAAAAAAGTGTTGGAGCCGGACTCGGTGCCTCGTTGGCACCCTACGTGCTGGAGACGACGCTCGCGGACACTACGAACAACGGCCTGTTCGGCAGCCGCTTCGATTCATGCATGTTTGGTTAAAGCTATTCATCCGTCACCGCCTCCGCGTCCGGCTCCTCTCCAGGCTTGTAGCGTGGCTTGGGCTGCGGCAGCAGAAAGAAGGCGACACAGAGCAAGGCGACGGTCCCCCCGACGCGCGGCGCCGCCTGCGCCCCACGCCCCACCCTTAAGACAGGGCCAGCTGTCAGGTAGGTGCCGAGAATGGGCGCGGAGCCTTCGTGATGATGACATCGGGAAGGCTATGAGCACCGCGACCCGCACCCCGAATGGCAGAAGTGGGGGGCGACGGTGTCTAAGACGTCGACCAAGTGATTTCGGAAGCGCCCGTTAGAACGACGGCGAGGGTCGCTGTGGTCACCGAACGGTTGCGCCAGGCGTGCCGCGTTCCGTTCTGGACTACCGAGTCGCCGGCGCTCAGCCGCGTGAGGCTGCCGTCGCCCAATTCGAGCCACAGCTCACCGGCGAGCAGGACGGCATAGTCGATGCTCGGCGTTCTGTGCATTCCCGGGGCCTCGGGATCGAAGAGCTCGGCAAAGCCGGGGAGGAGATCCAGCATCTCCTGACCTGCTGCCGCGGGATCGAAGTCGGACTCGGACATCACCGCGTCGGGCGGAAAGTCGATGATGACGAAACTTGCTCCTCCGGCGGCGGGGACGATGGGGCCCTCGGCAACGTTCGGCCGGGCGGCGTTGGCGTTTGCGGAAATAGCGGGAGGAGTCGCCGCCAGGAAGGTGGTCCGGAAGCCAGGGGTCTGCTGGAAGGCGGTCGGCCTAACCTGCTCATCCGCAACGATACGCGATCCTCCCTGCGCATCCGCGCCCGTCACGACCCGTCGATAGCCTTCCACCAGCACCTCCTTGACCCATACGGATGCGAATAGTAGCCGTTCCTGCAGCCGATGAAAAGGCACGGCGAGCGTAGGCAGGGCGATGCACGAAAAATCGATAAGGATCGCAAATCGGTTCCAGGGGCCGAGCGGGAGCGGGAATGGCGGCTATGTCGTCGGCCTGCTTGCCCGCGAACTTGGCGGTTCGAACTGCGTTGTCACATTGCGTCGCCGGACCCCGCTCGATCACGACATGCGGATCACGATCGAGGGTGGGGAAGCCGCGCTGATGGATGGAAATGACCTCGTCGCATCCGCCGCACGGGCGCCGCTGGTCCTCGACGTGCCGCCGCCCCCGACGATGGCCGAGGCCGAGGCCGCGAGCGCGCGCTTCAGCGGCTATCATAAGCATCCGGTACCGGACTGCTTCGTCTGCGGGACGAACCGGCCGGAGGGCGACGGCCTTCGCATCTTTACCGGGCCTGTCGAGGGCCGGAAGATGGTCGCTGCGCCCTGGATAGCCCATCCCAGCCTTGGCGACGGAGCGAGCCGGGTCGATATCGAATATCTCTGGGCGGGTCTCGATTGCGCCGGCTTTTTCGCCATCGAGGATCGGGTCGACCTGGCGATATTGGGGAGAATGACGGCGCGCATCGACGAGCGTCCGCGGGTCGGCGATACGCTCGTCGTCAGCGGATGGCGGATCGAGAGCGACGGGCGCAAGCACCAGGTCGGCACGGCGATACACGGCGAGGACGGACGCCTCGTCGCGGCGGCCCAAGCGACCTGGATAGCCCTCCAGGTGTGAGGCCCAAGCCGCGCCTCAGAGCGGGGCTTGCATCATGAGGCGTCGAAGCTCCTCGGATAAGGGCCGAGCCCCCTCAGAAGCAAGGCGGCAATGACCAGCATGGCGGCAGCCAGCAGCAGGTAGACCAGATAGTCGCCTGTCCCGGCGTAAAGGCCGCCGATGATGAAGGGGCCGGCCACGCCTCCGAGCATCGTGAATGCATATTGCCAGCCATAGATGCGGCCGTAATGAGCCATGCCGAAATAGCGCGAAACGAGATAGGCGACGAGGTCGTACTCCGCCCCCATGGCGGCGCCGACGAGAACGACGCCGATCGCGGAAGTCACGGCTCCCCCCTGCAGAGCGAGCAGGAGGAAGCCGGCGGCTCCCATCGCGCAGATCATCTGGAAGACCAGCGGGGCGAAGACCCTATCGACGATATATCCGCACAGCAGCCGGCCGAAGATGAGGCCAATGCCCATCAGAGACTGCAGGAGGATCGCCGCTTCGGTGCTGAGGCCGCTACCGCGCAGGATCGGCGTCATGTGCGCGATGGCGGCGAGGATGGCGGTGCTGGTGAGGAAGAAGCCGCCGCCCATCAGCCAGAATCCGCGGGTTCGCACCACTTCGGAGAGGGAACGGCCGGCAAGCGGGGCAGCGGGACTTTCCTCATCTCCGGCCCCTCTGGGTGTCGGTCTCGCCGGATCCTTCAAACCGAGAAAGAGGAGCGGGAAGAGCGCGAGAGAGAGAAGGGAAAAGGCGATCCAGCTTCCGTGCCAGCCATAATCCTCGATGGTCGCCGCCACGACGAGCGGCGTCAGCAGACTCGCAAGCGCGGTGCCCGTCACCGTGATGCCGAGGGCGAGGCCCCGTGCCCGTTCGAAATAGGCGCAGACGGTCTTCGTGAAGGCGATCGGCGACGTCCCGGACCCGGCAAAGGCGAGGAGGGCGTAGGCCGCATACAGCGTCCAGATCTGCTCGTTCACCAGCGAGGTTGCGGCAAACATGCCGGCCAGGAGCAGGAGCGAGATCATCGCGGGCGCCCGCGACCCGAACCTGTCGATCAGGCGGCCGGTAATGGGGGCTGCGACGACCATGGCGATGGTGAAGCTGCTGTTCGCGAGACCCATTTCAGGACGCGACCAGCCGAACTCGCGGCCCCACGACTCCATGAACAGGCTAACCGAATAGATCGGGATCGGAAGCATCGCACCGCCGAGGAGCGCGGTGAGCAGCAGCAGCCAGTTGCGCCTCAGCTCTTCTCCCTTGGTCAGCGTCGGATCCTTTCCTGATATGCACATCCCTCTTGCTACCATACCCATACGAATGGTAGCTCCTCAAGAGGAAAGAGGAGGCCACCATGCTGCGCGATGTGACACTCCAGGATAAGTTCGGGCTGGAAGAGGGGCGGGTGATGATCTCCGGTACCCAGGCGCTCAGCCGTATCCTGATCGACCAGCGGCGCTCCGACGCTCGTCATGGCCTGCGGACTGCGGGATTCATCTCGGGTTATCGGGGCTCGCCCCTCGGCTCGCTCGATTCGGCATTGTGGGCCGCGCAGCGCCAGCTCGAGGAGCACGGGATCGTGTTCAAGCCGGGAGTCAATGAGGAGCTTGCCGCGACGGCAATCTACGGCACCCAGCAGGTCGGATTCTTCCCCGGAGCCCGGCATGACGGTGTCTTTGCGGCCTGGTACGGCAAAGGGCCGGGCGTCGACCGTGCGGGAGACGCGTTGAAGCACGGCAATTTTGCCGGCACATCGGCCGCGGGAGGCGTGCTGGTCTATGCCGGTGACGACCATGCGGCAAAGTCGTCCACCACGTCACATCAGTCGGAGCAGGCGCTGGTCGCGGCACTGATCCCAGTCCTTTACCCGGCTTCAGTGGCGGATTTCCTCGAATACGGCTCCTTCGGTTTCGCCCTTTCCCGCTATTCCGGACTCTGGGCCGGCTTCAAATGCGTCAACGACACGGCCGACGCCACCGCGGTCGTCGATCTCATGGATCCCGCCCGCACATGGGCATTACCGGAGGAGTTCGAGCGGCCGCCGGAGGGGCTCAACATCATCAGGGGCGAAACTCCGCTCTCGATGGAGAGGCGGACGGTGGATTTCCGGCTGCCCGCCGCCCAGGCCTTCGTCCGCCGCAACCGGCTCGATCGGGTGCTGCGCGACAGCCCGCGCCGAACGCTGGGAATCGTGACGGCGGGCAAGGCCGCGCTCGATGTCATGTCGGCGCTGAATGCGCTCGGCCTTGACGAGCGGCGCTCGGAGGCTCTCGGGATTCGCGTTCTCAAGCTTGCGATGACCTGGCCCGTGGAGCCTCTCGCGATGCGCGAATTTTGTGCCGGTCACCGCCAGGTCCTGGTGGTCGAGGAGAAGCGGGCGTTCATCGAGCCGCAGGTCGCGACGATCCTCTTCCACGAGCCGGCGGATCGCCGTCCGCAGCTGATCGGAAAGGTGGACGCATCCGGGCGGCCTCTCCTCCTGCAGGTAAATGAGCTCAATCCGCCGCTCATCCAGGAAGCCCTGATGCGCGTTCTGGAGGAGCTTGGCTTGGTCGACGAGCCGCTCCGGGCCTGCTACGCGGAATTGAGCCAGCGCATGCGGGACATTGCCGTTCCGGCGACCGAATTCGCACGCATGCCCTTCTTCTGTTCCGGCTGCCCCCATAACAGTTCGACGAAGGTGCCTGAGGGGTCGATCGCCCTGTCGGGAATCGGCTGTCACGCCATGGCTGCATTCATGCCGCACCGGCCCCATCTCTGGCCGGTTCAGATGGGTGGTGAAGGCACCAACTGGATCGGAATCGCCCCCTTCACGGACCAGCAGCACGTCTTCCAGAACCTTGGTGACGGTACCTATTATCATTCGGGCTTCCTTGCGATCCGCGCGTCAATCGCTGCCGGGGTCAGCATCACCTACAAGCTTCTCTACAACGATGCCGTGGCGATGACCGGTGGCCAGCCGATCGAGGGTCAGCTGGCGCCTTGGCAGATGGCATCCGAGTTGCTTCAGGAAGGTGCGAAAAAGATCGTCATCGTGGCTGACGATGTCGGCCGATATGAAGGCGCACCCGTTCCCTCGGGCGTCGCCGTGCGGCCACGCGGAGAGCTGGAGCTGGTGCAGCGCGAGCTGCGCGAGACGAACGGCGTCACTGTCATCATCTACGATCAGGTCTGCGCCGCGGAAAAGAGGCGGCGGGGAAAGCGTGCCGCCCAGCCGGCACCGTTCAAGCGCGCCTTTATCAACGACCTCGTCTGCGAAGCCTGCGGCGACTGCTCGGTGAAATCCAACTGTGTCAGCGTCCAGCCGCTCGAAACGGAATTCGGCCGGAAGCGGGTGATCGATCAGTCGAGCTGCAACACAGATTTCAGCTGCGTTGAGGGTTTTTGCCCGTCCTTCGTGACGGTCGAGGGCGGCTCGTTGAGGAAGCGCAAGGCAGGCAGCGCTCTCGATCTGTCCAATCTGACCATCCCGAACCCTCCGCCTGCGGTGAACGAAGACCGCGCGGTCCTGATCCTGGGCATCGGCGGGACCGGCGTGGTAACGATTGGCGCTATCCTCTGCATGGCGGCGAACCTCGAGGGCAAGGCCGGTGGTGTCATCGATCAGACCGGCCTTTCGCAGAAGAACGGCGCCGTCTCCAGCCACCTGCGCATCGTAAGCGATCCCTCCCGTCTGTCGGCAGCACGCATCTCACGTGGCGAGGCTGATCTGCTGCTCGGCTGCGATATGATCACGGCAGGCGGGGGTGAAGCGATGAGCCTGCTTCGCCCCGGATCGACTGTGGGCGTCGTGAACCAGAACCTGACCGCCACCGCCGCCTTCACGATCAACAACAGCATCGACTTCCAGGGCAACAGGATCCTCGAGCGGCTGAAAGCCGTGCTGGAGCCAGGCCGCTCGCTGTTCATCGATGCCACCAGAGTGACGACGCAGCTGCTCGGCGATAGCATCGGGACCAACATGTTCATCGTCGGCGCGGCGTTGCAGCGGGGGCTGCTTCCGGTGTCGCTGGAAGCGGTGGAAAGGGCGATCAGCCTCAACGGCGTGGCGGTGGATTTCAATTTGCAGGCGCTCCGCCTGGGCCGCCTGGCCGTGTCGGATCCCACCGCCTTCCAGTCCTTGCTCGGGCGCGAGGAGGAGTCGCGCGCGCCCGCTTGCACGCGTCTTTCCTCCTCCATCGAGGAACTGGTCGCGCGGCGCGTTGCGTTTCTGCGCGATTATCAGAATGAGGCTTACGCCCGCAGATACGAACAATGCGTCGAGGATGTCCGCGCCGCCGAGGCGCGGGCGATGCCGTCGTCGACCTTGCTTGCCGAGACGGTGGCCCGCAACCTCTTCAAGCTCATGGCCTACAAGGATGAATATGAGGTCGGCCGCCTCTACACGTCGGGCGAGTTCGAGGCCAAGCTGAAGGAGCAGTTCGCCGGGGACTATAAGCTGTCCTTCCACCTTGCGCCGCCGCTCCTCGCTCGGCGCGATCCGGTAACCGGCCATCCCCGCAAGAAGGCCTTCGGCTCCTATATGCTGCCCATGTTCCGGCTTCTGGCGAAGGCGAAGGTGCTGAGGGGAACCCCCTTCGACCCCTTTGGCTATACCGCGGAAAGGCGAACCGAGCGGCGGCTGATCGAGGAATATGTGGAGCTGGTATCCGGCATCCTCGCCGATCTCGACGCGGCCAATCACGACCGCGCAGTGAAGCTCGCCGCCTACCCGGACTCGATCCGGGGCTTCGGCCACATCAAGGCACGCAATCTGGCGGCCGCGATGCGTGAGCGCGAAGAGAGCCTCGCCGCCTTCCAGAACCCCGCGGTCCGGGAGCTCGAAGCTGCGGAGTGAAACCGCTCGGAGTGTTTCTAGCCAGATGATCTGGCTAGAAAATCGCGGAAAGGAAAATAGGCTCGTGGCTCGGTTCGAGTTGATCGCGAACGAGGCTACCCGCGTGAGGTGGAGGAAGTGCTGACGCGCCACCCCGCCGTCGCGGAGGCGGCCGTGGTCGGAATTCCGGACGAGCGGAAGGGCGAGGTGCCGGTGGCCTTCGCCATGCTGCGCCAGCCCGGCGCCGTGACGGGCGAGGAGCTGCTGTCTTTCTGCGCCGAGCATCTCGTCGCCTACAAGCTTCCCCAGCGCGTCGCTCTGGTCGACGCCATCGAGAAGACGGCGGCGAACAAGGTCGACCGCAAGCGGCTCGCCCAAATCGCAATTCAAATGGATGCCGATGGAGAAATCGGATGAACAAGATCAAGGCCGCGATCATCGGATCCGGCAACATCGGCACCGATCTGATGATCAAGATGGTCGAGCGGCCGCGCAACCTCGAGCTGGTCGCGCTGGTCGGAAGCGACGAGGCTTCGGAAGGCCTGGCGATCGCCCGGGAGCGCGGCATCCAGACCACGCATGAAGGCGTCGAAGGCCTGATGCGGATGGAAAGCTATGGCGACATTGGCATCGTCTTCGACGCCACCTCCGCTTACGCGCACAAGCAGCATCACGAGCTGCTGCGCCGCGACGGCAAGCGGCTGATCGATCTCACGCCGGCGGCGCTCGGGCCCTTCACCGTCCCCCCGGTCAATGCCGGCGCGCATCTGGATTCACCCAACGTCAACATGGTCACCTGCGGCGGACAGGCGACGATCCCGATCGTCGCCGCCGTCGCGCGGGTGGCGCGGGTGCGATATGCCGAGATCGTCGCTTCGGTCTCCTCGCGCTCCGCCGGGCCCGGCACGCGCGCCAATATCGACGAGTTCACGCGCACCACGGCGCGCGGGATCGAGACGGTCGGCGGCGCCGAGCGCGGCAAGGCGATCATCATCTTGAACCCCGCCGAGCCGCCGATGATCATGCGCGACACCGTCTTCACCCTCTCCGAGATGGCCGACGAGGAGGCGGTTCGCGCCTCGGTGGAAGCGATGGTCGAGCAGGTGCAGAAATATGTCCCGGGCTATCGGCTGAAGCAGGACGTGCAGTTCGAGCGGTTCGGATCGAACCGGCCGCTCCACATCCCCGGTCATGGCGACGTCGAGGGGCTGAAGACGACCGTCTTCCTCGAGGTCGAAGGCGCGGGAGACTATCTGCCCAGCTATTCGGGCAATCTCGACATCATGACCGCGGCCGCCGAGGCGACCGGCGAGGAGATTGCGGATCGCCTCCTCCAGTCGGGAGCGGCGGCATGAGCTTCGATCCGACCGAGACGAAAATCTACGTGCAGGACGTCACGCTGCGCGACGGCATGCACGCCATCGCCCACAATTACGGGCTCGATCATGTCCGCGCGATCGCCAAGGCCCTGGACGAGGCCGGGGTGGATGCGATCGAGGTCGCGCACGGAGACGGGCTTTCCGGCGCCTCGTTCAATTACGGTTTCGGCGCGCACACCGATTGGGAGTGGATCGGCGCCGTCGCCGAGGTGCTCGATCGCGCGGTGCTCACCACGCTGATCCTCCCCGGCATCGCGACGGCGGACGAGCTGCGGCGAGCCTGGGACCTCGGCGTCCGCTCGGTCCGCGTCGCCACCCATTGCACCGAAGCCGACGTCTCGAAGCAGCATATCGGCATGGCCCGAGAGCTCGGCATGGACGTCTCGGGCTTCCTGATGATGAGCCACATGGCCGAGGTTGAGCAGCTTGCGGGACAGGCGCGGCTGATGGAGGAATATGGCGCGCAGTGCGTCTACGTCACCGATTCCGGCGGCGCGCTCGACATGGACGGCGTCGCGGCGCGCCTGCGCGCCTATGATCGCGTGCTGAAGCCGGAGACCGAGCGCGGCATCCATGCCCATCACAACCTCTCGCTGGGCGTCGCCAATTCGGTCGTCGCGGTGCAGGAGGGGGCGATCCGCGTCGACGCCAGCCTGGCCGGGATGGGGGCGGGCGCGGGCAATGCGCCCCTCGAAGTGTTCGCCGCCGTCGCCGATCGCAAGGGCTGGAAGCATGGCTGCGACGTCATCAAGCTGATGGATGCGGCGGAGGATCTCGTCAGGCCGCTTCAGGACCGGCCGGTGAGGGTCGACCGGGAGACGCTGACGCGCGGCTATGCCGGAGTCTATTCGAGCTTCCTTCGCCATGCGGAGCGGGCCGCCGGGGATTATGGGCTCGACGCGCGCGAGATCCTGCTCGAGCTTGGCCGGCGCGGCATGGTCGGCGGCCAGGAGGACATGATCGTCGACGTCGCGCTCGACATCCGCAAGTCGAAGGCCGGAGCTTCCACGGCGGCGGTGCGCCCATGACCGGATCGAGCTTGTCCGCGCAGCGCATCCTGGTCGGACCGGCCGATTCGCTTCCCGTGGGGGAGGCGCGCAAGATCTGCGTCCCCGGATCGGGACCGATCGCCGTCTTCCATTCGGACGACGGCTTCCACGCCTTGAACGACACCTGCAGCCATGGCCAGGCGTCGCTTTCCGAAGGCTGGCTCGAAGGCCATGAGATAGAATGCCCGGTCCATTCGGGCCGCTTCGACATCAGGACGGGCGCGCCGCTCTGCTTCCCGGTGACGGAGCCGGTGGCCTCCTACGCGACCTTCGTCGAGGACGGCCTGCTCTACGTGGTTCTGCCTTAGCATTTTCAAGTCGGTCGGAATCGACTGACGACTCGGAAAATGCGGTGACCAAGAAGCCTTCGGCGACTTAAGCCTCCTCGGCCCGCGCCGCGGCTTCCCGCTCGCGCAGCGCCTGCTTCGAGATCTTCATATTCTCGTTCTTCGGGATGTCCGCGACGATCTCGAGCTGCTTGGGGATCTCCATCGGCGACAGCTTGCCGGCCAGGAACCGCTGCAGCTCTTCTAGGTCGAGATCGCCTTCGCGAAGGCTGATGATCGCCTTCACCGTCTCGCCGCGATAGCGGTCGGGAACGCCGATCACCGCCACTTCCCGCACTCGCGGATGCTGAAGGATCGCATTCTCCACATCGGCCGGATAGACATTGTAGCCGCTGGCGATAATCATGTCCTTCAGCCGGTCGAGCACCGTCACCACGCCGTCCTCCGACATGCTGCCGATATCGCCGCTCCGGAAAAAGCCGTCGATGAAGGCGCTCTCAGTCTCCTCAGGGCGCTGCCAATAGCCTTTCATCACCTGGGGTCCGCGGATGCAGATTTCCCCGGCCTCGCCTGATGGAACGCGGCGCGTCGGATCGGCGGGCGAACGGATCTCGACCTCGGTCACCGGCAGCGGAATGCCCGTCGCGCCGGCATGCTCGGGATGCGGGGACGAATAGACCGCGGCCGGCGACGTCTCGGTCATTCCATAGACGGTGGTGATCCAGATGCCGCTCGCCTTCTGGAATCGCTGCTTCAGCTCCAGCGGCACCGGGCTGGCGCCGCATTGGGCGCTGCGGATGCTCGACCAGTCAAAGCCGGTGCCGGCGGTCACGTCCAGGAGCGCGATATACATGGTTGGCGCGGCGAGCAGCACGCTCACCTTGTGCTCGCGGATCAGGCGGAGCGCCTCGTTCGGCTCGAAGCGCGACATCCACACCAGCTCGCCGGCGAAGCGCGTCATGAAATTCTGGGTCGGCCCCAGGCCCACCGCATGGGTCGGCGGCGCCGCCGCGAGGAAGACCTCGCGCCTCGGCTGAAGCTGCGGGAACCACGAGGTCATCTGCAGCACGTTGGCGGAAAGATTGCCGTGGGTGAGGATCGCCGCCCTTGGAGTGCCGGTGGTGCCGCCGGTATATTGCAGCGCCGCCGCGTCATTGCCCGGATCGATCGCCGCCCGCTCGACTGAGCCTGAGCCGCCCGCCAGATCGCGGAGCTTCACGCCTCGCGCCGCATCCGCCACCAGGCTGTCCGCGGTCGGGTCGCAGCGCCTTGCATTGGCCGAGATCACCGGGATCGGCCGGGGGAGGGCGGCGGCCGCCTCCGCCGCCTTCGCCAGCAGGGCCGGATCGTCCAGCGTCAGGATCGCGGAGAGGCCGGCATCCGCCGCCTGGGCCGCCAGCCTCGCCACCGAGTAGAGCGGGTTCATCCCGACATGGACGGCGCCGAGATGCCACAGCGCGAAGCAGTTGAGCGTGAACGAGGGATGCGCCGGACCCAGGTAGCCGACCCGGTCGCCCTTGCCGATGCCGAGTTCCGCCAGCCCGGCCGCGAGCTGTCCGATCAGCTGGGCGCCTTCCGAATAGCTGAGCGTCTCGCCCTCGTAGGTCAGGAAGGGGCGGTCGCCATGCGCCGCGACGGCATCGTCGAGCAGCTTCGAAAGCGGGAAGGGGCGGGCGTCGACCAGCGCCGCCGCCTCTTCATGGTAGAAGCGGCGCCAGGGCGCGTCGCCGGAGGTCTGTCTTTGCATTTTCTCGTCCGATTCGTGGCTTGCGAAATTCCATAACATACGACACCGTATTCTAGGTTAAGGCAAGCGGGAGGTATGCGTATGATGAAGGCGTGGGTCGTGGAACGGTGGGGATCGCTCGACGACCTCGTGCTCAAGGACGTTGCCCGCCCCGCCGCCGGCGAAGGCACGGCCATCGTCCGCGTCAGCAAGGCCGCCCTCAACTTCGCCGACGGGATTGCCGTCAAGGGCCGCTACCAGGTGAAGATCCAGCCGCCCTTCGTCCTCGGCAGCGAGATTGCCGGCGTGGTCGCCGAGGCGCCCCTGGGAAGCGGCTTTGGGCCGGGCGACCGCGTCCTCGCCCAGGTCCCCGCCGGCGCGTTCGGCGAATATTGCCCGGTTGAGACCGGCCGGCTCGTCCGGCTCCCCGACGAGCTCTCCTTCGCCGACGCCGCGGCCTTGCCCGTCTCCTACACCACCGCTCATGTCGGCCTGTTCGGCAAGGGCAGGCTCCAGCAGGGCGAGACCGTCCTGATCCACGCCGCGGCGGGCGGGCTCGGCATCGCCGCCACCCAGCTCGCCGCCTGGCGCGGCGCGCGGGTAATCGCCACCGCCGGGTCGGAAGAGAAGTGCCGGCTCGCCCTCGACAACGGCGCCAACCACGCGATCAACTATCGCGACGCGCAATGGTCGGAGCGGGTCAAGGCGCTTGCGCCGGGCGGGGTCGACATGGTCTTCGACCCCGTCGGAGGGGAGACCAGCCTGCTCAGCCTCCGCCAGCTCGCCTGGGGCGGAAGGCTGATGCTCGCCGGCTTCGCGAGCGGGGCTCCGGCGCAGATCCCCGCTAACCACCTGCTGGTGAAGGCGGCGTCCGCGATCGGCGTGTTCTGGAGCTTCGACAAGGAGGCCGCGTTCATCTCGGCCATCCAGAAGCAGCTCGTCGAGCTCGCCGTCGGCGGACATGTCCGCCCGCATCTCTGGCGGCTCGTCGAGCTCGCCGACCTCAAACAGGGCCTGGCCGCGCTGGAGAATGGCGAGACGACCGGCAAGGTCCTTGTCAACGTGGCCGAAATCTAGTCGGAACGGAGCAGGGCCTTGTGCGGGCGCGCTGGTGCCCGCATATCCAATGGGGGGTAGAAGATCAGCATGGCCAAGCGACTCGCCAAGGCGAAGGGTCCGGAGGCGGACAGGCTTACCAAGCGCGACTGGGTTCGCGCGGCGCTCGTCGAGGTCGGCCGCGGCGGCGTCGCCAACGTCCGCATCGAGGCGCTCGCGCGCGAGCTGGGGGTCACCAAGGGCAGCTTCTACTGGCATTTCAAGGATCGCAACGCGCTCCTCAACGAGATGCTGCGCTTCTGGCAGGAAACCTCGACCCTCAGGATCGCCGAGTTCATCCAGACCAATATCGAGGATCCGCGCGAGCGCCTGTCCTTCCTGATCAAGGTGGCGTCGGAAGACCGCCCCGACATTCCGGGCGGCCCGATCGAGCACGCCCTTCGCGAATGGGCGCGCAGCTCCGAGATCGCCCGCCGCACCCTTTCCGAGGTAGACAGCGAACGGCTTGAGATCATGACCCAGATCTACCTCGATCTCGGTATGTCGCTGCCGAGGGCGAAGGCGGCCGCTCTGCTGGCCCTGTCGCACCTGATCGGGGTCAACGTCATCCACCGCGACGTCGGCCGCCAGGCGCTGCGCTCGCAGCTGGAGATCTGCCTCATTTTCCTGCTGAACCTTCCCGATGCGATGGCCTGACCCGGCGCCGCCTGGGCCCGCGCATCCTCGCCGCGCCGGGTGAGCGCGGAAGGGACGCCCTATCGCGAGGTGCGCTCGCTCGAGCGCGGGCTCGCGCTGCTCGATGCGATGGCGGATCTCGGCTGGTCGACCCCTTCCGAGCTCGCGCGCCGCACCGCGATCGATCGCTCGACCGTCTACCGGCTCCTCGCCACGCTTGTCGCCTCGGGCTATGCGGTGCGGCGACCCGACGACGGCCGCTACTTCCTCGCCGGCAAGCTCGGCAGCATCGGCCTCGGCATCCGCAGCGACGATCTCGTCCTCCAGATCGCCCAGGAGGAGCTTGACGGCCTCGTCGCCGAGGTCGGCTGGCCGAGCGACTATGCCGCGCTCGTCGCCGGGCGGCTGACCATTCTCGCCTCGACCCATAGACTGACCAGCATGACCTTCTTCCGGCGGCTGGTCGGCCAGCACCGGCCGATCGCCCGCTCCGCGCTCGGCCGAGCGCTGCTCGCCGCCATGTCTCCCAGGGAACTCGACCAGGCGCTCGAGTCGGTCCGCGCCTCGGGTGGAGAGGATGCGGCGGAGACGGAAGACCGTCAGGCCTTGGAGCGGATGCTGGAGAGGGTCCGGGAGCGCGGCTACGGCTATAGCGACGGCCTCATCGAGGCGAACATAAGCGCGATCGCGCTGCCGGTCCGCCGAAGATCCCGGGCGGTGGGGGCGGTGAACATCGTCTATTTCCGCTCCGCTCTCTCCACCGAGGCCGCCGCCTCCACCCTGCTGCCGCCGCTTCGCGCCTGCATCGCCGCGATCGAGCGCCGGCTCGACGAACAGCCGGACATTCCCTGACGCTGTTCGCACCATGAACATTTCCGACTCCGCCGTTGAAGCGCCCGCTGCCGCGGGCCAAATGAATAAGCAGGCAAGGGCGGTTCCAGACCGCCTTCGAACGGAGTGGAAACGCGGGATGGGTATCAGGAGCGGCGCCGATTATCTGGAGGGGCTGAGGAGCCGCCCCCGCGAGGTGTGGGTGGGCGGAGAGCGGGTGGCGAACGTCGCCGATCACCCCGCTTTCGCGGCGGTCGCCCGGCAGCTCGCGGCGCTCTACGACATGCAGCTCGATCCGGCCTATGCTGACCGGCTGACCGGCACCGATCCGGAGACCGGCGAGACTTGCGGCATCTCCTTCCTCGAGGCGCGGTCGCCGGACGATCTGCGCCGCCGCCGCGAGGGGATGCGGCTCTGGGCGGAGGCGAGCTTCGGCCTGCTCGGCCGTTCGCCCGATTTCATGAACGCGACTTTGCTCGCGCTTTGGGAGAGCCGCGATTTCTTCGCCCAGGACGGGCAGAAATTCGCCGACCATCTCGACGCTTATTACCGCTTCGTCCGCAAGAACGACCTGCTCCTCAGCCATGCGCTGGTCACGCCGCAGAACGATCGCACCAAGGCGAGCCACGAGCTCGGCGACCTTCACCTGCGCGTCACCGCCGAGGTCGAGGGAGGGATCATCATGAACGGCGCGCGGATGATCGCGACGCTTGGGCCCATCGCCGACGAGATACTGATGTACAATTTGCCGGGCCTGAAGCCCGGCGACGAGGATCATGCCGTCATCTTCGCCGTCGCGGCGGACGCGCCCGGGCTGCGCCAGATCTGCCGCGAGCCCTATACGCTCGACGGCAGCCGCTCGAGTTTCGATCATCCGCTCTCGACCCGCTTCGAGGAGAATGACGCGCTGCTCGTCTTCAACGACGTCTTCGTGCCCTGGGACCGCGTCTTCTGCTATCGCAACGTCAAGGCGGCGGCGGAGATGTATCCGCGCACCTCGATCCGCAACCACACCGCCTATCAGACCAACATCCGCGCGCTGGCGAAGATGCAGCTCGCCACTGGGCTGGCGATGGCGGTGGCGCGGGCGACCGGCGCCGACAGCTTCCTCCATGTCCAGCAGATGCTCGGCGAATGCGTCTGCTTCGTCGAGCATCTGAAGAGCGGTCTCGCCCGCGCCGAGGCCGAGGCCGAAAGGCTGCCGTCGGGCAGCTGGCGGCCGGCTCTCGCGCCCCTCCACAATCTCAGGATCATGATGGCGAGCGCCTATCCGCGAGTGATCGAGGTGCTGCAGACGATCGGCGCCGGCGGCTTCATGCTGATGCCGTCGGGCGCCGATTTCGCGGTTCCCGAGCTCGCCGGCGACACCGGCAAATATTATTGCGGCGCGAAGCTCTCCTCGCTCGACCGGGTCCGCCTGTTCAAGCTCGCCTGGGATCTCGCCGGCGAGGCCTTCGGCCAGCGCCTCGTCCAATATGAGCGCTATTATGCGGGCGATCCGGTGCGCAATCTCGCCGGCGCCTACCTCTCGGTCGACGACAGCGACTATCGCCGCCTCGTCGATGCCGCGCTCGCCTTGGCGGGAGACCCGCCCGCGCAAGCCTCGGCGGTGGACCGCGTGGCATGACAAGCGCGGTGCTCCCCGAAGGCGAGACTCCGCCGGCGATCGATCCCGGCCTGTTCCGCGTCGCCATGGGCCAGTTCCCAACCGGAGTTGCGATCATCTCGACCCTGGACGGGGAGGGGAGGCCCTACGGCCTCACCGTCAGCTCCTTCGCCTCGCTGTCGCTGGAGCCGCCGCTGGTGCAGTGGAGCCTTCGCCGCAGCGCTTTCTCCTATCCCCTGTTCAGCGAGGCGCGTCATTTCGCGGTGAATATCCTTTCCGACGATCAGGAGGCGGAATCCCGCCGCTTCTGCGCTAGCGAGGACCGCTTCGCCGGCGCCGCCTGCGAAGCCGGCCTGTTCGGGCTACCTCTGCTCCAGGGCGCGCTTGCCTGGATCGAATGCGAGCGGGTCAACGAATATGCCGGCGGGGACCATGCCGTCTTTGTCGGGCAGGTGCTTCGCGTCCGCCACTGGCCGAAGCGGCCGCTGCTGCACTGGCAAGGAAAATATCATCGTCTATCGCGGGAATGGACCCCGACGCAGGGGGCCGAGGGCCGCGTCATGGGGAGCAGTCAATGAGCCATCAAAGCATCTGGTCCGACCTCATCGGGCTCGAATTCCGCCAGGGCTATGTCGATGCCGACGGCGTCCGTACCCGCTATCTGATGAGCGGATCCGAGGACAAGCCGCTGCTCCTCCTCCTCCACGGCACCGGCGGCCATGCCGAAGCCTATGTCCGCAACCTTCGCGCCCATGGCGAGCATTTCTGGACCGTCGCCTTCGATAGCGTCGGGCACGGCTATAGCGACAAGCCGGCGATCGATTACCAGATCCCGCAATATGCCGCCCACGCCCTCGCCGTGATGAAGGCGCTCGGCCGCTCCAGCGCGCTGATCTCGGGGGAATCGCTCGGCGGCTGGATCGCCAGCTACATCGCCATCCACCACCCCGAGGCGGTCGATCGGGTGGTGCTCAACACCACCGGCGGCTGGACCGCGCATCCCGAGGTGATGGAGCGGATAAAGACGCTGTCGATGCGCGCGGTGGAGCAGCCCGACTGGGAATTCATCCGCAACCGGCTCGAAATGCTGATGCACGATCCCGCCAAGGTCCATGACGATCTCATCGCCACCCGCCAGACAGTCTATTCGCAGCCCGGCTATGCCGAGGTAATGCGCAGCATCCTCTGCCTGCAGGAGATGGAGATCCGCCGCCGCAACATGTTCACGGCCGAGGATTATGCGCGGATCGAGGCGCCGGCGCTGGTGCTCTGGACGTCGCACGATCCCACCGCCACGCCGACCGAGGGCAAGCAGATCGCCGACATGATCCCGGGCGCCCAGTTCGTCGTGATGCCGGAATGCGGCCACTGGCCGCAGTTCGAGGACCCCGAGACGTTCAACCGCATCCACATCGATTTCCTGCTCGGCCACCGGGTCGAGACGCTCGGCTGATGCCCTTCGCTCTCGCCTGCGCCTCCCACTCGCCGGTAATGCTGGACGGCACGCTGGCGGAGGAGGCGGTCTGCGCGGCGGTGCGGGCGTCCTTCGATCGGATGCGGGCGCTGGTGGAGGCGTTCGAGCCGGACCTCATCGTCCAATTCTCGCCCGATCATTTCCACGGTTTCAGCTACGCGCTGATGCCGAGCTTCTGCGTCGGCGCCGAGGCCCGCTCCTATGGCGACTGGTCGACGCGGGCCGAGGCGCTGCCGGTCGACAAGGCCAGCGCGCTGGCGCTTCTCGACGCGGTCCGCGCCGCCGACATCGACGCTGCCCTTTCCTACGACATGGTGGTCGATCATGGCTTCGTCCAATTGTGGGAGATGCTGTTCGGCCGCGCCGACCTCTACCCTCTCGTCCCGATTTTCGTGAACTGCGCCGCGCCGCCTTTGCCCACCTACAGGCGGGCAAGGCTTCTCGGCGAGGCGGTGGGGCGGTTCGCGAGTAGTTCGGGCAAGCGGATCCTGTTCGCCGCCTCGGGCGGATTGTCCCACGATCCGCTCGTCCCGCGCATCGAGACCGCGCCGCCCGAGGTCCGCAGCCGCCTGATCGGGGCTAAGATGACGGCGGAGCAGCAGGCCGAGCGGGAAGGGCGGATCGCCACGGTCGCGGCCGCCGCGGCGAAGGGGGAGGGACCTGTCCGGCCGCTCAACCCCGGCTGGGATGCGGAGGTTCTCGACCTTCTCGAGCGACAGGACTGGGCGACGCTCGACGCCTTCACCGCCGAGCAGGTCGACGAGGTCGCCGGATCGGGCGCCAACGAGCTGCTCGCCTGGGTCGCGGCGACCGCGGCGATGGCGAGCGAGGGGCCGTTCGAAGTGGTCCAGCGCGACTATGCCCCGGCGCCCGGGTGGATCGCGGGCGTGGCGCATTTCAGCGCGCGCTCGGTCTGAAGCTCCGGAAAGGCGCTTGACACCCATTCGAGGTTTTGCAACATACTCATGCGTATTGTTTAGCTCGTATCGAGCGTTTCGGTGCGGGGAGATTTGCCCGGAGAGGCATCAGAGAAGGCCCTGAAGGGGCCGTTGGGGAGAGTGGGAATGCGGTTCCGGACTATGGCGTATACAACAGCCCTTCTTGGCTCGGTCAGCATCGCCTCGATCAGCCACGCCCAGCCCGCCGCGGACGCGGCCGACCAGCAGGATATGGCCGATCCGGCCGAGGAGCAGGCAACCTCCGACGCCGTCACCACGCCCGCCGCGGCGCCGACCGAAGAGGCCAAGGCCGGCCTTGAGGACATCGTCGTCACCGCCACGCGGCGCGAGGAGCGTCTCTAGGAGATTCCGGTCACCGTGACCGCGGTCTCGGGCAACAGCATCGCCGAGTCCGGCGTCCGCGACGTCCGCACGCTCACCCAGGTGATCCCGAACTTCAACGGCGGCCGCAACCAGAACGTCATGCAGCCGAGCATTCGCGGCGTCGGCTCGAGCGGCCTCTCGGTCGGCGACGAAGCCAATGTCGCCGTCTATGTCGACGGCGTCTATCAGGGCGATCCCTATTCCACCCAGATCGACCTCGTTGAAGTCTCCCGCGTCGAGGTGCTTCGCGGCCCGCAGGGCACGGTCTTCGGCCGCAACGCCACCGGCGGCCTGGTCAACGTGATCACGCCGGATCCGAGCTTCCGGGCCCGCGGCCGTATCGCCGCCCGCTACGGCCGCATGCGCGAGGATGCGAGCGACATCGATCTGCGCGGCTATGTCACCGGCGGCCTCACCGAGAACATCGCCGCCGATCTCGCGCTCCTCTACCGCAAGAATGACGGCTACATCACCAATCTCAGCGGCGGGGAGCCGTTCGGCGAGACTCGCGTCGCCTCGGTGTGCGGCAAGCTTCTCTTCGAGCAGGACAATATCAGCGCGGTCGTCACCGCCGCCTATGTCGACACGAATGACGAGACGGCCTCGCAGCAGCCCTTCCAGGGCAATTCCGCCGGCGCTCCCTTCGCCGGCGTCATCCTCCCGAACCAGCCTTGGGAGGCGTCGCTCAACGCGCTCCCGGTCTCCGACTATAGCCGGCTCGATCTCTCGCTGCGCACCCGCATCGAGCTCGGCGGCGTAAATCTGGAAACGACCAGCGCCTACATGAAGACTCGGGTCCACCAGGTGGCGGATTCCGACGCTTCCAATCTCCTGCTCGGCGAGACGTTCATGCGCGTCTTCCCGCGCACGCTGACCCAGGAGATCCGGCTGCTCTCGGCCGGCAACGGCCCGCTCACCTGGATCGTTGGCGCCTATGGCTATTTCATGGAGGGCACCCAGCCGGTCACCATCGTCAACCGGACCTCTCCGACGGCCCCGGTCGTCCCGACCCTGCTCTCGCCGAGGGCGGAGACGACCTCCTACTCGGCCTTCGCGGAAGGCACCTACCGCTTCGGCACCTCGCTCTTCCTCACTCTCGGCGGCCGCTACACGACCGAGGAGCGCCGCTTCTCGCAGAAGGTGAACAACAACCAGCTGCCTTTCGGAATGGCGGAAGCCAATTTCAACAAATTCACCTATCGCGCCGCGCTTCGCTACCAGTTCACCGACGATGCCAATATCTACGCCAGCTACGGCACGGGCTTCAAAAGCGGCGTCTTCAACACCTTCGGCACGGCGCCCACCGCGGTCGATCCGGAGACGATCACGGCGGCCGAGATCGGCATCAAGGCGGATCCCTTGCCTTGGCTCCGCACCAACCTTGCCTTCTTCCACTACAGATATGACGATCTGCAGGCGACCGCCCGGGCGACCACTGGCGCGTTCATCCTTCAGAACGCCGCCAAGGCGAAGATCTGGGGCGGCGAGTTCGAAACCACCGCGCAGCCCGTCGACGATCTCACTCTGCGTCTGGCTCTGGCTTACACCAACGCCAAATATGACGAATTCCCCAACGCCCAGGTGTTCACGCCGCGGCCGACGGGCGGCAACATCGTCGGTTCGGCGGACGTCGCCGGCAACCAGCTGGTGCGCACGCCCGAATTCACGATCAACGCCGGCGGCAATTATCAGTGGGACATGGCCGGCGGGCGCGGGCATCTGGCCGGCAATCTTTTCCGCAGCTCGCGGGTGTATTATGACTATCTGAACGCGCTCTCGCAGGATCCCTATACGATCCTGTCGGGCGAGCTCGGCTGGACCACGGCCGACGAGCAGCTGACCCTCCGGCTCTTCGCCAGCAACCTGACCAACGCCAAGGTCGCGCAGCAGATCTCGCCGGGGCCGCAGGGCACCTACATCATCTACGAGCGCCCCCGCCGCGTCGGCGTCGGCCTCGAATATCGTTTCTAACTGATGGGCTCGTTCGCGGTAGCTTGACCGTGAACGAGCCTAAAGACACCAGGGTGATCCGGACCGTCGCCATCATCGGCGCCAGCCTAGCCGGCGCCCGGGCCGCCGAAACTCTGCGCGCGCGGGGCTTCGACGGCCGGGTCCTGCTGATCGGCGAGGAGCCCTGGCTCCCCTATCAGCGGCCGCCGCTCTCCAAAGACTATCTGTGGCCGGGCGGGGACGAATCGGCGATCCTGCTCCGCCCCGCCGACTGGTATGAAGCCAATCGCATTGAGGCGCGGCTCGGGGTCAAGGCCGAGAGACTAGACCTCCGCGCCCGAGAAGTCCGCCTTTCCGACGGAAGCGATGTCCAGGCCGACGCCTTCCTCCTCGCGACCGGCTCGCGGCCGCGGCGGCTGCCCGCGCTGGAGGGCGCGGCCAACGTCCATTATCTTCGCACTCGCGATGACGCCGCTCGGCTCGCCGGGGCCCTGACTCCGGGCGCGCGAATCCTCGTCGTCGGGATGGGCGTGATCGGCGCGGAGGTCGCCGCCACCGCGACCCGGGCCGGCGCCCGCGTGGTGGCGGTCGAACCGGCGCCGACGCCGATGCTGCGCAGCTTCGGCAGCGTTGCCGGCGCCTGGCTCGCCCGCGCCCATGCCGAGCGCGGCGTCGAGGCGCATTTCGGCCGTATGCCGGAGCGTTTCGAGCGGGAAGGGGGCCTCGTCCGCGGCGTTACGCTGGACGGCGGCGAGCGGTTCGATCGCGACGCCGTCGTCGTCGGAATCGGCGTCGAGCCCGCCGACGAGCTCGCCCGCGAGGCGGGGCTCGACGTCGACAACGGCATTCTCGTCGACCGCCGCTCGGCCACGTCCTGCCCCTTCGTCTATGCGGCCGGCGACGTCGCCAACCAGCCCGGCTTCTTCGGCGGCCGCGCCCGCCTGGAGACCTTCCACAACGCCGCCGCCCAGGCCGAGGCCGCCGCCGCGGCCATGCTCGGCGAGGATGTCGACGCCTGCCAGCCCTGCAGCTTCTGGTCGGACCAATATGATTTCAACATCCAGTCGGCGGGCCGGGTTCGCGACGAATGCCGCGCCGTCGTCCGCGGCAGCGTCTCCGACGGCGATTTCACCCTCTTCTATCTCGCCGACGACCTATTGGAGGGCGTCGTCACCGTGAACCGCCCGGCCGACATGGCCGTCGCCAAGCGGATGATCCCCGCGCGCAGGGCCTTCGATCCCGCCGCCCTCGCCGACTCCTCGGTGCCGCTCAGGTCGCTCCTCGCCAAGCCGGCGTCTTCCTGACCCGGGGGCCTTAGTCCGTGCCGCCCCGCTCGAACGGAGGCGCCATCGGATAGCCGCGTCCCTCATAGTCGAAGCCGCCGAGCTCGAGCAGCGTCAGTGAATGGTCCTGCGGCGAGGCATAATAGGCCCTGATCTCCCGGATCAGCCCGCTCTCGCGGTCGAAGATATACCATTCGTCGCCGCGCAGCACCTGCCCCAGCTTGGTCTTGAAGTGGGTCCACTCGATCACCGCGCGCCCGGTCGCCGGATCCGCGATCACCTGGTCCACCGTCCAGATCGATCCCAGCCGCTCCACCGCGTCGACCCATTTGCGCGCGATTGTGTCGGCGCCGCGGAACGGCCCCTCATACATTCCCGGCGGGAAATAATGCGTCCCTTCTGGTACGAAGCAGCGCATCATCTTCTCGACGTCCGCTTCGTTGCAGCCGTCGAAATAGGTCCTGATCAATTGCTCCATATGGTCGGTGGTCAGTTCCATGGCGGCTCCTCGGTCCAGCGACCGGCCTATCATCCGGCTGGTGCGGGCGCAATGGCGGCAAGGGACCCGCTCGCCGGCCTTTTGGGCCATTGCAAAGGGGTTGCGAGATGCCGCTTCGCCTCCCCGTTGCGGTCGTGGCTCCCGATCGCGACGCGGTCCCTGAGGACGGGATGGCGGAGAAGGACTGTAGCACTTCTCGCAAACCGACGTCGTGATTCAGTCTCGAAGAAAAGGAATGACGACGTCGAGGAAGCGACTGCGCTTTTCGATCTGCGTCCAATGTCCACACTCTCCGAAAACATGAAGTTCCGACCGCTTCAACAGTGCCAAATATCTATAGGCAACGTCGACGGGGATAATCTCGTCTTCACGGCCATGGACGATCAACGCCCGGTGCTGAATCGCGCCTATTTGGTCTTCGCGGGTCGCCAGGCGGCTGATACTGGCTTGGCGAGGCTCCGGAAAGAGTCGGGAATAGACCTCAAAGGCGCCAGGACTGATGCTGGCATTGTGCCGTGATTCGACGATCGCGTCGGTCACGAGCGCAGAATTGTACGCAAACGTTTCGATCAGCTTACGCATGTTCTCAAGCGATGGCTGATACCCCCACACGGCCTCAAGCCCGGCGGTGATGTGGAACTCGAGGCCTGCCGCACCCATCAGCACGAACCGGTCAACCCGCTCGGGATGACGAGCTGCCGTCGCGACACTCAACGCGCCACCGAAGGAGTTGCCGATGAAGGAGGCCTTGTCGACCCCGATCGCATCGAGAAAATCGATGATCTGGCCGACCCAGACGTCGAGGGTGAAATCAGTGAGGGAGTCGGGCGTTTCGGTGTAGCCGAACCCGACCATGTCGGGCGCATAGACATGGAAATGCTCGGCGAGCGGGGGGATGATCTGACTCCAGTTGGCGAAAGCCGTCACTCCAGGCCCTGATCCGTGAATAAGGACCAGCGGCGGACCGGAGCCAGCCTCGTGGTAGTTGGTGTCAATATGGCCGGCGACGATTCTCTTGCCAATTTCTGGGTTAGTCATTTCCGTCCTTGTTCCTCAAAGCAGCATCCTACTTATTCGGGCATCTCTCCGATAGAGACATCATGAGCCCTTCCTCTCAGTCCCGATGAACGGGAGCTTGTGACGTGACCCCCAGCTTTCCTCCAGCTGGGATTAGAGCCGAGCCGTTTTGTTGCGCATGAGCGCGGTTGAAGTAATGGGCTGCGTAGCGGAGCCCGTAGGGCGGAGCGAAGCAGGCCATTGATTATCCAGTTCGGCGGCGAACGCCGCCGGGGTTGCGTATCCAAGGGATGA
>QFNA01000199.1 GCA_003248395.1 Citromicrobium sp.
AGTCATGCCGAACAGCGCCATTCCGATTGGCTGTTGGTGCGGCGGCAATCGTTTAGCCACAATAGTCATTGCGGTCGGAATGAGGACTCCGCCCATGAAGCCCTGGCCCGTGCGGCCGATGATCATGGTCGTAAGGTCGGTGGCTACACCGCATAGCACAGAAAATGCGGTGAACGCGCTGACCGCGATGATGAGGAGGGTTCGCAGACCGAACAGCCGTTCGAGCCAAGCGCTCAGTGGAATGACGACAATCTCAGCAACGAGAAATGACGTAGCAATCCAGGTGCCTTCGGCGCCTGTGGCACCGATCTCGCCCTGAATGACGGGGAGTGCGGAATTGACGATTGATATGTCCAGCGTCGCGAGCATGGCGCCGAGCGCGCCCGCGGCCACAGCGACCCAGGCAGTAACGTCTGCGTTCTTTCGGCTCCCGGCCGGCCCGATCGAAGTGTCCTGCGCTGCCAGTATCTCGGTCATTGAGTCCGACTCGAGATCTCTTCCAATTCGCCGGCAGCATTCCGGGTGTCGACCGTAGCCACTACCGACATGCCGGGAACGAGCAGACGCCGCACTTCAGGGGGAGCATCGATAGCGATGCGGACGGGTATCCGTTGAACGATCTTGGTAAAGTTGCCGGTGGCATTTTCGGGGGGGAGGATGGAAAATTCCCGCGATCTCAAGGTCGGGCAGGGCGTCAACTTCGAGCCTGACGCTCTGGCCGGCCCGGATCAGGCCGACCTGCGTTTCCTTGAAGTTTGCCGTCACGTAGATCGCCCTCACCGGAACCACCGTCATCAAACGTTGACCCGGTTGCACGAACTGGCCCACCCTCACCGAGAGATCGCCGACGCGGCCGGCCTTGCTGGCGCGCAGCAAGGTCGATTCAACCGTAAGGTCGGCTGTTTCCAGCTGAGCGCGAGCAGCGTCCGCCTGCGCCTGGGTCTGGCTGATCTGCTCGAACAGGGTCCCCCGGCGAGCGGTCGCGGCAGCGACCGCCGCCTGCGCAGCGGCGAGTTCGGCCCGCGCCTGCCGCGCCTGCGCCTCATACTGATCGAGCTTTTCCCGCGGTTCGGCTCCTGTCGCGGCAAGGGGCCGATATCGCGCCACCTGGTCGTTCGCGAGGTCGAGTGCTGCGCGCGCGGCGGCGAGTTGGCCCCGCGCCTGGCGAATGGCTGCATCCTGTTCAGCTACCTGAGAACGGATTGTGTCGGCACCGGCCAGGGTCGCAGCGATCTGTGCGCGCGCCTGTTGCGCTTGCGCCTGATAATCCCGCAGATCCAGTTGTACGAGGGCTCCGCCGAGAGCAACCTGCTCGTTCTCCCCCACGAAGACCTCTTCGACGTATCCCGCTACCTTGGAAGAGATAACGACGCTGTCGGCAGCGACATAGGCGTTATCGGTCGACTGCATATATTGTCCGTAGCTTACGTGCCGGTAGTACCACCAGATCCCGCCAAGCAGCACGGCAAGACCAACGAGGATTAGCACGATGCGCAAGCCACGCCGCGATTGCGGTTTCGTTGGGGTTGTGCCCTCCTGCTCCGGTTGGTTGGAGTTATCGGTCATCTGACTCTTTCGGCAGCCTCAGTAAAAGGTGAAC
>QFNA01000126.1 GCA_003248395.1 Citromicrobium sp.
TACGCGGATCGGTCACGCCGCTGGCGCTTCGTCGGCCGCCTCGTCTTCTTCGTCTTCGTCCACGGCGGGAGCGATGTAGTCGACGCGGCGTGCCTCGATGCGCCTGTTTTCTCCGCCCGTCACGATCATCGTGTCGCCGTCCATCTGGCCCGGCGACCAGCACCGGTTGATGCCGCTTTCCGCGTCGGGCTCGAAACAGAGTTCGCGGCTTTCGCCATCGGCGTTCCACGTCCAGCTGCCCTGCTGGTAGGCATCGCCATTGCGCAGATCGCGATAGGTCCCGTCGGCGTCGAGATAGGTCGTGAACCGCGCGCCTTCATCGGAAACGACCCGCCACGCCGTACCCGCGAAGTCGCGCGGTTCGGCGGGCTCTGACGGGCCCGAGGCATCGGCCGAAGGCGACGAGACGTCGCCCGCCGCGACGGCCACCGCCGCTTCCGCACCCGGATCGGGCGTGCATCCGGCCGATAGGCTGCCCACGAGGGTCGCAAGCGTTGCGAGGCGTGCCAATCGCTGGCTGAATTGTGAGGTCATGGCGCGAACATATCGGCGCGAAGACGCCTTGGCGACCCCTGCATGCCGCAAGGCTTCAGAGCGCAATCGTCTGTGCCGGTACGACGAGCTCAACGTTGAGACCGTGCTCGCCATATTCACGCTCGAGCCGGCCCGACAGCTGCCCCTCGACCGACATGCGGATCAGGCGCGACCCGAATCCCGGCGGCGCATCGCCGGGCGATACGAAATCGGGCGAGAATTCGCGCCAGCGGATGCAGATGTCATCGTCCGCCTCGCACGCGGTCTGGACGTCGATCGCGATCGTCCCCACCCCGTCTTTCAGCGCGCCATATTTGGCGGAGTTGGTTGCCAGCTCGTGGAAAACGAGCGCAAGCGGGGTTGCGGCCTTCGGACCGATCGCCACGTCGTCGCCCTCGATGCGGACGCGCTCCGACCTGCCGTCCTGATAGGGCGCCAGCAGGTCGTGAAGCAGGCCGACGAGGTTCTCGCTCCGCTTGCCATCCTTGGTCCTGACGTAATCGTGCGCGGTGCCCAGTGCACGGATCGTCGCGCCGATTTCCTCGGCGAACTGCCGGGTTTCCTCCCCGCGCCCACGCGCCCGCATGGTGACGAGGCCGGTCACCACGGCAAAGATGTTCTTGATACGGTGCGCCAACTCGCTCGCCAGCAGGTCGCGCTGTTCGGAAAGCTTGTGGCTGTCATCGATATCGATGACCGTCCCGAACCACCGTTCGCCCCCAACCTCGTCGCCCGCGGCGATGGCTCGCGCAAGCGTCCAGCGATAGCTGCCGTCGGCAATCCTCAGGCGCCATTCCTGCGTGAACAGCGGGCCTTTTTCGACGGCCGCGTCCCAGTCGGCGCGCGCGCTGGCAAAATCGTCCGGGTGGATAAACGCCTCCCACTCAGCAAATGTCTTTGGCGGAGGGGCGCCGGTCACTTCCTGCCAGCGCGCGTTGAACATGTCGAAATTGCCGTCGGCATCGGCCGACCACGCGATACCCGGCACGCTGTCGAGCATATTGCGCAGTTCGCGCTCGCGCTTCGCCAGCGCCTCGATGGCTGCGCGATCCTGCCGCTCCATCATCAGCCGCTGCATGACCGCGCGCGCCAGCACGTTCAGCCCGTCTTCCTGCAGTGCCGTCAGCCCGTCGGGCCTCGGCTTCGTGTCGATTACGCAAAGCGCGCCCAGCGGAGCGCCTTCGACCGAAATGAGCGGTGCACCCGCGTAAAAGCGAATGTGCGGCGCGCCCGTGACCAGCGGATTGTCGTCAAAACGCGGATCGAGCCGCGCATCGGGTACCACCATCGGTCGGTCGAGCTGCATGGTATGGGCGCAAAAGCTGGTCGGACGCGGCGTCTCGTCGACCTCGAGGCCGACCTTCGCCAGAAATCTCTGTCGCTCTTCCTCGACCAGGCTCACGAGACAGATCGGGGCGTCGCACAGCCTAGCGGCAAAACCCACGATCCGCGTCAGCTCGGCATCGCCTTCGAGGTCGTCTAGTCCATAGGACGCAAGCACGCCGAGGCGCTTGTCCTCGCCGCAATAGGCAGGATTCGGGCCCGAATGGGCCGGCCAGAGGGGCTTGGGCTCGTAATACATGTCCAGAATCTGTCATTCCTAGGCCAGAACGGGCCTGAATCCAATATCATACGATACCAGATGCAAACGAATGCGCAGAGGGCGAACAAGCGGTTTGCCCGCGCGCGCAGCCTCCGCTATCGGGCGCTCAAACAATTCTTGGGCGGCAAGCCCCGCAAGGAGAGACGATGCGCGCGACCCCCGATTTCGATTTCCAGCTCGGCGAAAGTGCAGAGATGATCCGCGAGAGCGTTTCGCGCTTCGCCGATGAGCAGATCGCTCCGCTGGCCGAGAAAGTGGACCGCGAGGACTGGTTTCCCCGCGACCTCTGGCCAGCGATGGGCGAGCTGGGCCTCCACGGCATCACCGTGGCGGAAGACGACGGCGGCCTGGGCCTGGGCTATCTCGAACATGTGATTGCGGTCGAGGAAGTCAGCCGTGCGAGTGCTTCGGTCGGCTTGTCCTATGGCGCCCATTCGAACCTCTGCGTCAACCAGATCGCGCGCTGGGCGAATGACGAGCAGAAGGCGAAATATCTGCCTAAGCTGATCAGCGGCGAACATGTCGGCAGCCTTGCGATGAGCGAGGCCAGCGCCGGGTCGGACGTGGTCTCTATGCGAACCAAGGCCGAGAAGGTCGACGGCGGCTATGTCCTCAACGGCACCAAGTTCTGGATCACCAATGCGACCCATGCCGATACGCTGGTCGTCTATGCCAAGACCTCGCCAGAAGCGGCCAGCCGCGGGATCACCACCTTCCTGATCGAGAAGGATTTCGAAGGCTTCTCCATCGGTCAGAAGATCGAAAAAGTCGGCATGCGCGGCAGCCCCACGGCGGAACTCGTGTTCGACGATTGCTTCGTGCCGGAAGAAAACGTGATGGGCCCCGAAAACGGCGGCGTCGGCGTGCTGATGAGCGGGCTGGATTACGAGCGCGTCGTGCTGTCGGGCCTCCAGCTCGGCGTGATGCAGGCCTGCCTCGACACGGTCATTCCCTACCTTCGCGAACGTAAGCAATTCGGCAAACCCATTGGCAGTTTCCAGCTGATGCAGGCCAAGGTCGCCGACATGTATGTCGCGCTGCAATCGGCGCGGGCCTACACTTACGCGGTGGCCAAGAGTTGCGACGCGAACAAGACGACCCGCTTCGACGCGGCAGGCGCAATCCTGCTGGCCAGCGAGAATGCCTTCCGCGTGGCCGCCGAGAGCGTCCAGGCGCTCGGCGGCGCGGGCTACACGCTCGACTGGCCGGTGGAACGCTACATGCGCGATGCCAAGCTGCTCGATATCGGCGCAGGCACCAACGAGATCCGCCGCATGCTGATCGGGAGAGAGCTGATCGGGGCGGCGGGGTGAGCAGCGACGAGGATTATGTCTACGACGAAGAAAGCGGCGAGTGGATGCCGGCATCCGAGCTGGCGGCAAAGCAGACTGCGGCAGACCGGGTCGAGGTTCGCGACGCGGTCGGCAATCTCCTCGAGGATGGGGATCAGGTCACACTGATCAAAGACCTCGACGTCAAAGGGGCTGGCCAGACCCTTAAGCAGGGCACACTCATCAAATCGATCCGGCTGACCGGCGACGCGCAGGAAATCGATTGCAAATATCCCGGCATCAAAGGCCTCGTCCTACGTGCCGAATTCGTGAAGAAACGCTAGGGCCCGAAACATGACCGCACCCGTTCTCACCTCCACCCTCGACCGCGAGGCACCCGATGCCAAGGCGCGGTTCGAGCATAACAAGTCACTCGCCACGGACCTTCGCTCCACCGTCGCGGCGGCCGCTTTGGGTGGCTCGGAAGGCAGCCGCGAGCGGCATGTCGGGCGGGGCAAGCTCTTGCCGCGCGAGCGCGTCGAGCGGCTGCTCGATCCGGGCAGCCCCTTCCTCGAGATCGGCCAGCTTGCCGCCAATGGCATGTACAAGGACGAGATCAACGGCGCGGGGATGATCGCCGGGATCGGGCGCGTTTCGGGCCGGCAGGTGATGATCGTGTGCAACGATCCCACCGTAAAGGGCGGCACCTATTACCCGATGACGGTGAAGAAGCATCTTCGCGCACAGGAAATTGCGCAGGAAAACCGGCTCCCGTGCATCTACCTCGTCGATAGCGGCGGCGCGAACCTGCCGCACCAGGCCGAGGTCTTTCCCGACCGCGATCATTTCGGCCGCATCTTCTTCAACCAGGCGAACATGAGCGCGCTGGGCATTCCGCAAATCGCGTGCGTGATGGGCAGCTGCACAGCGGGCGGAGCCTACGTCCCCGCCATGTCCGACGAGACCGTGATCGTGCGCAACCAGGGCACGATTTTCCTTGCCGGACCGCCGCTGGTGAAGGCCGCGACGGGCGAGGAAATCAGCGCGGAGGACCTTGGCGGCGGCGACCTCCATGCCAAAAAATCGGGTGTGGTCGATCACCTCGCCGAGAACGACGAGCACGCGCTCACCATCGTGCGCGATATCGTCAGCCATCTCGGCGACAATTACGCCGAGGCGAAGAATATCGACTTGCGTGAGCCACGCGCGCCGAAGTTCGACGCCGATGACCTCTACGCCATCGTCCCCGACGACGTGCGCGCACCCTATGACGTCCACGAAGTCATCGCGCGCATCGTCGACGCCAGCGAGTTCCACGAGTTCAAGCAGCATTACGGCAGCACGCTCGTCTGCGGCTTCGCGCATATCTGGGGCATGCCGGTGGCGATCCTCGCCAACAATGGGGCTTCATGGTCGGCGGCAAGTATGAGGCAGAAGGCATCGCCAAGCATGGCGCCAAGCTGGTGACCGCTGTTGCCACCGCCACCGTGCCCAAGGTCACCGTGGTCATCGGCGGCAGCTTCGGCGCGGGCAATTACGGCATGTGCGGGCGCGCCTACTCCCCGCGCTTCCTGTTCACCTGGCCCAATGCGCGCATCTCGGTGATGGGCGGAGAGCAGGCAGCCAGCGTGCTCGCCACGGTCCATCGTGACGCCGATAGCTGGACCGATGAACAGGCCGAGGAATTCAAGGCCCCGATCCGCCAGAAATACGAAGACGAGGGCAACCCTTATTACGCCACCGCCCGCCTGTGGGACGATGGCGTGATCGACCCTGCCCAGACTCGCGATGTGCTGGGCCTCGCCTTTGCGGCGACGCTCGAAGCGCCGATCGCAGAACGCCCGCAATTCGGCGTGTTCCGGATGTGATTTTGCGGAACGCCGCGCCCTCTAAAACATTGATAGGCTAAGACTATCGGGGGTCGGACGGGTCGCAGGAGACGCAACCTATGGAAAACCAGGAACCACTCATTGCGGCGGCCATCATCGCGACCTGCGCGATCGGCAGGAAAGAGTGAAGACCCTCGAAATCCGTCCGCTCTCGGATGGAGAGCGCAGTCGCTTCACCTCGGAATGGACCGAAACCAAGGCGCTGTTCGTCGACAGCCCTGTCGAAGCGGTCAGCCGAGCCGACCGTCTGCTGGCGAACGTCATGCAGACGCGCGGTTATCCCATGGCCGATTTCGAAGCCCGTCATGCGAACCTGACCGTCGATCACGGCGACGTGGCGAAACATTATCTGGCCGGGCATCAGCGATGTGGGTGAACCGGTTCGCGACGCCACTGTCGTGGACGAGGCTGCACCCATTCGGCCGTCGAACGAGCCCGACCTGCCTCCGCGCGACCGGGTCTGAACACCGGCCCACGCGGGAGGGGATTATTCTCCGCCTTGGCTTGTGCATCATCGCGCATCGCTGGTCGATCACCGGGCCATGGCGATTCTTTCCGACAAGTGGATCCGCGACGCTGCCAAGGGCGGCATGATCGAGCCTTTCGTCGAAAGCCAGCGGCGCGAAGGTTCGATCAGCTATGGCCTCTCGTCCTTCGGCTATGACGCGCGCGTTGCCGACGAGTTCAAGATTTTCACCAATGTCGACAATGCGGTGGTGGATCCGAAGGACTTCGCCGCCACCAGCTTCGTCGATCGCCAGACCGACATTTGCGTGATCCCGCCGAACAGTTTTGCCCTGGCCCGGACGGTGGAGTATTTTCGCGTGCCCGAAGACGTGCTCGTCATCTGTCTGGGCAAGAGCACCTATGCCCGTTGCGGCATCATCGTGAATGTCACCCCGCTCGAGCCGGGCTGGGAAGGCCACGTGACGCTGGAATTTTCCAACACCACCCCCCTGCCCGCCAAGATTTACGCCAATGAGGGCGCGTGCCAGTTCCTGTTCCTGCAGGGGAACGAACGGCCCGAGGTGACCTATGCCGATCGCGCGGGCAAATACATGGGGCAGCGCGGAGTGACCCTTCCCCGCCTCTAGGGGGCGCGGCTTGGCGGGCTCTTGGCAAGCGGGCACCTATGCGCGACAGGCGCGTTTGAATTCGAAATTAAAGGGGAGACAAGTCTTGGCCACCATCGCAGCAATTCTCGGACGCATCCTGCTGGGTGCGCTGTTCGTTTTCGCCGGGTTCGGCAAAATCCTCGATCCTTCGGCAACTGCCAGCTTCATGGAAGCCCAATCGCCCTTCCCGGGCAGCTGGGCCATGGGCGTCGGAATATTCGAGATCGTGGCCGGCCTCGTGCTGGCGAGTGGGTTCATGACCCGGCTCGCTGCAGCGGTCCTGATCGGCTTCACCGTGCTCGCGACCCTGTTCTTCCACGAGCAGATTACCGACCCCGCGCAGCAAGTCCTCGCGCTCAAGAATCTGGCCATCGTCGGCGGTTTGCTGATGGTCTTCGCCTACGGCCAGATGAGTGGCGCGTTTGGCAAGTGGCGCGAACGGGACAAGCGGCACGATGCCGAGGTCCGCGCGGCGCATGCCGAAGGGCGCGTCGAAGGCAGCACTACGACTGTGGTGACCGACCCCGCACCCACCTCGCCGACCCGCCCGCTCGACCGCGATGGCGACGGCCATCCCGGCTAGCGGGGTCAGAAACTCGTTCGCAGGCTGAGCTTGATATTCCGTCCCGCCAGCGGCACGAAGTCTTTCGTAAAGCTGGCGTGGCGGCGACCTTCGCTGTCGAAAATGTTGTCGGCCTGCAGCATCAGCGTCAGGTTTTCGTTCCCGCGCCAGGGCGTCCAGCCGACCGATACGTTCACCTGAGTAAACCCGTCCGTCGCGGTCTCGAAGGCGGCGATGCGGTCTTGCCGGGCGAACCATTCGACTTCACCGCGCAGGTCGAAATCGTGCCACTCCGCGTCCAGCGCGCCAGAAAGACGAAGGGGCGGAATGCGGGGCAGGGCCGAACCGTCATCGAGCTCTGCGTGAACATAGTCGCCTCTCAGATCCGCGCTTAGAGTTAGAGCGTCGCTGCGATATACCGGATAGACGATCTGCCCCTCCACGCCGGAGTATGTCGCATCGGCTTGCAGATAGTGAAAGACGGGGAGGCCGTCTTCAAAGGCGCCGGTCTCCGCCAGATAGATGTATTTTTCGAACCAGTTGCGATAGGCGGCGAGGCTGATCGTTCCGTCGCCGATCGCTCCGCGCAGGAATGCCTCGACACCCCAGGCGCCCTCCACTTCGAGATCGGGATCGCCGACTTCGAATGCCTGCGTGGCGATGTGCGGACCATTGGAAAGCAGCTCTTCAGCGCTTGGCGCACGCTCCGCCCGACTGCCCGATATGCCGAAGCGCAGGTCGTCGGGTGTCTCGTAAACCAGACCCAGCGCTCCCGAGAACGTGTCGAACGAACGCTCCACCCCGGCGGGCTGCGACCTTACTTCGGTCGCCTCGTAACGTGCCGCCACCTCCACCTGAATCGGGTCGAGCGCGATCTCCTGAAGCGTGAATATAGAGACCTGGTCGGTCAGATTGCGCGGGACATAGGCCTCGGCCCCATAGGCGTCGAAGTCGCGGGTGTAATACTGGATACCGGTCGAACCGAGCCAGCCGCCGCGCTCGCGCTGTTCAAGGACGGCTCGTGCCTCGATTCCCGCAACGTCGAACACTGTCCCGACCTCTGCGCCTTCGAATTCCGTATGGGTATAATCGCTATATCCGACCCGCGTGGTCAGTGCCGAGAAGAAGCCATCGCCCAGTGCCAGTTCGCCGCGTATGTCGGCGCGATACTGGCGCAGGCCGATCGTCACGGGCGCCTCTCCGTGTTCGTGATGCGCGTGATCCTCTTCGTGATCGTGTTCGTCCTCTGGCTCTTCCTCATGCTCGTGCGCATGTACCGCGCCAGGACGCATCGGAACACCGTAGCTCGTATCGTATATGCCGACCGATGCACCGAGATTGCTGTCGCCGCGGAAGAAGGCGAAACCGGCGTTGGCGCTCCAGGTTTCGGTCGCGCTGTTGGGCAGCACGCCGCGCTGGCCGGCCAGCTCGCGCAGTTCGGCACCCTCATCGAGATGGCCCTCTTCTTCCTCTTCTGCCGCATTGGCCAGCACTTCAGCCCGCAGATCTTCTGAAAGGACATAATCCGCAATTTCCAGATCCCTGGTACGCCGCCACGATCCGTCGATATGAAAGACGAAATCCTCCGCCACGGGCGCATCGATCGACGCGCCACCTTCGAGCAGATCGGATGCCGTGTCCGCGCCGAGCAATGCGTCGACATGGAAAGGCTCGTTCAAACGGCGCAGCGGAATGCGCTTGTCGATAACGTTGACCGCACCCCCGATCGCCTGGCTGCCATAAAGTAGTACGGCGGGACCGCGCAGCACTTCGATCCTCTCGGCCGTCAGTGGATCGACCGACACGGCGTGATCGGCCGAAGTGTTGGACACGTCGATCGCGCCGATCCCGTCGATCAGGACCTTGACCCGCTCGCCCGAAAAGCCGCGCAATACTGGACGCGATTCTGCGCCCTCGATCACCGATGTCCCGGCGAGGACATCCAGTTCCCGCAGGCCCGTGCCGGTCACCACGATGGGCTGGCCGGTGGAGGAAACCCGGCGATCGTGCAGATCGTCGCGCAGCGCTTCCTCGGAAGCTGCCGGCGGGCCATTCTGGGCATGAGCCGCTGTTGCTGCCGCAAGCGACAGGAGCGGAAGAGCGCAGTTGAGTAGCTTTGCATGATACAACATATCGCGCCTCTAGCAGCGCGGATGTAAACCGCAAGCCGCCTCGTCGACGAAATGCTGCAATCCATCGATCGATGGCGATTTTGGAGCCTCGCGATTAGCGCGGTGTTTTCTCGAAGGCTCCTTCCCGGCCTTCACGCATGAGAGGAAACGATCGCCCTGCGCGCGGCTAGATCGCAAATTCGAGCCGAAAGCCGGGCGCATAACGCAGGGTCATCGTGGTGACCGACATTCCCTCGAGCCAGGTCGTGCGGTAAACCGTGAACAGCGGGTCTCCTGCGCGCGTGCCAAGCATGTCCGC
>QFNA01000127.1 GCA_003248395.1 Citromicrobium sp.
CGCGAGGCGACCCATGACCCAGCCGAGCTGGACGTAGCCGCCCGTGATCGTCGCCTCTTTCGCTTCGCTGTCCGACGAGGTGATGTAATCGACCCATTCACGGTCGCCACCGAACGCGACGGAAAGCCCGCCGAGCAGGCGATATTCGCCGCGCAGCGAGAGGCGTTCCGAATGGCCGTCGCCGTAAAAGGTTTCGAGACCGGCGCCGTCGCGGTTGGTCCGTTCGGTATCGGACAGGCTGTAGGCCGCGCGCAGGGTCAGGTCGTTGCCGTAATAGGCAAGGCCGAGATCGCCCCAGTGACGGGTCGACTTCTGCGTGTCGCCGGTATCGGCGAGCGAATAGGTCGGTGCGGGGAAGCCGTCGATCTCGACATGCCCTTCGGCAAAATTCGCATGCGCGAACGCCTCGAGATTGGGCGTCAGATTGACGAAGGCGCTGGTGCCGAGCGCGAACTGTTCCGACCCATCGGCTTCCGTACCCGAAGCCGCTGCGGAAATGCCATCGGTCCGATACCACGATCCGGTGAGGCCGAAATAGAAATTGTCGTCCCCTGCCCCGGCTGCGGCATTGGCGAAAATCGTCTCGCGCGAACCATATTCGACGCTGCCGTTCATCCCGCGTTCCGCCCGCGTCGAGACGTCGATCACGCCGCCCATCGCTTCCGAGCCCCAGATGGTGCTGTTCGAACCGCGCAGCACGTCGATCTTGCCGGTGGTGCCGGTCAGCAGATTGCCGAAGTCGAAACCGCCGGCCGGATTGGCCGGATCGGCAACGCGTACGCCGTCGATCAGCACGAGCAGCTGGTCGGCATTCGCGCCGCGCAGGTTGACGCTGGTCAGCGTGCCGAGGCCGCCGCTGCGCGAAAACGACAGGCCGGGCACGCGGGCGAGCGCCGCGACCGGATCGGCGGTCTGGAGGTTTTCGATCTCGTCGCGCCCGATCACGGTCACCGACTGACCGGTGTTGCGGACATCGGTGCCGAGACCGTTGGCGGTCACGGTGATGACCGATTCAGACCCGCGCACGGGCTGGCTCGATTGCACCGGCTGGACTGTCGTGTCGTCCATCTCAGCATCCTGCGCGGCGATGATCTCGTCGAGCGCGGCCTCGCTCGCACTTTGCGCGTGAGCGGCAGCAGGAAAAACCGAAGCGGTCAGCAAAAACAGGTATTTGTACACGTTATCTCCAATCACAAGCGAAATGCCGCTCATGACGGGAGAGGCTGGATTGCCCCATCCGCGCTTGCCAGAGGTGCACCCCGCCCGCCAGCCGAACGACAGATACGGGCAGGTCTCCTGGCTCCCGGATCGACGCTGGCCCGCCGCCTTCCCGCTGCATCGATGCAGCAGTGGCCTGTGGCGGGATCGCTCCCCGGATACAGTTGCGGGGGCAGCCGGGGCATGACCCCGTTCCCTCTTAGGACCCGCGGAGGCGGATCAACCCGTACCAATCCCGGCCCCATAATCCGCATTGCTGCACCGCACAAGTGGCGAGACATTAACCTTTCCAAGCTAGCTGTGCGGGCGGCTTTCAGGCTATTGGGCGCGCAATGGAACAGACAATCCGGTCCAGCCACGGGCAATCGCGCCCGCGCAGGCACGTTCGGGCGCAGCTTCGGGCGCAGCAGCGCCGACGCCTGTGGCAGCGCGCCGCATTGCTGCTGGCGGTCGTCGTGTTCTCGACCTTTGCGGCGCGCGGATCGCTGCCCGGAGTGGCGCAGGCGCTCGGCATTGTCGAGGGCCCGCGCCCGTTGCAGGTGATGCCGTTCGAAGTGCCCGGGCAGAGCTTTCCCGGCTCGGCGCTGTTCTATCTCGACGAACCCTTGCTGATGCGGCTGGATATTGCCGAATTGCGCAAGGAAGAAGGCACGCTTGAAACCGCGCAATACGAACGGGAATTCGGTGCCGGGGCCACGGCCAAGGCCTTCCAGAGCGCCGGCAGCGGGCTCGACAAGGCGCGCGCGCTGCGCTGCCTGTCGCTGGCGGTGTATTACGAGGCGGCGAGCGAGAGCCAGGCAGGGCAGGAGGCGGTGGCGCAGGTCGTCCTGAACCGCGTGGCGCATCCGGCCTATCCGTCGAGCATTTGCGGCGTGGTGTTCCAGGGTTCGGAACGGCGGACCGGTTGCCAGTTCACCTTCACCTGCGACGGGTCGATGGGGCGCCAGCCCTCGCGCGCCTCGTTCGCACGCGCGCAAAGCGTCGCGCTCGCCGCGCTTGCCGGCCACGTCTATCGCCCGGTCGGTTATGCCACCCATTACCATACCCATGCGGTGAATCCCTATTGGGCGTCGAGCCTCGATTTCATCGGATCGATCGGCGCGCACCGGTTCTATCGCTGGAAAGGCAGCGCCGGTCAGGCGGCGGCGTTCACCAATGCCTATTCGGGCCGCGAGCCTGTCGCCGGGCCCAATCCGCGCCAGGTATCGAGCGATTTCGATCGCGTGCCCGCCCCGTCGACGCCGCCGCCCAATTCGGCGATCGGTGCCAGCGGCGTCGCAAGCGCGCCGAAAGTGGGTAGCGGCGTGGCGGGGACGTCCGAGACCGGCCAGGCCGAAGCTGCACGGCAGAGCGATATCCTGCCCGAATCGGGCGGCGTGCGCGAGGAATACGAGAACAGCGGGCAATGGATCCGCCAGCCGGGTGACCGGTGACGTCCGGCATTTAAGACTCCGGTAAGCACACCGGGAAAGAGAAGTTTATCCGCGGGCGAATAGACGGCTTCGCAAATCGAGCCGTGCGCCAAGCGCGGCCGCATCCGGAGTCGCCCAAACGTGTCCGTCCATTTCGCTGCCGCTCGCAATGATCGCTCGCCGCTGGCGCGCACCCTCTCGCACGGGCCGGTGCCCTGCCCGGCGAACGATCACGACACTACCAGACCTGCGATCGACGCATCGATCCGCAACGCGCTGCGCGCTTTTGCCGAGCATGGTCTGGGCACGACCGGCTTTGCCCGGCAGCAGGCGGTAGTGGCGCATGCCAGGGGCGACAGCGACGGCGCAGCCTACTGGATTGCCGTCTGTCGCGCATTCGACAAGCGCGCGGCGTTGCAGCTTGAACGGAAACTGGCCGATCCCATGATCGGCTCGAATGAGGCGGTGCCCGGGCGATAGATCCACGCTGGCCGCGCTACAGGCAAAGTGGCGTGAGGCGGATTGAGCCGGTAACCGCAAGTGCCGGTCAAAAGCCCCCTAATGCTATTGCAAACAAGTTGCAAAGATAGTTTCGAGAGCGTGCGCATTGCCGGTTGCAATCGCCTGTGCGCGGGCCTAGGTCGCACTCGCAATCGACCGGGTGCCGTGCCGCCTTGCGGGACATTTTCGGCATGGCCCATTCATCGGTCCCGTGTTTCATGATCGGTCCCGCGGCAGGACAAGGACCTTCCTTTCTATGGCAAACGCAGGACGCAAGAAAATCGCCCTAATCGGCGCAGGCATGATCGGCGGCACGCTCGCCCATCTCGCCGCGAAGAAGGAAATGGGCGACATCGTCCTGTTCGACATCGCCGAAGGCATGCCGCAGGGCAAGGCGCTCGACCTGAGCCAGTGCGGCCCGATCGAAGGCTTCGACGCGAAGATCACCGGCACCAACGACTATGCCGACATCGCCGGTGCGGACGTGGTGATCGTCACCGCGGGCGTGCCGCGCAAGCCGGGCATGAGCCGCGACGACCTCCTCGGCATCAACCTCAAGGTGATGAAGGCAGTCGGCGAAGGCATCAAGAACAACTGCCCCGACGCCTTCGTGATCTGCATCACCAATCCGCTCGACGCGATGGTCTGGGCGCTGCGCGAGTTCAGCGGCCTGCCGCACAACAAGGTGGTCGGCATGGCCGGCGTGCTCGACAGCGCGCGTTTCGCCACCTTCCTCGCCTGGGAATTCGGTGTCTCGACCCGCGACGTAAACGCCTTCGTCCTCGGCGGCCACGGCGACACTATGGTCCCCGTCACGAGCTACACCACGATCAACGGTATTCCGGTGAACGATTACGCCAGGATCAAGGGTGTTTCGGAAAGCCGCATCGACGAGATCGTCGACCGCACCCGCAAGGGCGGCGGCGAGATCGTCGGCCTGCTCGGCAACGGTTCGGCCTATTACGCGCCCGCCACCAGCGCGATCGCAATGGCAGAAGCCTATCTCGGCGACCAGAAGCGTATCCTGCCCTGCGCCAGCTATGTCGAAGGCAAGTATGGCCTCGACGGGCTGTATGTCGGCGTCCCGACCGTGATCGGCGCGGGCGGCACCGAGGAAGTGATCGAGATCGAACTGTCCGACGAGGAAAAGAGCAACCTCAAGGTCTCCACCGATGCGGTCGAGGAACTGCTTGAGGCGTGCAAGGGTCTGGATAGCTCGCTGGCGTGAGCTGGGAAGCCGGCCTTTTCCTGGTCCTTGTTGTTGGCTGGTTTGGCCTGCACCATTGGCTTGCAAAGGCGGGGCACCGATTGCCGCTCCTCATACTGATCGCACTCGAGTTGATAAGCTTTGCCGTCCTTTACTTTTACGTTTCAGGCGAGCTTAAAAATCACCCGTCTAGCGGAATGCCAGGTGCAATGCTCATCGTTGGTGGCATCGCTTTCTTCATCGGCCCGGCTGTCCTTGGACTGGCTGCACTTTGGAAATATCGGCGTGCAAGCGCCGCGGAATAGACAGGACGAAATATGAGCATCCTCGTAGACAAGAATACCAAGGTCATCACCCAGGGGATGACCGGCGACACCGGCACGTTCCACACGCAGCAGGCGCTCGATTACGGGACGCAGATGGTTGCGGGTGTGACGCCGGGCAAAGGC
>QFNA01000128.1 GCA_003248395.1 Citromicrobium sp.
CGGCAGGGTCAGGTCGAGCAGGAATGCGGTTTCCTCGAGCGTGTCGGTGCCATGTGTAACGATGATCCCGTCGCAGCCGTCATCGGCCAGCGCCTCGACGATCGCTGCGTGGAGCGGACCCCACACGTCGGGCCCGATGTCCGAGGAATCGATGTTCGCAATCTGGCGCCCCGAAAGCTCGGCCTCCAGTCCCAGTCCACCGACCTTTTCGAGATATTCGTCAATCCCGATCTCGCCAGCGCGATAGTCGTGCGCGATGGCGGAGCCGGCGATGCCGGCAATGGTCCCGCCGGTTGCGAGGACAGTGAGGTTTCTCGTCATAATTCGCCGCCTAGCTGCCGTGCCGCAATCTCGGCAATTGATTTTGGAGAATTGGGCGCTATGTGCAGCACACCGCCGTGACAGCGGTACTTGGCAATTGGGGCGATTAGCTCAGTTGGTAGAGCATCTCGTTTACACCGAGAGGGTCGGCAGTTCGAGCCTGTCATCGCCCACCAGTTGCCACAGGACGAATGCATCGACCGGCTTTTCCGCCGGAATGTCCGGGCAGCACTGCATTCACGCCGATGTTTCAGTCCGATGCCGCGATCTGGCCAATGCTCCGCGACCGCGTGACCGCACCGCTATCGCGCTTTACGCCCATCGCGAAACTGCAGGCCAAACTGATGAGCGGTCTATTCGGCTGGCCGCTGCAGACGCTCGGGCTGGACGTTCCGGACTATTCGGCGATTGCCTCGTCGATGGCGGCGCGAGCCTCTTCGCTCGACCAGTCGTAATCGCCGGCGACGCGCCACACCTCGCGGCCCGACGAATCATAGAGCACGGTCAACGGCAGGCTGCCCCCGCCAAGTTCGAAGCCGAGCCTGTTTTCCGGGTCCATCCATGATTCGAGATACTCCAGCTCGTTCTCTTCGAAGAACTGGCGAACCTTTTCCGGCGAACCCATATCCTGGCTGACCGTGATGACGTGCAATTGCTCGTCATATTCGGTCGCCAGTTCATCGAGCAGCGGCATTTCCTTGACGCATGGTGCGCACCACGTCGCCCAGAGGTTGAGCAGGACAGGGGTGCCCTGCAATGCGCCGAGATTGAGTTCGCGCCCGGCAAGGTTGGTCATGTTGCTGGCCGGCATCAACTCGCCGGCCTGACCGCGATCGATTTCGCCCGAGGTCGCCGTCTGCTCAGCGTTTTCTTGCGCCGGTTCGGGCTCGCTCCTATCGCAAGCCGCGACAGCAAGGCCTAAGGTGACGAGTAGCGTGAGCGATAAACGGGACAAGAGCGGCTCCAACAGCATGTGGGGTGGCAGGTTTGCCGAAGGGCCTAGCGCCATCATGCGCGAAATCAACGCCTCGATTCCATTCGACAAATCGCTATGGCGCGAAGATATCACGGGCAGTCGCGCGCATGTCGCCATGCTGGCCAGGCAGGGGATTGTCAGCCAGGCGGACGCCACGGCGATCGACGACGGGTTGCAGGCGATTGCGGAGGAATACGAGCGGGACGGCGTGCCCGAGGACTGGGACCTCGAAGACATCCACATGACGGTCGAGGCGAGGCTGACCAAACTGGTCGGTCCGGTTGCAGGTCGATTGCACACGGCGCGCAGCCGGAACGACCAGGTGGCGACCGATTTCCGCATGTGGGTCCGCGCCGCCAATCGCCGTGCCATTGCCGGGATCGAGGCGGTTCTCCATGCACTGATCGCGCGGGCCGACGACCATGCCGAGAGCATCATGCCGGGCTTCACGCATTTACAGACTGCGCAGCCGGTCACGCTCGGACACCATCTGCTCGCCTATTTCGAGATGCTGATGCGCGACCGGTCCCGCTTCATCGACGCGCTTGCGCGGATGGACGAATGTCCGTTGGGCTCGGCAGCCCTCGCCGGAACAGGGTTCGATATCGACCGCAAGATGACCGCCGCCGCGCTTTCGTTCGCGCGCCCGACCCGCAACAGCCTCGATGCCGTGTCGGATCGCGATTTCGCGCTCGACTATCTGATGGCCGCAAGCCAGTGCTCGCTGCACCTGTCGCGGCTGGCAGAGGAATTCATCATCTGGGCGAGCCAGCCCTTCGGCTTCGTCAAGCTGCCCGACTCGCTTTCGACCGGCAGCAGCATCATGCCGCAGAAACGCAACCCGGATGCCGCCGAACTGGTTCGTGGACACGCCGGGCGCATCATCGGCTGCTCGACCAGCCTGATGGTGACGATGAAAGGCCTGCCGCTCGCCTATTCCAAGGACATGCAGGACGACAAACCGCCGGTATTCGAAGCAGCCGGACTGCTCGACCTCAGCCTTGCGGCGATGGCGGGCATGGTCGCCGACAGCACTTTCCAGACGCAACGGATGCGGCAAGCGGCAGAAGCGGGCCATGCGACCGCCACCGACCTGGCCGACTGGCTGGTCCGCAAGGCCGACATTCCCTTCCGCGAGGCGCATCATATCACCGGGGCGGCAGTCAAGCTGGCCGACGAGCAGGGTGTGGCGCTCGACGGATTGTCGATCGACGACCTCAAGGGCATCGATCGGCGGATCGACGAAAGCGTCTTCGATGCCCTGTCGGTGGATGCCTCGGTCGCGGCGCGCGCATCCTATGGCGGTACGGCGCCTGCCCGTGTAAGGGAGCAAGTTCAGGACGCCCGCAAACGGTTGGAAACGGAGTGAAATCGATGCGCACATGTTTGCTGGTCGCAGCAGCTGCCTTGCTCGGCGCCTGCGGGCAGAAGGCCGCGCTCGAACCGGTTGCCGGCCAGCCGCTGCCGCCCGCACCTTACGGCGCGAAGGCCCAGCCCGATGCAGCGCAATTGCTCGAACTCGACCCGCAGGCTGCGCCCGAACGCTCGGTCGAATTGCGGACCCGTTCGGAAGAGCGCGAGGACGACCCGTTCGATCTACCGCCCGAGTAATTTGGCTCCGGCAAGCAAGACTTGCTCGACTTCGCGGCATGGCTGGGGCTAGGCGCCGCGGATGGACCATTTCCAGATCCGGGACGGCGTGCTTCATGCCGAAGATGTGCCGATGCCGACGATTGCCGATGCCGTCGGCACGCCCGTCTATGTCTATTCGCGCGCGACGCTGACGCGCCATGCACGCGTTTTCCGTAATGCGCTGAAGGGCATCGGGAACCCGCATATCGCCTTCGCGGTCAAGGCAAACCCGAACCTCGCCGTGCTGCGGGTGCTGGCGAATGAGGGATACGGTGCGGATGTCGTTTCCGGCGGTGAACTGACGCGGGCCATCCGCGCAGGGATGCAGCCGCAGGACATCGTGTTTTCCGGTGTCGGCAAGACCCATGCCGAGCTGCAACAGGGGCTCGAGGCAGGGATCGGCCAGTTCAATATCGAGAGCGAGGAAGAAGGATACGAGCTTGCGGCCGTCGCGCGGCGGATGGGCGTGACGGCGGCCTGCGCGCTACGGGTCAATCCCGATGTCGACGCGCGGACACACGAGAAGATTTCGACCGGCAGGCGGGAAAACAAGTTCGGCGTACCGCTCGACCGCGCGGTCGAAATCTATCGCGCGCTGGCCGAAGAGGATGGCCTCGACATGCGCGGTGTCGCCGTCCACATCGGCAGCCAGCTGGGCGATCTCGAACCACTCGAAACGGCATTCGGAAAGGTCGGAAAACTGATTGCGGAATTGCGCCAGAGCGGAGCGCGCGTGACGCATGCCGATCTGGGCGGCGGGCTCGGCGTGCCTTACAAGGCAGGTGAAACGCTTCCTTCACCTGACGAATACGGCGCAATGGTCGCGCGGGTCACTGCGGACTGGGACGTGCAGCTGATGTTCGAGCCCGGCAGGGTCATTTCCGGCAATGCGGGTGTGCTGATGACGCGCGTCGTCCGCACCAAGCGAAGCAGCAACGGCCCGCCCTTTGTCGTCGTCGACGCGGCGATGAACGATCTCGCGCGACCCGCCATGTATGGCGCCTGGCACGATTTCGAGGCTGTCCATCCAACTGGAGAGCGCATGACCGCGCATATTGTCGGTCCGATCTGCGAAACCGGCGATACCTTCGCCATGGATCGCGAATGCGACGCGCTGACAGCGGGCGAACTGGCGATTTTCCGGACCGCGGGCGCCTATGGCGCAACCATGGCGAGCAGCTACAACTCGCGCGGTTTTGTGGCCGAAGTGCTGGTGGATGGCGACAAGTTCGCGGTGGTGGCAGACCGGATCGCGGCCGACGCCATCATGGACGCCGAACGCGTGCCAGGCTGGCTCGAATAATGCTTCATTCGCTTCCCCTGTTCCATCGCGTAGCGGGGCAGCGCGTGGTCCTGGTGGGCACTGGCGCGATGGCCGATGCCAAACGCAGGCTCATCGAGCGAAGTGGCGGAATTTCTTGCGATGAGACCGAGGCGCATCACGCGAGACTGGGCTTCGTCGCGCTGGCAGAAGACCGCGCGGCGGAAGCGGCGTATCTGAGGCTCAAACGTGCCGGCCTGCTGGTGAATGTCGCCGACCGGCCCGACCTTTGCGATTTTACCTTGCCGAGCATTCTCGATCGCGATCCCGTGATCGTGGCCGTGAGCACCGGCGGTGCTTCAGCAGGACTGGCGAAACATTTGCGATTGCGGCTGGAGGCGATATTGCCCCAATCGCTCGGCGCACTGGCGACCGGCCTCGCGGAAATCAAGGACAGGCTGCGTGGGCGAATCCCCGATGCGAAACGTGCGAATTCCCAGCACGGCGCAAACATTCGAGTTTTTCATCACGAGCGACGACCCCGATGATTTGACGTTACGCCAGGCGCGCGCGTTAGGGCACGCCGACACAGTGCTTCACGACGAAGGGATAGCCGAGGCAATCCTCGTCCGCGCGCGGGCCGATGCCGATCGAATTGCGCTGCCCGTGTGCTCGATGCCCGACCGCGGATTGACGGTTATTCTGCGCAGCAACTAAGCCGCTGCTTCGGACAGCTTATCGCTGACACCCACCTCGGCGAAATAGCGGGCCATGCCGTCGGCTGCCTCATCCGACAGGGCGATGTAGGCGCGGCGCCCGTCATTCGCATCCGGAACGCGTAGCAGCAAACCGCTGTCGACCATCTGGCCGATCCAGCGCAGCGCTGTTGTCGCGGGGACGCCGGATGCGATGCACAGCGAAGTGACCGACACGCGCTTTCCCTCCACCCGGGCCGCCGACAGATCGAGAAGAACGTCCCAGGCCGGATCGGCGAACAGTTCGGCGTCGAAGAAGCGGGCGCGAAGTTGCCGCTGGCGGATCAGACCCCGGATGACCGATGCGCCGGGCAAACCGGGCGACGTACCTTGAATAGATGCCTTGCAGTCGCCGTTGGCGGCATTTCGCGCAGCGCCTGTCGAGTCATAACGGAATGCAGTACCGGTCCGGCGCACCCCCGTCGCACTGTCTTCCATCCGCTGAGCCAGCCTGCTCACCTGTTCGGTCAGCCGGGCGATGACGAGACGGTCTTCCTCGGCCATTTCGCGAAGGCGAAGATTGGGGCCTTCGGCCAATACGCGACCGATTGCGACGACCCGTTGCGCCCTGCTGGGGCTGACGAGGATTTCCGCACCGGACATCGACAGGCAACCGAACACCGCATCGAGTGTATCGAGCGAAGTCGAAACGATGACCTGCGCGCCCGACTTGCC
>QFNA01000129.1 GCA_003248395.1 Citromicrobium sp.
GAGTTCCTGATAAGCGCCCACCGCGATTGACGTTGCGGCATTGTCGCCTCTAGGCGCTCGTGCAAACGTATTTTACGGAGAGAGCATGTCCGCCAACATCGCCGAAATGGAACGCCGTCGTGAAGCTGCCCGGATGGGGGGCGGGCAGAAACGCATCGACGCCCAGCATGCGAAAGGGAAACTCACCGCGCGAGAGCGGCTGGACGTTCTCCTCGACGAAGACAGTTTTGAAGAGCTGGACACCTATGTCGAGCACGACAGCACCGATTTCGGTATGGAGCAACAGAAGATCCCCGGTGATGGCGTGGTCACCGGATCGGGCACGATCAACGGCCGGCTCGTTTACGTTTTCTCTCAGGATTTCACGGTCTTCGGCGGATCTCTTTCCAAACGGCATGCAGAAAAGATCTGCAAGGTCATGGACACCGCGATGAGGGTCGGCGCGCCGGTGATCGGGCTCAATGACAGCGGCGGCGCGCGCATTCAGGAAGGCGTGGCGTCGCTCGGCGGCTATGCCGAGGTGTTCCAGCGCAACGTGCTCGCCAGCGGCGTCGTGCCGCAGATCAGCCTCATCATGGGCCCGTGCGCGGGCGGCGCGGTCTACAGCCCGGCGATGACCGATTTCATCTTCATGGTCGAGGACAGCAGTTACATGTTCGTCACCGGCCCCGACGTGGTCAAGACCGTTACCAACGAGACGGTGACGCAAGAGGAACTTGGCGGCGCGAAGACGCACACGACCAAGACCTCCGTTGCTGACAACAGTTTCGAAAACGACATCGAAACCCTTCTCGCAACACGGAATTTCTTCGATTACCTGCCGCTGTCGAACCGCGAGGACGTGCCCGAGCGACCCACCGCCGACGCCTGGGACCGCGAGGAACCCAGCCTCGACACGCTGATCCCTGACAACGCCAACCAGCCCTACGACATGCACGAGGTCATCCGGAAGACGCTGGACGAGGGTAACTTCTTCGAGATCCAGCCCAACCATGCCGCCAATATCATCTGCGGCTTCGGTCGGGTCGAGGGGCGGACCGTGGGCGTGGTCGCCAATCAACCCATGGTCCTGGCGGGCGTTCTTGACATCAATTCGAGCAAGAAGGCCGCGCGTTTCGTGCGGTTCTGCGATGCCTTCGAAATCCCGATCCTGACCTTCGTCGACGTGCCCGGCTTCCTCCCCGGCACCGCGCAGGAGCATAACGGCATCATCAAGCACGGCGCGAAGTTGCTCTTCGCCTATGCCGAGGCGACCGTGCCCAAGATCACCGTGATCACCCGCAAGGCCTATGGCGGCGCCTACGACGTGATGGCGTCCAAGCACCTGCGCGGCGACCTCAACTATGCCTGGCCCACTGCCGAAATCGCCGTGATGGGCGCGAAGGGCGCGGTGGAGATCATCTTCCGCCAGGACCGTGACGATCCCGACAAGATCGCCGAGAAAACCAAGGAATACGAAGACCGCTTCGCCAACCCCTTCGTGGCGGCGAGCCGCGGCTATATCGATGAGGTGATCTACCCGCACTCCACACGGCGGCGCATCGCGCTGGGGTTACGCAAGCTACGTACGAAGCAGCTCAAGAACCCGTGGAAAAAGCATGATAATATTCCGCTGTGAGGGTTCAGAACGATGCGGTTAGCTGGAAGGCAGCGGGCTTCCTCTTGGCGTGGACGGGCTTACTCGCGTTATTCTCTTGGCTCGGTTTCAACCGGTTGGAAGACGCAAACAAGTCAGGATACTTTCAGTATCTTTGGCATGGAGTTGGTGAGGATAACCTCCCTTGGCTTTTCGCCTCCATGAAGGGATTTTTGATGGTATGGTCGTGGGTGACACTCGTAATGGCTGTTTTTGGCGTGACTTGGTTTGGGATAGTCTTAATCAAATTGCTTATTAGAGGTGCGCGATGAAACTCGGTCGTCTCAACCACGTCGGTGTAGCGACACCCTCCATCGCTGACAGCATTGCCTATTACCGTGATATAATGGGGGCGGTCCGGATCACCGAGCCATTCGACTTGCCCGAACAGGGGGTCAAGGTCTGCTTCGTCGATACGCCGGACGGCGCGGGCGAGTTTGGTAAGGGCACGCAGATCGAGCTGATCGAGCCGTTTGACGACGCCTCTCCGATCAACGGCTTTCTCGCCAAGAATCCGGCGGGCGGCCAGCACCACGTTTGCTACGAGGTCGAGGATATCGAGGACGCGCGCAACTGGTTCGAAGGGCTGGGCAAGCGCATCCTCGGCCCGACGCGCATCGGGGCGCATGGCACGCCGATCTTCTTCCTCCACCCCAAGGACATGATGGGCCAGCTGACCGAGATCATGGAGCGGCCCAAGGACAACGCGCACTGGTCGAACTAGTTTGAATTTCCGTCATCCCAGCGAAAGCTGGGATCCGCTGCGGAAAAGCGCGAGACGGATAGCGATCCCAGCGTGCGCTGGGATGACGAGAGAAAGATATGACCGACAAACCCACTTACGACGACTGGAAGCCTCTCGCCGAGAAGGAGGTGAAGGGCCCCGAAAACTTCGACGCCCTTACCTGGCACACGCCCGAGGGGATCGACGTCAAGCCGCTCTACACGAGCGAGGATACGCAAGGCATCGACCCCGGCGCCCCCGGCATCGCGCCTTTCACCCGCGGGCCCTATGCCAGCATGTACACCGGCCGCCCGTGGACCATCCGCCAGTATGCGGGATTCTCGACCGCCGAGGAATCGAACGCTTTCTACCGCCGCAACCTTGCGATGGGGCAGAAGGGCCTTTCGGTCGCCTTCGACCTCGCCACGCACCGCGGCTATGACAGCGACCATCCACGCGTGGTCGGCGATGTCGGCAAGGCGGGCGTCGCGATCGACACCGTGCGCGACATGGAAATCCTGTTCGACCAGATCCCGCTCGACACGATGAGCGTCAGCATGACGATGAACGGCGCGGTGATCCCCGTGCTGGCGTTCTACATTGTCGCGGCGGAGCGTCAGGGTGTTTCGCAGGACAAGCTTTCGGGGACCATCCAGAACGACATCCTCAAGGAGTTCATGGTCCGTAACACCTATATCTACCCGCCCGAGCCGAGCATGCGGATCGTCTCCGACATCATCGCATATACTTCCGCCAACATGCCGAAATTCAACAGCATTTCGATCAGCGGCTATCACATGCACGAGGCGGGGGCGACGGCGGTGCAGGAACTCGCCTTCACCATTGCCGACGGCAAGGAATACGCCAAGCGCGCGATGGAAGCGGGCCTCGACATCGATGCCTTCGCGCCGCGCCTGTCGTTCTTCTGGGGCATCGGCATGAACTTCTTCATGGAGATCGCCAAGATGCGCGCCGCGCGTGCGCTGTGGCACGATGTCATGGAAGGGCTGGGGGCGCAGAACCCCAAGTCGAAAATGCTGCGCACCCACTGCCAGACGAGCGGCGTTTCGCTGCAGGAGCAGGACCCCTACAACAACGTCATCCGCACCACGATCGAGGCGATGGCGGCGGTGCTGGGCGGCACGCAGTCGCTCCACACCAATGCGCTGGACGAGGCGATCGCTCTGCCGACCGATTTCTCCGCCCGCATCGCGCGCAACACGCAGCTGGTGATCCAGGAGGAAAGCGGCATCTGCAACGTCGCCGATCCGATGGGCGGCAGCTATTACCTGCTGCTGGAGGAAGTCGATGCCGAAGGGGGGATGACCGCCTATGTCGCCACCGGCAAGCCCAAGGCAAGAATCGAGGAAGCGGCAGCGGAAAAGCAGGCCGGGATCGACAAGGGCGACACGGTGATCGTTGGGGTCAACAAGTACCGCAAGGAAACCGAAGACCCGATCGAAACGCTGGATATCGACAACCACAAGGTCCGTTCAAGCCAGATCGAACGGATCGAACGGGTACGCGCAAACCGCGATGAATTCGCCTGCAAGGCCGCGCTCGATGCGCTGGCACGTGGCGCGGCCCAGCGCGAGGGCAATCTGCTCGACCTCGCGGTGGAGGCGGCGCGCCACGACGCCACGCTGGGTGAAATCAGCCAGGCGATGGAAGACGCCTATGGCCGCTACGACACCATGCCCAAACCCGTGCGCGGCGTGTATTCCAGGGCCTATGCCGAAGACAGCCGCTATGCACAGGTGGTCGAAGGCGTGAAGGCGGTGGAACGCCGCATCGGCCATACGCCCAAGGTCTTCGTCGCCAAGATGGGGCAGGACGGCCACGACCGCGGCGCCAATGTGATCGCCAGCGCCTTTGCCGATATGGGTTTCGAGGTGCTGAGCGGCCCGCTGTTCCAGACCCCGCAGGAAACGCTGGAAATGGCGCTGCAACACGATGTCGACGCCATCGGCGCCAGCAGCCTTGCGGCAGGACACAAGACGCTCATCCCCGAACTCATCACCCTGCTGCGCGAGGCAGGGCGTCCGGACATAAAGGTGATCGCGGGCGGCGTGATCCCGGCCAAGGATTACGACTTCCTGCGCGATGCCGGGGTGCAGGGCATTTACGGCCCGGGCAGCAACGTGGTGGAATGCGCGGCGGACATGCTGCGCCTGCTCGGCCACAATATGCCGCCTGCGGATGAGGATGTGGAGGCGGCGGAGTAGTGCCAACCATCCTGCGCGTCGGGCCGTTCCGATTTTATTTCTACAGCCATGAACCCAACGAGCCGCCGCATGTCCATATCGATCGCGGTGAGGCGACGATAAAGGTCTGGCTGGACAGTGGCGAGGTTGCCAAGAGCCGGGGCTTTCGCGCGCATGAGATAAATGACATTGTGAAGCTAGTCGTGGAGCACCGCGAGACGTTGACGGAGGCGTGGCATGAATATTTCGGCTAAAGTGACCGACGAACGCGTCTTGGACGTACGCTTCGACGAAGCCAGCCTGATCGTCGATTTGATGGATGGACGAACGATTTCCGTTCCACTGGCGTGGTATCCGCGGCTTCTTCGAGCCACGCCGGAACAGCGCGGCAAGTGGGAAAAGGCCGGTGCTGGCTTCGGCATTCATTGGCCCGAGATCGACGAGGACCTGAGCACCGACGGCCTGTTGCGCGGCGCACCGGCACCGAGGGCGGTGTGATCCAGGCCAAGGATTACGACTTCCTGCGCGATGCCGGGCTGCAGGGCATCTACGGCCCGGGCAGCAACGTGGTCGAATGCGCTGCCGACATGCTGCGCCTGCTGGGCCACAATATGCCGCCCGCTGGTGAGGCTTTGGAGGAGGCGGCAGAATGATCGCGTCCCTTATCCTCGCGCTGGCTTCTTCTGGCATGCCGGACGAAAAGAACGACCCATGCGCCGTAACCGCGCCGATCCGCGACCGCGAGATATGTGAGCCCATTTTCGAAGTCGATAGCGTACTGGTCTACAATATCGAGAGCGTTGCGGTTGGCACGTTCGAGCGAATGGTCCAATTCAGGCAGGACATCGCCCATTGCGGGCTGGCTAGCAGGATCGATGGCGTAGACAGCAGGATTGCCGTGTACGATATCGTCAACGCCGACGAAAAGAGCCGGGCCTGTGTAATTACATGGATCGAGCAAAACGCGCCCGAGCTGAGATTTTCGGAAGAGAAGCTGGATTCTTTTTTCGATGTGTAAATCACCCAAATTAACGGGAGTTACCTTGACCCAGATCCGCACCGACTGGACGCGCGACGAAATCGCTGACCTCTTCGACCTTCCGTTCACCGAACTTCTCTTCCAGGCCGCCAGCATCCACCGCGAGTTTCATCCGCCCGAACAGGTGCAGCTCTGCACGCTGCTGTCGATCAAGACGGGCGGGTGTCCGGAGGATTGCGGTTACTGCTCGCAGTCGGTGAAGGCCGATAGCGGGGTCGAGGCGACCAAACTGATGGAGGTGCAATCGGTCCTCCAGCGCGCAGCGCAGGCCAAGGATGCGGGGAGCCAGCGGTTCTGCATGGGCGCCGCATGGCGCAACCCCAAGGACCGGGACATGCCCGCCATCGTCGAGATCGTGAAGGGCGTGCGCGACATGGGGCTGGAAACCTGCATGACGCTGGGCATGCTGACGCCGAAGCAGGCGGACATGCTTAAGGAAGCGGGCCTCGATTACTACAACCACAATGTCGATACCGGCCCGGAGTATTACGAGCGCGTGATTTCCACCCGCAATTACCAGGACCGGCTCGACACGCTGCAGAACGTCCGCGATGCGGGCATCAACGTGTGCAGCGGCGGGATCGTGGGTATGGGCGAGACGCGCGAGGACCGGGTGGGCTTCGTCCACACGCTCGCCACGCTGGAACGCCATCCCGAAAGCGTGCCGGTCAATGCGCTGGTCCCGGTCAAGGGAACGGTGCTGGGCGACATGCTGGCCGATACGCCGCTTGCCAAGATCGACGATATCGAATTCGTCCGCACCGTGGCGGTGGCGCGGATCACGATGCCGATGAGCATGGTGCGCCTGAGCGCTGGCCGCGAGAGCATGAGCGAAGCCACGCAGGCGCTGTGCTTCATGGCGGGCGCGAATTCCATATTCACCGGCGACAAGCTGCTGACCGCACCCAATGCGGGCGATGACAGCGATGCGGCGCTGTTTGCCAAGCTGGGCCTGACGGCGCTGGCGCAGGAGGAACCCCTGAGAGCTGCGGGGCGGGAGTGCAAGGTAGTGGAACTGGCGGAGTAGCAACTTATGCTGATCGCGCTTGTAAAAGAGTGGTTTTTTAATCTTGTCGTCGTCGTGGTGGTCGTGGCGTTTTGTGGCGGGGTGATGTGGTTTGTTAGTGGTGACCCCACCTTCGCACATCTCGTGCAAAATCAACCGATTTTTTGGGTTGCAATTTTCTGTTTGGTTGCCCTCGCGGGCACTGTATTTCGGCGCGGCGATTGGATGCGCCGAGGATAGACTATGACCCTCGGTTTTTCCGTCGACGAACTCCTGCCCAAGGCGCGTGGCGGGGGCGTGCTCAAGATGGGGCTCGCCAAGCTGGACGAGACCGCTTGGCTCCAGCCCGATCCAGACCTCGCGGCGCGGGCCGAGGGATTTGCGGCCTATCCGCAAGGCATCCAGCTTTCCCCCGAAGTCGAGGAACCGGCAGCGGAGCTGGCCGCGATGCTGGGCCTGTCCGGCGGCCTGGCCGAGGCGGCGCGGGCACATCACGAGGATATGTGCCTGCTCACGCTCCGTGAGGGCGAGGAGCAATACCGCCTCGTCGGCGCGGCGGTGGCATGGCCATCGGACTGGACGCCGGCCGACAAGCTCGGCCTGCCGCTGCGCGCGCTCCACGCGCCGATCCAGGGGTATGAGGAGCAGCTCGCCAGCGGGGTCGATCACTTCATGGCCAAGCTCAAACCCGGCGCGATCTACGGGCGCTGCAACTGGTTTATCGCCGCTACGGGTGAGCGGCGATGGGTGGCCGAGCCGCCCGAACAGGCCTTTGCCCATGTCACGTCGGACAATGCGGGCGAGACGCTGTTCGTCCGCTCCGAACGCCAGACCCTGCGCCGCCTGCCGGAAACTGGGGCGATCCTGTTCAACATCGGCGTCTACGTCTCGCCGCTTGGCACGTTGAGCGCGGCCAATGTCGCGCGGTTGGCGGGGGCGATGGACATGCTGTTGCAGGGCGAGGGAGACCGCCGCGGCGCAGGGGCTTACGCGCACGCGCTTATCGGCTATGCGGGCCGGCGAGAGGATGCGCTGCAATGATTGTGACTGCCCTGACACTGCTGTTTGCCGCTCAGGCCGCGGCGCTTGGCGAAGACTATCCGCCTTGCGATCAGGAAAAAGCCGATCAGGGTATCCAGAGCGCAATGAATATTTGCGCCTATAATGATTATCGCAAGGCCGACGCCGACCTCAACGCGACATGGAAAAAGGCGGCGGCGAATGCCAAGGCCATCGATGCCGATGCCGACACGTCGCAATTTGCCGAACTGTTGGCCAGCCAGCGCGCTTGGCTTGCCTATCGCGACGCGCAATGCGAACTCGAAACGAACCGCTATCTCGGAGGTTCGATCATGCCGCTGGTCAGGGCGAATTGCCTCGAGTCGATGACCGAAAAGCGGACCGCCGAGCTGAATAAGTACCTGGAGTTTCCCAACTGATGTTCTCAAAGATCCTGATCGCCAACCGCGGGGAAATCGCCTGCCGCGTCATCAAGACGGCGCGGCGCATGGGGATCGCCACCGTGGCGGTCTATTCGGATGCCGACGCCCGCGCGCTATCTGGTCGCGGACAAGATCATCGCGGCGTGCAAGCAGACCGGCTCCGAGGCGGTGCATCCGGGGTATGGCTTCCTGTCCGAACGAGCGAGCTTCGTGGAGGCGCTGGCCAAGGAGAACATCGCCTTCATCGGCCCGCCCGCCGAGGCGATTGCGGCGATGGGCGACAAGATCGAATCGAAGAAGATCGCGCGCGAGGCGGGCGTGAATGTCGTGCCCGGCTTCGTCGGCGAGATCCGCGATACCGACCATGCGGTCGAGATTAGCAACGACATTACCTACCCTGTGATGATGAAGGCCAGCGCGGGCGGCGGCGGCAAGGGCATGCGCCTCGCCTATAGCGAAAAGGACGTGCGCGAAGGCTTCGAGAGCGTGAAGCGCGAAGGGCTGAACAGCTTCGGCGACGACCGTGTCTTCATCGAGAAGTTCATTGAAGACCCGCGTCATATCGAGATCCAGATACTCGGCGACAAGCACGGCAATGTGATCTACCTCAACGAGCGCGAATGCTCGATCCAGCGGCGCCATCAGAAGGTGGTCGAAGAAGCCCCGTCGCCCTTCCAGCGCGGGCACGGTCGAACTGATCGTCAGCGGCGCGGACAAGACCGGCGAGAGCTTCTACTTTCTCGAAATGAACACCCGCCTGCAGGTGGAGCATCCCGTCACCGAGGCGATCACCGGGGTCGACCTGGTCGAACAGATGATCCGCGTGGCCGCTGGCGAGAAGCTTGAGATCACGCAGGACGATGTAAAGATCGACGGCTGGGCGATCGAGAATCGCGTCTATGCCGAAGACCCCTATCGCGGATTCCTGCCCAGCACCGGCCGCCTCGTGCGGTACCAGCCGCCGGTCGAGCCCTGGAGCGACGATGGCGATGCCAATGGCCGCCGCGGTGTGGACGGCGTCCGCGTCGACGATGGCGTGTTCGAAGGCGGCGAGGTGTCGATGTTCTACGACCCGATGATCGCCAAGCTCGTCACCTGGGGCGCAACGCGCGACGAAGCGGCGGATCTGCAAGTGCAGGCTCTCGATGCGTTCGAGATCGAGGGGCTGGGACACAATGTCGATTTCCTCAGCGCCATCATGCAGCACCCGCGCTTCCGTTCTGGCGAACTGACCACCGGCTTCATCGCGGAGGAATATCCCGAAGGCTTCGAAGGCGCGCCGGCCGACGAGCGGCTGACGCGCGTGCTGGCTGCCGTGGGCGGACTGATCGCGACGGCCGATGCCGACCGTGCGCGCAGGATCGAGGGGCAGTTGTCGGACGATCTCTATGCTCCGGGCGACTGGACGGTGCGGATCGGCGAGCGGGAGGAAAGCTCGACCACGCATCAGGTGCGTCTGGAAGAGACGTCGGTGACGGTCGACGGCGAGCCGGTGATCCTGGAAACCGCCTATACGCCGGGCGAGCGGCATATCTCGGTGTCGCTGTTCGACAGCGCGGAGGAGGATGCCGAGGCGGTCGCGAACTTTGGCATTCAGCTCAAGCCGACGCGCACCGGCTATAGGCTGACGACGCGCGGCGGCACGCACCAGCTGCGCATCCTGCAGACTCGGATCGCGCATCTTGCCTCGCATATGATCGAGAAGGAACCGCCCGATCTGTCCAAGGTGCTGCTGGCGCCGATGCCGGGCCTGCTGGTCAAGCTGCATGTTGGCGAGGGCGAGGAAGTCCAGCCCGGGCAGCCGCTCGCCACGGTCGAGGCGATGAAGATGGAAAACATCCTCCGTGCCGAAAAACAGACCACCGTAACCAGGATCAACTTCGGCGAGGGCGACAGCCTGGCGGTCGACGAGGTTATTCTCGAACTCGAATAACGAGGTTTCGCAAAGGCGAGGCGGAGATTTGCTGCGCACCTGCGCAGCAATCTTTCGCGGCAAGCCGAAATTGCGCAAAACGTGGTAAATTCGCTGGAGACCGTGGCATATTCGCGGGACTATCACTTCCTTCGAGTCGCTTCTGTTGGACGCAGCGCAGGAGTTCAGGACGATGGCACACAGGGGAACCGGTTTTTTCGATAGCCGGGGGCACTATTTCAAGACGCCCGAGGAAGCGACGGTCAGCGACCTCGCCAGTATCCTCGGAAAGATCGGTGACGGCGAAAGCCTCGCGCCGGGCATAGCCTATAAATTGCTGGACCAGCGCGCAGCGATCGAGCGGCTGTTTGCCGAACATGATGCGATGCTGGCCGAATGCGAGGCAAAGGCCGGGGACAAGGTCGCCCGGATCAAACCGCTCGCCAGCTAGGCATTAAGACAGCCTAGAGATCGAGGTGATAGCACTGGTTGTGCGGTCCATTGGCGTAGTCTGCGAACCCGGGCCCTTCGGTAAAGCCGTGGCAAAGATACAGCGCGATTGCTGGCTGGAATGCGATACTCGTGCCGGTTTCGAGAGAGAGCTTCACGAGCCCTTCGGATCGCGCATGGACAATCAACGCTTCGAGTATGCCGCGCGCCGCGCCCTTTCCCAGATGGTCGGGCAAGGTGCGCATAGACTTCAGTTCCGCACTGCGGCCACCCAGCCGTTTCAGCGCGCCGATGGCGATCAGGTTCCGGTCCTCCCACGCCCCTAACAGCGTTACGTCGGGTCCGGATAATCCCGACACATCCAGCGCAAAGCTCGTCGAGGCCGGCCTGACGTCGATCATCGTTCGGACCTCTTCTGCGAAACTTCAATGCGCCTGCAACTCTTCGTCGAGAAATGCAGCGACGTCGTCGAGTGCGACATCGTTGGTGACGACAGCTCGGCCGATGTCTTCCAGGAGAATGAACGGCAGCCTCCCGGCGTCCATTTTCTTGTCATGGAGCATATGCCGGGCGAGCCGCGCTCCGTCGCAATCGAGTTCGAGAGAGGCGATTTCCGAGGGCAGGCCCGCGGCATCGACGGCGGCGGTAATGCGCGCGGCGACATCGTCGCGTGTCATGCCCCTGCGCGCGGAATAGCGCGCGGCGAGGACCATGCCGAGCGCGACGGCTTCACCGTGAAGCAGGCGATCGCCGAAGCCGGTTTCGGCCTCGAGCGCGTGGCCGAAGGTGTGACCGAGATTGAGCAGCGCGCGCTTGCCGCTCGTCTCGCGTTCGTCCTCGGCGACGATCTTGGCCTTTTCGGCCACGCTCGTGGCGACGGCGCGTTCAAGCGCTTGCGATTGCCGTGCAACAACGCTGGCACCGCTGGTTTCGAGCCAGTCGAAGAAGGCGGCATTGCCGAGCACGCCATATTTGAGGACCTCGGCGTAGCCGGCGCGCATTTCGCGATCGGGCAGCGTGTCGAGCGCAGCAAGATCGGCGAGGACCAGCGACGGCTGATGGAAGGCACCGACAAGGTTCTTGCCCGCACCGGTGTTGATCGCGGTCTTGCCGCCGACCGAACTGTCGACCTGCGCGAGCAGGGTGGTGGGTATCTGGACGAAACCGCAGCCGCGCTTGAGAATGGCTGCGGCGAATCCGGTGAGATCGCCGACCACGCCTCCGCCGAGTGCCAGCACATGGTCGCCGCGCTCGACCCCCTCTGCCAGCATCCAGTCGGTGAGGGCAGCCAGCCCCTGCCAGCTTTTCGAGCTTTCGCCTGATGGCACGTCGAACCAGCGCGCCGTCTTGCCCGTGGCGGCAAGCGAAGTCTCCAGGGCATCGCCCCAATGGCGCCGCGCGTTGACGTCCGCGACGACCGGCACGGTGTCCTTGCGCAGGAAAGGCGCGGCCTCTTCTCCGACACGCGCAATCAGATCGCGTGCGATGCGAACTTCGTAACTGCGTCCGGCTAGGGCGACGTCGATCACAGCCATGCGTCGAGCTCCTCCAGAATTCTGTGCACCGTCGCATCGTGCGGTCCATTGTCGGTCTTAACGTGAATCTGTGCCTCGCCGTAAAAAGGTGCGCGGGTCTGTTGCAGATTGCGCAGGATGTCCTCCGGGTCGCCATTGCGCAGGAGCGGGCGATTGTCGTTGCGCGAAGTGCGTTCGACGAGCGTGGCAAGATCGCTGTCGAGCCAGATCGCAATCCCCTGATGCAGGATCAGCGCGCGCGTTTCGGGATCGACGAAGGCGCCGCCGCCGGTCGCGATCACTCCGCGCCTTTCGGCGATCAGCCGGGCAATGACGCGGCGCTCGCCATCGCGGAAATAGCCTTCGCCATGCGCGGCGAAAATCTCTGCGATAGTGCGATTGGCGGCGCGTTCGATTGCTTCGTCGGCATCGACGAAGTCGCGCCGGAGCGCAGTTGCGAGCCGCCGCCCGATGGTCGATTTGCCGACGCCCATAAGGCCCACGAGCACGATCGGGCGATCGATCCGGCGGATCAGATCGGTGCGGCTGGCAAGGGGTTGCGCGTTGCTCATTGCCGCTGGGCCTATAGATGCGCTAGGGCGCGGGCAAGACATCCGATTGTTGGACGAGGATACGAAAAACTTGGCTCTCAAACGCCCGCGGACACTGGGGATCGTTGCTCTGGCGGTCGTCGCGCTGCTCGTGATCGCATGGATCGATGGGGGCGAAGAGCCGTTGCGTCCGATCGTGCAGGAGATCGAAGTGCCGGAGTCCGTCAAGTGAGGCGCGCAATATTGATGAGCGGGGCGGCGCTGGCGCTGACCTCGACGGTGGTGATCGCGCAGAATTCGCCCGAAAGCCTGCTGCCGCCGGGCGTGGGCTCGCCTTCGCCGAGCCCGTCCCTGCACCCGCCGAAGACCCGGATGGGGCAGTGGTGCAGCCGCTGCCGACCGCGACTGCGCCAGCGCCGGTCGCGCCCGTCGACACATCGGGTGTCGATCTCGACGATATTCCGTCGGTGCGCGAACTCGAATCGATGTCGACGAGCGAGCTCGACGAACTGTTCGGCCTGAAACCCAAATCGGACATCCCTCCCGCGGCGCGCCGCTCGACCGAGCGCGTCGGCCTCATCGATCCGCAGGAAGGCGGATTGCCGACCGGATCGCTGGCCAACCAGCCCGCGCCGCTAGTGAGGGCGGCGCTCGAAGGGCTGGACGGCGAAGTCGTTTCGCGCTGGGGGCACATCCTGCTCCGCCGCGCGCTCGCCAGCAGGCTTGCCGCCCCTGAGGGGATGGACCCGGTCGAATTCGCGGCGCTGCGCACACGCGCACTCAACCGCATGGGCGAACATGCCGCCGCGCGGGCGCTGGCGCAGGATGTCGACACCGTCGACTACACCAACGGCCTGCTCGACGCGGCAATCGACGCCTATGTCGGCACGGGGGACATCGTCGGTGCCTGCCCCGCAGTGCGGCTGGCGCGCAGCGGGCGCGAGGACGAACGGTGGCGGATGCTCGAAAGCATTTGCGCCGCATATGCCGGCGAAGCACAGCGCGCGCAGAACGAATTGCGCCGGCTGCAGAGCCGCACGGAAGGCGATCCGATCGACGTGCTGCTTGCGCAGCGTTTCGCCGGGGCGGCGGGCGAGGGTCGCCGTGCGGTCACGATCGAGTGGGACGATATCGAGGACATGACGCCCTGGCGTTTCGCGCTGGCGAACGCGCTGGGCGAACCGATCCCCGAAAATCTCGCGGCGCGGTTCGACCCCTATTTCCTCAAGGCGAGTGCGACGATCCCGGCTCTGCCGTTCAGCCAGCGGCTGCGCGGCGCCGACGTTGCCGCATCCTCCGGCATTCTGTCGTCTTCGGCTTTGGTCGATCTCTATTCGCAGATTTACGCGGACCGCGAACAGATCGGCGAAGATCCGGGCATCGCGACCGCCGCACGGCTGCGCGCGGCCTATGTCGAGCCGACACCGGCGGGCAGGCTGGCAGCCATTCGCGATATCTGGGGCGATGACGACGATGCCTATGGCAGACTGGTGCTGACCGCCTATGCCACCGCACGTTTGACGCCGATCGATGACGCGGCAGAGGACGCAGGGCGGCTGGTCGCATCGATGCTGACTGCCGGGCTGGAGCGCGACGCGCTGCGCTGGAGCGAACTCGTCGACGAGGGCAGCCTGGCCTGGGCGCAACTGGTGCTGGCCAATCCCGACGGTGACGCGGTGAGTGGCGGCGATTTCGACAGTTTCGCCGGTGACGACACCTCTGCCGGACAGCGCAAGGCGCAGATGCTGCTG
>QFNA01000130.1 GCA_003248395.1 Citromicrobium sp.
GAACTCCGCCGCGGGGACGGCCTTCTTGTCCTTCTTCTTCTTGCGGTACTGTTCCTCGACCTTCCATTCGATCGGCAGGCCGTGGCAGTCCCAGCCGGGCACGAAGGGCGCATCCTTGCCCAGCAGCGTCTGGCTGCGGACCACCATATCCTTCAGGATGCGGTTCAGCGCATGGCCGATATGCATGTCGCCATTGGCATAGGGCGGGCCGTCGTGGAGAATGAACTTCTCGCGCCCCTGCCGTTCCTCGCGCAATTGCCGGTAGAGGTTTTCTTCCTGCCAGCGCGCGAGGAGCTTCGGCTCCTTCTGGGGGAGGCCGGCCTTCATGGGAAAATCGGTCTTCGGCAGGAAGACGGTATCCCGGTAATCGCGCTGTGTCTGGTCGCTTTCTGGCATAGGGTGCCGCCGCTAGAGGAATTGCGCGCCGTAGGAAAGTGTTTCGCACTTGCGATTGGATGTCTGCTGACGAGTCAGGCGAGAAGACGTTTAGCTTCCTCGCAATCCTTCTCCATCTGCGCCACCAGCGCATCGAGCGAATCGAACTTCGCCTCACCGCGGAGGAAGTGGTGGAAGCCGACCTCGATTTCCTGCCCGTACAGATCGCCGGAGAAATCGAAGAAATAGGGTTCGAGCAATTCCTTGGGCGGTTCGAACTGCGGGCGCACGCCGATATTGGCCGCACCTTTCAGCTCTTGCCCCGTGGCAAGGATGCGCCCCGTCACCGCGTAGATGCCGTATTTGGGTCGGAGGTAGTGCTCGATCGAAAGGTTCGCAGTGGGATAGCCGATGTCCCGCCCGCGCTTGTCGCCATGTTCCACCACGCCGCGAATGGCGAAGGGGCGGGTGAGCAGGCGGGCGGCTTCCTGCGGGTCGCCTTCGCGCAGCGCGTCACGCACCCGGCTGGAGGAGACTGGCGCGCCGCCATCAAGAACCGGCGCGACTGCCCGCGCTTCGATCCCGACCTCGTGGCCAAGCGCGACCAGCCGCTCGAAATTGCCGCCTCGCGCCTTGCCGAAGGTGAAGTCGCGCCCGGTCACGACGCCTCTCGCGCCTAATCTCGCGCCTAGCAGGTCGCGTACGAACTCTTCCGCGGTCGTTCCCGCCAGCGTGCCGTCGAAGTGGAACACCAGCATCGCGGTGGCCCCGGCGGCGAGATAAAGCTCCTGCCGCTGCTCCAGCGTGGTCAGGCGGAAGGGCTCTGCATCGGGCTTGAAATGGCGCACCGGATGCGGATCGAAGGTGGCGATGATGCTCGGTCGCCCCTCGGCGCGCGCCCATTCGATCGTCTCGCGCGCCACCGCCTGGTGGCCGAGGTGGAAGCCGTCGAAATTGCCCAGCGCAACGATTGCACCACGCAGGCTTTCGGGCAGCGGATCGCGATGGTCGAGAAACCTCATGGCGTTGCCCCCATCGGTTCGATCCCGGCGCGCAGGACACGCAGCGCATTGCCGCCCATCGCGGCGCGGATATCACTTTGCGAAAAGCCTTCGTCCATCAGCGCCTGCGTCACCTGTGTCAGCTCGCTGGTGTCGAACCGCACGGTGACCGCGCCGTCATAGTCGCTGCCCAGCGCGACATGTTCTATCCCCACCAAGTCGCGGATATGCTTCATCGCCCTGGCCGTGGCGCGCGGGTCGGTGCTGCACACCGCGCCTTCCCAGTAGCCCACGCCGATGATCCCGCCGGTCGCCGCGACACCGCGGATTTCTTCGTCGGTCAGGTTGCGGTTGACGTTGCAGGTCGCCTGCACGCCGCCATGGCTGGAGACGACCGGACGCCGCGCCATGGCGAGGATGTCGGCCACGCATCGGTGGCTGCAATGCGCGATGTCGACCACCATGCCCATCGCCTCCATCCGTCGGATCGCCTCGCGCCCCATCGTCGTCAGCCCGCCCTTTTCTTCGCCATGCATCGAGCCCGCAAGGTTGTTGTCGAAGAAATGAGTCAGCCCCGCCATGCGCATGCCCGCATCGTAGAGCACGTCCAGATTTGCCAGATCGCCTTCGAGGCTCTGCAGCCCCTCGGCACTGAACAGCGCGCCGATGGCATCGCGACCACTTGTGCGGCTGCGCAGCAGGCGGTCGACATCTTCGGCGCCGCGGATCTGGAACAGTGTGTCACGCTCTTCCTCAACAGCGCGGTCAAGTTTCTGCGCATGGTAGAGCGACCGCTCCAGCAGCGATCCCCAGGTGCGTATCGGCTGCAACTGCCCGACCATCAGTGCGGTGATGTTGTCGGTGTCGGCAGAGTTGGAATCGTAATTCTGCCCGCGCGGGGTCTTGGTGACGCTGGAAAATACCTGCAGCGCGACATTGCCCTCTCGCAGGCGCGGGAGGTCCATATGCCCGCGTCCGCTCCGCTCGGTCAGGTGGCGGTCCCACAGCAGCGTGTCCGAATGCAGGTCGACGATTGTCAGTGTGGCATGCAGCGCTTCGGCTTCGGGCGATACCGCGATCAGCGGCTCGCCATCGATCCGGTTCATCGATTCTTCGGCCCAGCGCGGACCGATGGCGAAGAACGCGACCAGTGCTGCAATCACCAGCACGGCAATGCCGATGCCGACCTTGCGCTTCACGCAGCCGTCTCGCCGATGCGCGTGTAGGTGAGGAAGGAATATGGTGGCCGGTCGCCTTCCGCCCCGAAGTCTTCGCGTGCGGTTACTTCCCATCCGGGGCCGAGCGGCGGCATGAAGACATCGCCGTCGAACTCGCGGTGGATTTCGGTCAGCTCGATCCGGTCGGCCAGCGGCATGAAAACATCGAAAATCGCGGCGCCTCCGATCACTGCGATCTTTTCATCGGTGCTACGGGCCAGATCAAGCGCTTCATCGACACTGCGGGCGATTTCCGCCCCTGTCGAATCCCACCGTTCCTTGCGCGTCAGCACGATATGGCGGCGACCCGGCAACAGCCCCGGCAGGCTCTCGAAAGTCTTGCGCCCCATGATCATCGGGCTGCCCATCGTCAGCGCCTTGAACCGCTTCAGGTCGGTGGGAAGGTGCCACGGCAACCTGCCTTCCTTGCCGATCGCGCCATTGGCTGCGCGGGCGTAGATCAGGAACAGGCCCATCAGCGTGTGAGCCGCGTCACATGGCCCATTTTGCGTCCCTCGCGGACTTCGGCCTTGCCATAATCATGCACATGCACGTCCGTCTCGTTCAGCAGCGCCTGCGCATCCACGATGTCGGTGCCGATTATGTTGGTCATCGTCACCTTCTGTCCAACGGTTCGAGTGTCGCCCAGCGGCAAACCGGCCACCGCGCGCACATGGTTCTCGAACTGGCTCGTGACCGCGCCCTCGATCGTCCAGTGCCCCGAATTATGCACCCGCGGCGCCATCTCGTTGAACACCGGCCCCTTGCGCGTTGCAAAGAATTCCAGCGTCAGCACACCGACATAATTCAGCGCATCGGCCACCTTGCGTGCCAGCGCGCGCGCTTCGGCCACCTGGCCGGCTACCGTGTCGCCTGCAGGAAAATGCGATGCCGCCAAAATGCCGTCGTCATGGACATTGCGGGTCGAATCCCAGAACCGCACGTCCCCCTCGCGACTGCGCACCAGAATGACCGAGAATTCGGCATCGAATTCGACGAAAGCTTCGTAAATACAAGGCGTGTCGGGCAGCTTCAGGCCTTCGGCTTCGAGCGCATTTCCGATCCGCCACTGGCCCTTGCCATCATACCCTTCGCGCCGCGTCTTCAGGATGCCGGGCGCACCCAGCCGATCCACCGCATCGGCGAGATCTTCCGCCGTGTCCACTTTCGCATAGGCGGCCGTATTCCCGCCCAGCCCCTCGACAAACGCCTTCTCGTTCAGGCGATCCTGCGCGGTTTCGAGCGCAATCGGGTCTGGAAATATCCGGTCGTGCGGTATCGCGCGCGCGGTGGCCACGGGGACATTCTCGAATTCCCAGGTGATCACGTCGCATTGCGCGGCGAAGTGCGCGATTGCCGCACTATCGTCCCATGAGGCGCTCGTAAACCCTGCGCTCAGCTGGGCGGAAACGTTGTCGCCATCGGGCGCATAGCCGAGGCAGCGATATCCCAATCGCGCTGCGCTTGCCGCCATCATCCGGCCAAGCTGCCCGCCCCCGAGAATGCCGATCGTCGCGCCGCGTGGCAGCATCAGTCCTGCGGCCTCTCGGCTACCGCCTCGCTGCGCGCCTTGCGCCACGCCTGCAGCCGGTCGGACAATCCGGCATCGTGATTGGCCAGGATTGCTGCCGCCAGAAGCCCCGCATTGGTTGCGCCCGCCTCACCGATTGCCAGCGTTCCCACGGGGATGCCGGCCGGCATCTGCACGATGGACAGGAGGCTGTCCTCGCCGGACAGGGCACGCGATTGCACCGGCACGCCGAGGACCGGAACGTGGGTCAGCGCTGCAACCATGCCCGGCAGGTGAGCGGCACCACCCGCGCCTGCGATAATGACCTCGAAACCCTCGGCAGCGGCGCCCTTGGCGAAGTCGTACATCCGCTCCGGCGTGCGATGGGCGGAGACGATGCGGACATCGGCTTCGACACCCAGCTCGCTCAACACGTCCTCGGCGCGTTTCATCGTCGGCCAGTCCGACTGGCTGCCCATGACGATGGCT
>QFNA01000131.1 GCA_003248395.1 Citromicrobium sp.
ACCGCGAGCCGCGTCAACGTCCATCCGCTACGAAACACCGCGACAATCGGGCTTTCGGGCGCAGACCTCCTCGACCTGCTGCATCATTGGGGCCATGAGCCGCTGGTTTCCGCCATTCCCACGCAGGATGCCCAATGACCCTCGATTACCTGTCGCAAAACAAGTCGCACGGAGGCGAGCAATTCGTCTGTTCGCACCAATCCGAAGCGACCGGCACCGAAATGACCTTTTCGCTCTTCGTCCCTCCGCATGAAGAGGGGGCGAAGCTGCCCGTGCTCTGGTATCTGTCCGGCCTGACCTGCACGCACGCCAATGTCACCGAAAAGGGCGAATATCGCGCAGCCTGCGCCGAGCATGGCATCATCTTCGTCGCGCCCGACACCTCGCCCCGCGGGCCCGGTGTCGCCGACAAGGAAGAAGAATACGATTTCGGCAAGGGTGCGGGGTTCTACGTCGATGCGACGCAGGAACCATGGTCGAAGCATTACCGGATGCGCAGCTATATCGAGATCGAATTGCCCGCACTCATAGCCCGGAATTTCCCGGTCGATCTGTCGCGCCAGTCGATCACCGGCCATTCGATGGGCGGCCACGGCGCGCTGACCTTTGCCCTGCGCGAGCCCGAGCGGTTCCGTTCGGTCAGCGCATTTTCACCCATTGTTGCCCCTTCGCGCGTCCCCTGGGGCGAAAAGGCATTCTCGCGCTTCCTCGGCGATGATCGCGATTTCTGGCGGCAGTACGACGCCGTGGCGCTGATCGAGGACGGCGCCCGCCACGATCACATCCTGGTCGATCAGGGCACGGCCGACCAGTTCCTCGAAGAACAGTTGCGCACGGGATCGCTGTCACTGGCTTGCGCGAAAGCAGGCATGAAGCCAGAGATCGGCATGCAGGACGGCTACGACCATTCGTATTTCTTCATCTCGACCTTCATGGCCGATCACGTCGCGTGGCATGCGGCGCGGTTGGGGTGATTAGTTAGCTGGAAGTCCGCTCTTGATCCTTACAAAGCTGACGTCCGCCCCATCACCCGTGCGCGGCGATGAATTCCTCTACTACTGGCGCGATCTTGCCGCGCCATTTGCTGCCATTGAAGATGCCGTAATGCCCGGCGCCCTCAGCCATGTAGTAGCGCTTTTTGGAGACATCGAGGCTTGGCGTCAGCTCGAGCGCGGCACGGGTCTGGCCCAAGCCTGAAATATCGTCGCGCTCTCCTTCTATGGCGAGCAGAGCCGTCTCGGTGATGTCGCCAAGGTCGATCCGCTTGCCGCGATGCATGAAGGTGTTGTTCGGAAGCGAGTGTTTCTGGAACACTTCCTCGACCGTCTGCAAATAGAATTCGGCGGTCATGTCGCAAACGCTGCGATATTCGTCGTAGAAATCCTTGGTCGCCTGGGCGCTGGCGTCGTCGCCTTCGGTGAGGTGTTTGAACATCTCGTAATGGCTCATGATATGGCTGCCGAGGTTCATGCTCATGAAGCTCGCCAGTTGCATGAAGCCCGGATAGACCTTCCGCCCCGAACCGCGATACTGCATCGGCACCGTCGCGATGACATTGTGCTGGAACCATGAAATCGGCCGTTCCATTGCAAGGTCGTTGACCGTGGTGGGTGAACACCGCGTGTCGATCGGTCCGCCCATCATGGTCAGTGTCGCGGGTGTGCAGGGATGGTCGTCGCGATTCATGATCGCCGTGGCTGCGAAGACCGGAACCGACGGCTGGCACACTGCCATCACATGCGCGCCCCGTCCGTTGCCATCCGGTCCGATGTAGTCGAGGAACCCGATCACGTAATCGATATAATCGTCGAGATCGAAATCGCCTTCGCTCGTCGGCACATTGCGCGCATCGGCCCAGTCGGTCACAAAGACGCGATAATTCTGCAGCATCCGTTCGACGGTTCCGCGCAACAGTGTCGCGTAATGCCCGCTCATCGGAGCAACAATCAGCAGGCGGGGTGCATCTTCGGGCAGGCCCTGCCGATGGAACCGCTTGAGGTCGCCGAACGGGCGGTTGACCACGGTCGATTCAATCACGGGGTCGGGTTCGCCATCGACTTCGACGAAGTCGATGTTCCACGCGGGCTTGCCATAGGTCGCAGTTGCATGGGCAAACACTTCGAGCGCACTCGCGGTCATCGGGCCAATGCCCATATAGCCCATCGGGAGCGCAGGATTGGACAGCATTTCGGCGCTGATCGAGGCCCAGGCGCTAGCACTCGAGAGCCAGCTGCGCTGTAATTCGTAAGTCTGGTAAAGCATGGTTTTCCCTCAACAATCGCGCGAATTTCCGCAGCGCGGGGTCTGATTTCAGGCTGCCAATGTGACCTTTCAGGTTGCGTTGTGCAATGCACAAAGGCGGGGAAAGTGCCGCAATGCGCCTCGCAACTGTGGATTTTGGCACATTGCGAGTCTAGTTGGGCCGCATGGATAGCGGCACCGACCAAGAAGAGCAGGAAAAACCCCGCTGGCGCTTCGGTAGCAGTCGTGACGAAAGTCAGAACGGCGAACCCGCCGAGACGCGTTCTTTCGGCGCGCTCAAAATGGTGTGGGATGCGGCAAGGGCCTATCCGCTACAGATCCTGTTGGCAGCTATCGCGCTACTGGTGACGGCGACGATCATGTCGCTTGCCCTGCCCAGCGCGCTGCGGCTGATTATCGATCGCGGCTTTGCCAATACGGATGGCGATATCGGGCGATGGTTCCGCTATCTCCTCGGCCTGGTCGTCGTGCTTGGCGGCTTCACCGCAATGCGCTTCTACTTCGTCAGCTGGCTCGGCGAGCGAGTGGTGGCCGACATCCGCCGCAAGGTGCACCGTAATCTGCTCCGCCTGTCACCGTCCTTTTTCGAAGAGAACAGCCCCAAGGAAATCTCCAGCCGCATGACGTCCGACACGGCGATCATCGAGCAGGTCGTCGGCAGTACGGTGTCGGTGGCCCTGCGCAATGCCATCATGGTGGTGCTCGCAGCGGGCTATCTGTTCTGGCTGGCGCCACAGCTTGCCGTCTACATCCTGATCGGCATTCCGCTCGTCATGTTGCCGATCGCGATATTCGGAGCCCAGCTGCGAAGGATCAGCCGATCGAGCCAGGACCGCGTCGCCGATGTCGGGGCGATGGTCACCGAGGTCCTCTCGGGCATGAAGATCGTCCAGGCATTCGGACAGCAGCGGCGTGAGGGTGACCGGTTTGCCGAGGCAGTCGAACAGACATTCGAAACCGCCCGCCGCCGCATCATCATCCGCGCAGCCATGACAGCATTGGCGATTACGCTCATTTTCGGTGCGATCGTGGTCCTGCTCTGGCGCGGTGCAGTACTGGTGCAATCGGGGGAGATTTCGGGCGGCACGATCGGCGCTTTCGTCTTTGCCGGCGCGATCGTGGCGGGCAGTTTCGGCGCATTGACCGAGGTCGTCGGCGATCTGCTCCGCGCTGCCGGGGCGGCGAGTAGGCTGTCCGAACTCCTCGATGAGAAGCCCGCAATTGCCCCGCCCGCCAAGCCGCAGGCCCTGCCCGAACCTCCGCGCGGGAGCCTGTCGTTCCGCAACGTCTCGTTTCGCTATCCGACGCGGCTCGAGAGCCCTGCGCTGGTCGATTTCAATCTCGAGGTCGAACCGGGCGAAACCGTGGCCATCGTCGGCCCTTCGGGTGCCGGGAAATCGACGGTGTTCCAGCTTGCCGAGCGGTTCTACGATCCGCAGGCAGGAACGATCCGGCTCGACGGCATCCCGCTGACCAGCGCCGATCCAGCGGTCATCAGGGAGCGGATCGCGCTTGTCCCGCAAGAGGGCATACTGTTCTCGGCCAGCGCCCGCGACAATTTGCGTTATGGCAATTGGGATGCGAGCGAAGATGCCATCGTCGCAGCAGCGCGCGCGGCCAATGCCGCCGAATTCCTTACCGCGCTGCCCGAAGGTCTCGACACGCATCTTGGCGAGGACGGGACACAGCTGTCGGGCGGCCAGCGCCAACGCCTCGCCATCGCCCGCGCCTTGCTGCGCGATGCGCCGATCCTGCTTCTCGACGAGGCGACCAGCGCCCTCGATGCCGAGAGCGAGCGGCTCGTGCAGGACGCGCTCGAACACCTGATGGAGAACCGCACGACGCTGGTGATCGCCCACCGTCTAGCCACCGTGCGCGCCGCCGACAGGATCGTCGTGATGGAAGACGGGCGCATCGTGGAACAGGGCACGCACGCCGACCTGTCCGCGCGAGGCGGCCTCTATGCGAGACTTGCGGCACTCCAATTCGGGCTCGAAAAGGCCTGAATTCTCGACCAATCGGAGTCTCGTTCCGACGAACGGTGACTCCCTGCGACGCAATTTGCTACTCAGCCTGCAACAGGTCGCGTGCGCGCGAGGCGCGCCGGGCCAGCTATTGTCCGGGGAGACTGACAACCATGACCAAATCGATCTTTGCCGCTGGCGCTTCGGCGCTTGCACTGCTTGTCGCCGTGCCCGCTGCGGCGCAGGACACGGCTGCCGCAGCCGAGGAAACGCCGCTGCCCACCATGAACTTCGGCGAATGGGGCTTCGATCCGGAACTGCTTTCCGATACCATCGACCCGGGCGACGACTTTTTCGC